>CALLXE010000018.1 GCA_938015875.1 uncultured Robiginitomaculum sp. | reverse complement strand
GACGGCGAAGCGAAAATTCCGGCCAATGACACGGATGATGATTTGGAGTTTTAGGATGAGGGGAGACCGCTGAATGAAAATGTTTTTTGAAAAGTACCTCAACGTTTCAAAACGAATAATTCCTTACTATATTCCAGCGTTTTTTATTGCGGTCTTTGCGGTAGTTTTTGAATTACATTCATTATTCTTTTTCCTTCTACCCCTCACAATGTGGTGTTGTCTGGTAGCCTATAGGGCTTGGAATGAAGATTTATAACTTTGAAGATGCGCTATGGCTAAAAATCGTAACGTACGACATGCAATTTGTTTTTTCGTTCTAAACTGTCAAAAACCCGCCGCTTATCAACAAAGTACAGGTCAATATTCATCGCCGCTTTGTGCGCCTGCGCTTTCTTCAAATCGACATACGAGAAAACGCTGACCTCTATTCCGTCTGCATGATAACCGTCGACCAAGTCCTTGCTGACCATGCCGACGGGGACGCAAACAGACCCGCCGGTTTTAATCAGCATATCGCGCAGCGTGCCCGTAATCTGTCCGTCGACAAACCATCCGCTGCGCTCGCCGTGAATATACTTTCGGCCTGAATTTGGAACGGCTCCGTTTTTCGCCGTGAAAACTTTGTGAACTTTGCGAATTAATGGCCCCGGTTTTTTGCACCAGTGCGACAGGCAAAGCGGCGCGTCCGGCTCCAGCGCATGGCAGGCATAAAGCGCCTCCGGAACCCAGCTGACGTAAACGACCCGGTCATGAAGGCGGTGCAGGCGAACCAGCGATGTAATCTCTGTTTCAAACCCGGCGTCTTTAATATCTATGAGCAGTTTTGCATCTTTGACGGGGTGGGCAGAGGCAGCGGCAAGCAGCGCGTCAAAAGTCGGAAAATGCGCAAAGTCCCCGCCGACTTTTTTGAAATCATCCGCCGGGACCTCGCATAATTTTCGCGTCTTTCCCCGGCCGTCTTTTGCATGTTCATCATGCCAGATCATCGGGGTTCCGCATTTGGCAACGCGAATATCAAATTCCAAATGCTTCACGCCAAAATCGAGCGCAGTGATCAATCCGGCAATCGAGTTTTCCCGAGGTGCAAACCCCCGAAACCGGTGAGAAATGAAATCGTGGATAGTAAGTGTCATAACCCTGCTTACCTGCTTTGACGACACTTTTCGACATTAATCTGAAGCAGTTTAACAATGCCCCGGCGGCTCTGGTACGAATGGTGTGGATTAACCAAGGTGAGCGCTTGTGTTTTAAGTATTTACTACTTAAAAATAAAATGAATATTTAAATTTTGATGGGGGACTACGACGCATGACATTACCGAGCAGATTAAAAACGGGAACCGCTTTGGCGGCAATGACGATATTTTTAGGATTGTCCGCATGCGGCGGCGGCGGCGGTTCATCTGCCGGCGGAGGCAATATCGTTACGCCTCCGCCTCCCGCGCCAACCGGCAGCACATTTGGTTTAAACGGCGCTGCGGTTAAGGGGTTGATCAAAAACGGAGTCGTATCCGTTCAGGACGCCGCTGACGCGACGAATGTTTTAGTTACCGGCACAACGTCCGCAACGGATGGGTCTTTTTCTGTCACCATCCCGGCAAGCGCGAATTTCGACGGTCCATTTGTCAAAGTTATCGTCACCGGCGGCGCGGGCGCGACCAGTGTTTGTGATGCCGCTGCCGGTTGCGGCGCGGTAAGCTTTGGCGATGACTTTGCCATCGACAGTTCAGTCTCTTTGTCTGCAATTATTCCGACTCCGGCCAATAACGGATCCAGACTGGTCAATGTCACGCCTTTAACCCATTTTGCCTCCGAAATTGCTGCCGCGGCGCCTTTGACGACTGAAAGTTTGAGCCAAGCGCAGTCCAAGGTGTCCAACCTGTTCGGTCTTATGGCTACCGATCTGACGGAACTTCCGGCGATTAACGTGGCCAACGGTGCAGCCGACATTACCAATGCAGACGCCTTTCGTGCAGCCTTGATTTCCGGTGGCATTCTGAGCGGCATTCAAGACAGCGGATCCGATCTGGGCGCAGGTCTGACGGCTCTGGCGGCTGAGATCAGAGCCAATGACGGTCAGTTATTTTTCGGCAGCGGCCAAAGCGGTTCAGGAGTCGGTTTTGACTCTATACTTGAAGGCGCGTCCGAAGTTGCAGACGCCAGCCCGATTTCAACAGCAAGCAAAAGCCTCATCGAAGCGCAGTTGACAGCAGACGCGCTCTCGGCAGCCTCTGCTGATGATACACGTCTGACAGGTTCTACAGAATCGCCGACTGCCGGCGCTGCAGCGCTTGTTCAGGCCAAAGCGTTTGTCAGTGATTTGCAGCTTATTCATACGGCAATTGATGATGCCGTTGACGGGCCGGATTTTGAAGCTTTCTCAGATCGCGTGAATACGGCAAGCGAATTGATTTCCGTTGATGCAGAGACAGCCTTCCAAGCTATTTTCAACGGGCTGGAAGTTATGAACGCAGCTTTCAATGCGTATAGTGACGATAATACTCTAACGACATTCAGTGATCAGGGCTTAACCGTTTCTATCGCAAGTGGAGCCGATGGTGTGGATCTGGCGATTGCGAATGGGACGCTGGACAGCTTTGCGCTAAACTTGACGGCGACGGTTGCCAATTCTTTGGTCTCCGATGAAACCGGTTCGAGTGGCCAAGGTGTTGATACGCAAGTGTTCTTCAGTCTGGACGAAGCTACAGGATCGGGAGATGCATCTGTCAAGTTTTCAGGATCGGCGGAAGACAGCAATGTTGCCGTCACTTTCAACGATGGCGTTATCTCGCTTGCAAATGTAAACCTCGTCGTGTTGGATGAATTTTATGCTAATAATTATGACCGCACTGAATCAGTAAGCCGTGACGTCAATATCGGAGAATTTGATCTGTCTGCCGATATAGACATCATTCAAAAGATAACAGATGGGCTTAGCTTTAACGGCATTTTCTCGACGCGTCTCTTAAACGCAAACTTCAATGATGCGCAAATAGACACGGGTACTTACTTTGGCCGCGTACTTGAAGCTGATGTCACCTCAGGGGCATTTGGTCTTGAGGCAACGGATATAGGCTTGAGCGGAAAGTTATCTGAAGGCGGTCAAAGTGTTGATTTGACGTTTTCTTTAGGAATAAGTGGCGACAAGCTATCATTAGCGGAAAGTCCTGAAACATTTACTTATGCCGAATATACTGTAACTGATAACGTGCTGACCCTTGATGTTACAGGTGGTTCGGGGACCAAAATTGAACACTCTTTTGTATCGGCAGAAGAAGCTGCTATGCGACTTGAGGCTATTGCTGCGCAATTGGAGACGACGTCATTCGTGACCCCGACCGGAGTTACGTTAGTACGTACCGGCGACACAAATCACGCAGTATTACTTATAGACGACACGACGGCTCCGGTTTTGGAATATAAAGTCGTTCGTGCGACCGGTTCCACGCAATCGGATATTACGCTTTGGTTTCAAGCGGCCAATGTCGGATCTATTTTCCCCGGTGATGGCGTTTCGGGATACGTTCCTGACGCACAGCCAAAAATTACTGACTACGTGAACGGTATCTTTGCGAGTTTGAACGGTAATGCCTCGATCGGATGCGAAGGCGATGGCCGATTGGTTTTGTACCGGCAAACGCCGTACGCAGAACAAGGCGGTGTTTGGACCGGTTATGAACTTAACCAATCTGCCGGAGAGGCAGCTTGTCTTACGTTAACAGGGAATCAGTCGCGCAACTATTTTAGCGTCCCGACAACCCAAACGACCGACCCTGATGCGGCGGCTAATGCCATCTTTGCAGCGTCTCTTCGTCAGGATATCGCCGGTGTTGATGCCGATGATAAAGAGGTCGAGTTTAAAGCCTTCGGCCCGGCGGCTTTGGCCGGCGGCGATGTGACCGGTTCGTTGACATTTGAGCTTTCTTTCGCCGGTCGCCGGTTCAGAACCAATGCCCGCGATTTCAATATTGTCGATGATCTGACGCAGCCAATTGAGATTTCAAATCAAGATGGCTTTACCCTCACCGCTTCACAGGCTGCCGATGGCACGTTGTCAGGCACACTTAGCAAAGACGGCACAGCATATGCGACGCTGACAGACGGCAATGGTATCCCGCTGTTTACTTTCACTGACGACAGCTTTGTCTCCGTAAGATAGCGTCTCAAATAAATACGATACCCAATCCCGCCGGGCTATGCTTGGCGGGATTTTTTGTGAGGATAATATGCGTAAATTTTACCTATGGTTCGGGACTGTGTTTATTTTCGCGCAATGCAGGGGGGTACCCTCCGCGAGCGCGACTGAAATTTACACCGAAATTGACAGTGAAGCCTATTCCGAGAGCTTTTCCGTTAAAGAGCTGGTCTCTGAGATAAAGGGTGCAGGCTACGCGTCAGGCGGTGAGGCCGCGTTTCTTCATGCGCAATTCTCTGCCGGCGCGCGCATGGGCAATTGGGATTTGGCCGTCGTGACGCGCTATGATGCGGCTTTGGATTACAGCGAAGCTACGGCCCGACTTATACTGGCAAGCAGCGCGGACGGCGATGTTCCCGACGGCATTTATAACTTGGCATTGGACGTGCAAACCGTGAGTGCAACGGGCCTTAGGGTAGGATATCGTTACGCCGTGAGTGAGGGCTTATCAGTCAAAGCATCATTAACCGGGTTTCAGGCTCAAAATTTACTTGATGGGCGAATTTCCGGGCAATTGGAACTCAGCGGATCCGCTGACGCGCAGGGAGATTTACTGCTTGATTATTATTACGGTAATGACCCGGTGTTCGGGCAGGATGCCGATGCGCCGGATGGCTATGGTTACGCCGTCGATATTGCGGTTAATTGGCAGGCGACGCCGGCTTTAAGTTTTGCGCTAAACCTTGATGATATTGTGTCTGATATTCGGTGGGACGCCGCGCCGCGCACAGTGGCTGATGCCACATCCGGGATTTCGCGAACGGACGAAGACGGGCTTTTGATTATCCGTCCGGCGCTGTCCGGTCAAAACTCTACAGAGACACTATCAAATTCATACATGACCCGCACCGCGGTTCAGGCTGATTATTCGCTCAATAACACTTGGTCACTTCATCAATCTGTTTTCAATGCCAAAGATATTTGGTTGTCGCGCAGCGGGGTTGATTATTCTTTTGCGACGGGCGCCAAGTTAGGCGCGACCTATGATTGGATTGCGCGGGCTGTTGGTGTTTCGGGACAGTACGGCGCGTTTCGTTTTGATATTGCCACGGACGCAGCTGATCTTTCAAAGGCGCGCTATTTGCGGGCGCAAGCGGCAGTCGCTATAATATTTTGATAGAGAAATCCGGGGTGCAGATGCGCAAATTTCGCCTTAATTTCGTCTTTAGCAGTTAATGCCATAAGCAAACCAAACCAAACGGGAAAGGGCGCTATGAAACTGCTTGTGTCGAAAATCTTGGTGTCGTTCGGGCTTGTGTGTCTTTGCGCGCAGCATGTTATGGCGGTGCAGCGTTACCGAAATTCGCCGTTTCGGGCCTATGTCAACGGCGAGGATGTTTACCATGCCATTACTTTGGCGGTTATTGCGCTGGCGCTGCTCGGGCCCCTATTGTTTTTGCTGTGGTCACGGCTGCACGGGACGGGGCGGGGGATCCGCATGGCGGCCTATGTCGGTATGGCGGTCTTCACCGCGCCGTTTGTCGCCGCGCATTTAGCCCGCAAAGCCGTGGGCGCAAGCGGCGTGTTTGAAACATATTGGGCCGCGTCAAGTTCTGTTGCCACGGCGTCCGTAGTCGCGCCGCTGATCGCCGGAACGCTCCTGTCGATACGGCGCAAAAAAGCCGGCTAAAGGTTTTCCTCCGCCGGCTTATTGTAGAGTTATCTGAGCCTTATTCCTTCGGAACAGGGAATCCCCGTTTGCGCATAAGCGGGGCGATGGAAACGTCGCGTCCCCGGAAGGCCCTAAAACCATCCGCCGGGTCAACTGTATCGCCGACACTCATGATATTGTCGTGCAGGCTTTTGGCGACGGCCGGGTCATAGAAGCTGCCGGCTTCTTCAAACGCTTCAGCGGCGTCGGCTGTCAGCGTATCTGACCATAAATAGCTGTAATAGCCGGCAGAATAACCGCCCGCAAAGATATGCCCGAAATGCGGCGTGCGGTGACGCATAACGATTTGCGGCGGCATGCCGAGCGCCTGCAGCGTCTCGCGCTCAAATTTATCCGGGTCGATCTTATCGCCGCCGGCCATGTGCAGTTTCATATCGATCAGCGCGCTGCCCAGATATTCAACGGTAGAAAAGCCTTGGTTAAACGTCGCCGCTTTTTCCATTTTATCCAGCAGGTCCTGCGGAATAGGCTCTCCGGTTTCGTAATGCACGGCGTAAGTGCTTAAGACTTCCGGTGTGGACAACCAATGCTCGTTAAGCTGGCTCGGGAATTCCACATAATCGCGGGCGACCCGGGTTCCGGATTGACCCGGATATTTCACGTCAGAGTTCAGGCCGTGCAGGGCATGACCGAATTCATGGAACATTGTGTTGGCATCATCCCAAGAAATCAAAACAGTTTCTCCGGGCGCGCCTTTGACAAAGTTTGAGTTGTTAGAGACGATGACTTTGATGTCCTGTCCGTCCAGTTTATGCTGCGTGCGGTAGGCGTTCATCCAAGCGCCGGAGCGTTTGCCTTTGCGCGCATACGGGTCAAAATACCATAGCCCGACAAGTTCGCCGTCTTTGGATACTTTCCAGACGCGGACATCTTCGTGAAAGACGGGCGCGTCAGAGATTTGCTCAAAGTCAAATCCGTAAAGACGGTTGGCGGCATAAAACATGCCTTCGCGCAGTTTTTCCATCTGCATGTAAGGTTTGACCAGGTTGAAATCGAGGTCGTATTTATCCTTGCGCACTTTTTCGGCGTAGAAGCGATAATCCCAAGGCTTGATTTTAAAGTTCGCGCCCTCGGCATTCGCGACGGCTTGCATATCGGCGACTTCTTCAGTGGCGCGGGCAACGGCGGCCGGCCAGACAGCTTCCATCAGGTCAATCGCGTTTTGCGGGGTCTTGGCCATGCGCGTTTCCAGAGCCCAATGAGCGTGGCTTTCATAGCCCAGAAGCTGCGCACGTTGATAGCGCAGCTGCAAAATCTCGCTGATGATTTCGTTATTGTCATAGGCATCGCCATTATCGCCGCGCCCATAATATTTCTCCCAAACCGTTTTGCGAAGTTTGCGATTTTCAGAATAAGTCAGAAACGGATCCATAGAAGAGCGCGTATTGGTTACGGCCCATTTTCCGTCTTCACCCAGGCCCTTGGCCGCATTTTCCATGGACGCAACAAGCCAGTCGGGGAGACCTTTAAGCCGTGCCTTCTTGGAAATAACCGTCGGGTAGTTTTCTTCGTCATGCTGAACGTTTTGCCCGAATTTCGTGGTCAGTTCCGACAGGCGGGTATTGATCGTTGTCAGCTTGGCTTTTTCGTCGTCCGACAGGTTCGCGCCCTGACGCACAAAACCGCGATAACTGTCAGTAACAAGACGCTTCTGAACGGCGTCCAATCCGTCCATGTTTTCATAAACCGTTTTGACGCGGGCAAACAATTTTTCATTTTGATTAATACCATCATAAAAGGCCGAAAATTTCGGGGACATAGTTGTCGAGATTTCCCGAATTTGGTCATTGGTCAAATTGCTTGCGTGGACGCCAAACAGCGTAGACGCGCGGTCAAGGGCTTGCCCGCTGCGCTCCATGGCCACAATCGTATTTTCAAATGTCGGTGCGGCCGAATTATCGGCAATGGCGTCAATCTCGGCTTTGGATGCTTCCATCGCAGTTGTCAGATCGGCTTCGAACGTTGCCGGATCAATTTTATCCCACGGCGGCACGCCGCCATAGGGCCCTGTCCATTCCGCGAGCATAGGCTGCGTAAAAACTTGTTTCTCCATGGTCGGAGCTTTCGCGGTGTCAACCGGTTTACAGGCGGTCAGCGCCGCCGATGAGAGCGCAATCACAGAGGCTGCGAGCGCAAGTGTCTTCAAATTGAAAGTCATGGTTTTTCCTCTTTTTAATTAGGCAAATTATCAGCGGTTTTGTCTGCGGGTGCAATGGGGTAATTTGCGCCGATATACGAAAAAGAACCTCCGGCTCGCAGCTTTAAGGCGCTGGCATATTGCACAACATTAGGATATACAGCCGCCGCAATCAGAAAGCCCCATTATGACCCTTACTACTCCCATTCGCCGCGCGCCTGCGCTGCTTGTCTTTTTACTCGCCGGCACAGCTTTGTCACAAACGCCGGATGACATCATTGTCACTGCGACGAAAACGCAAACGCCGGTCTCTGACATTGCGGCCTCCATCAGCGTGGTTGACGGCGCGGCTTTGGCGGGTTTTGACGGGGCTGAAGAGCTGTCACAGCGCGTGGCGGGGCTTCAGGCTGCGGTGGCCAATGGCAGCCAAATTGCGTTTCAAATTCGCGGCATTGGCGCGGTAGACCATCAGGCGCTGACACCCACGGCAACGGCTGTTTATGTAGACGGCGTATATCAGGCAACCAATGTGCAAACATCGCCGCTGCTGTTTGATATGCAGCGCGCCGAAGTCCTTAAGGGGCCCCAAGGCACGCTCTATGGCCGCAATGCGTCGGCCGGCGCGATTAATTTTGTCAGCGTCCGTCCGGGCAGCGAATCTGAGGGATATATACGCAGCGAAATCGGCACATTCGATCGCGTTAATTTAAACGCGGCGGCGACTGTCCCGGTTAACGACGCATTGTCCTTACGCCTTTCAGGACGTTATCTGACCCAAGGGCCGGTGATTGACAATGTGGTTACGGACGCGGCCGTTTCTGCGCCGAGTGATGCCGGCGGCGTAAGAGATGAATTTGGCCTGCGCGCTCTGGCGGCTTGGAGCCTTTCAGATAATACGGATGTATTGTTTAACGTGCATTATGCCGAAGATAACGGCGTCAACGCCTCGCCGCGCAATGAAGGCCGTGCCGCTTCGGCCAATTTGGGTGACCATGAAATCTCCGTGGGGTCTACGGGCGTTCAAGATACGGATAACGAATTCTATGGCGCGAGCGTGGAGATCAACCATAACTTCGGGCAATTTTCATTGGTCTCGCTTTCCGCGTTTGAGACATATAATCAGCAATACGGGTTTGACTTTGCCGGTTTGCCAAGTTTCTTTGGCGGACAGAATGCTAACCTTTCCTATGATCGGGATTTTGATCAATTCAGTCAAGAAATTCGATTAGTGCGCGAGTCTGATAAATACACGGCCATTGCCGGGCTGTACTTTGAAGCCGAAGAGTTTTCCCAAAATTACAAGGTTTGGTGTGGGCAGTTTAACGCGTCAACGCATGTAGGTTCGTGCAATTATATTGCAGCAAATTCGCGGGTCGGGACTGACGATAAACGTATTGTCCGGGATATCAATGGTGACCCTGTTCTGCGCGACAAAATTGAAAACGGAATGATCGTCGGCCAAGAACCAATACCCTATCCGGCTAACAGCTTAGAATCGCTCATTAATCAAGACCGCCGAACTGCAGCCTTTTTCAGTCAAAACAGATATAGTCTGACGTCAAAATTGGACGTCAATTTTGGTGTACGCCTGACGTCTGAAGTGATTGAAGGGTCAGGCGAAGGTCGTCATTATTTTCCCGATGGTGTGATGGGGCTAAACAATCAAAATGATCTTGGTCTTGCTGAGGGCGCAAATAAAATTGATGAAAATCGATTGAGCGGGAACTTGGGGCTCAGTTATAAAATGAATGAAGATGCCTTGCTTTATGCACAATATTCCAATGGATATAAAAGCGGCGGTTTTAACGGCGAAGTCATCAGCAATGCGACTCATTTCGATAATGCCGGCCTGTTTAGTGCGGAAACTGTCGATACAATTGAACTGGGCGCGAAGCTTACCGACGCGGCATACTACTTTAACATCGCCGCTTTTTATAATGACTACAGCGACCCGCAAGCGCGGTTTTTCGACAGCGTAACTTTGGAAAACGGCACGAGCGTTTCGCTCAATTCATTATCGAATTTCTCTGCTGCTACCTCACACGGTATAGAGATTGACGCCGAAGTCAGGCCGCTTGAGGGTTTGAAGGTCTACGGCAGCGTGACTTTGCAGGACACGGAAATTAATGACACTGACCTGACTTTTGAAGGGAACGCCTATTTGGACGGTGACGCCTTGCCATTTGCTTCCGATCTGTCTTTGGTCGCCGGGGTTAAATATACGCTTTCGGTTTCGGATACGACAGACTTGGACATTGGTGTCAATGCGAAGGTCCAAAGCGAATTTGCAACCGGCGTCGATGGGGTCGAGCGCGGAGCCATCGTAAATTCATTCGTCCAAAACCGTTATGGCGTTATGGACGCCTCTGCCCTTTGGCGTATGAATAATGGAATCAGTTTCGGACTTTGGGGTCGTAACCTCAGCAATTCGGATTACGCGACTTCGGCCTACAGGTTTTTCGGCGACACCACATTTCGAGGCGCGCCGCGAACATATGGCATCAACTTGGGGTATAGCTACTAAGGTGTTTTCAGGAGCGCCCGGTTCCGCCGCAGCCATAACACCGGCCGTAAGCGAACCCATCTTTGGCATTACGATATGTCTTGCTTTGTCCTGTTCCATTACAAGATAGGCAGACAGATGAAGCAGGTCTTACCAATGGGGCGGACGGTCTCGGCGGGGTATGATTTTGCGGGTATTTTCCTTTTATCCATATCCAAGCCCCTGCAAGCATGCCAAATGCCGCGCAACCAATATAGTCGGAACCGAAATGCGCGCGGTTTCTGAAAACAAAACCGCGATTAGTCAAAATTACCGACAAGCAAATGAGCATCACAATAAATGAGATTATGAATACATATTTTCCAAGTCGCAGTAGGAATGGTTTACGTTTTTTCTTCATAATTATGGACTCTGAAAATTAGAATTATCCGGCTTTGTGGTCTCCGTTAAACCCCTTCGGCATCCGCGGCTTCTTTCTTGAGACGGTTCATCTCATCGCGGAGCCGCGCCGCTTCTTCGAACTCCAGGTTTTCGGCGGCGATGAACATGCGTTTTTCCATATCGGCCATGACAGCGGCCATGTTTTGTCCGATAAACGGTTCGGCTTCTTCTTGGAATTCACCGTAAGGCTGATTGCGGGATCCGCGGGTTTTCTTCTTTTGACCCGTTGGGGTGTAGCTGTCGCGCTCGGCCTGAATGGCTTTGCCTTCATCCGTATCACCGACGCGGCCCATGACTTGGCGCAGGACGGTTTGCGGCGTGATGCCATGCTCGAGATTATGCGCGATTTGCCGTTCACGGCGGCGATCTGTTTCTTCCATAGCGCGGGTCATCGAGCCCGTAATGCGATCAGCGTAGAGCACAACTTTAGCCTCGGAATTTCGCGCAGCCCGGCCAATGGTTTGTATCAGGGAGGTTTCAGAGCGTAAAAAACCTTCTTTATCGGCGTCTAATATACCGACAAATGCGCATTCCGGAATGTCTAAGCCTTCGCGCAGCAGGTTAATTCCGATAAGCACATCAAACACGCCCATACGCAAATCGCGGATAATCTCGATGCGCTCTAACGTGTCGATATCGCTGTGCATATAGCGAACCTTAATGCCCTGATCGTGCATATATTCCGTCAGGTCTTCGGACATTTTTTTCGTCAGCGTGGTGACCAGAGAACGAAAGCCCTTTGCGGTTGTTTTGCGCACTTCATCAATGACATCGTCAACTTGCGATGCGCCGTCTTTTGCAACAGGGCGGATTTCAACGGGCGGATCAATCAGGCCGGTCGGGCGAATGACTTGTTCGACAAAGACGCCGCCGGTGCGTTCCATTTCCCAATCGCCGGGCGTGGCCGAGACATGCACGGTTTGCGGGCGCATGGCGTCCCATTCCCCGAACGTCAGCGGACGATTATCCATAGCCGACGGCAGGCGAAAGCCATGCTCTGTCAGGGTCAATTTGCGGCTGCGGTCGCCTTTGCTCATCGCGCCGATTTGCGAGACGGAAACATGGCTCTCATCGGTGAATATCAGAGCATTATCCGGCAGATATTCAAACATGGTGGGCGGTGGTTCACCCGGGGCGCGGCCCGTCAAATAACGGCTATAGTTTTCAATGCCGGAGCAAAAACCCTGCGCCGCCATCATTTCCAAATCAAATTCCGTGCGCTGCGCAAGGCGCTGGGCTTCGAGCAATTTGCCCTCTTTTTCAAATCGCTCGAGGGTGTCGTTCAGTTCTGCTTTGATTTTCTTAAGGGCTTGGTTAAGGGTCGGGCGCGGCGTCACGTAATGGGAATTGGCGTAGATACGTACTGTGTTTAATTTCGTCTGGGTCTTGCCGGTCAGGGGCTCAAATTCTGCAATGGAGTCCACTTCGTCGCCGAAAAAATCAAATCTCCAGGCCCGATCATCATAATGGGCCGGAAAGACTTCAACCGTGTCGCCGCGCACCCGGAACGTACCGCGGGCAAAGCCGACATCATTGCGCTGATATTGAAGCTCGACGAGATGTTGCATGAATGCGCGCTGATCCAGAGTCTGGCCTTTGGCAATATCGACAGTCATGGCGGAATAGGTTTCCACCGAGCCAATGCCGTATATGCAAGACACGGACGCAACGATAATGCAATCGTCGCGTTCTAAGATTGACCGCGTGGCGGCATGGCGCATGCGGTCGATTTGTTCATTAACACTGCTGTCTTTTTCGATGAAAGTATCCGTGCGCGGCACGTAGGCTTCGGGCTGATAGTAATCGTAATAAGATACAAAATATTCAACAGCATTATCCGGGAAAAAAGATTTAAACTCGCCGTAAAGCTGCGCGGCCAAAGTTTTATTCGGCGCAAGGATCAAAGCCGGACGCTGGGTCTGCTCAATGATCTTCGCCATAGTAAACGTCTTGCCGGAGCCCGTAACGCCGAGCAAAACCTGATCGCGTTCTTGATCCGCGAGTCCCTCGCAGAGCTCTTTAATGGCTTGGGGTTGATCGCCTTTAGGCTCGAAATCAGAGACAAGGCGAAAGCGTTTTCCGCCTTCGACCTTTTCCGGTCGGACAGGGCGATGCGGCACCCATGTTGCGGGCGCCTGACCGGAGCCGACAATCTGTCTTGGTTCAGTAGAATTCATAAGGCAAAGATAGGCTCGCCCGATACATTTGCAAGCTGTATCCGCTTGAGCGTTTCTGCACTTTAAATAAAGAACAGCGGGTAATGATCACAAAAGCCCGACCGAAGCCGGACTTAAAGTTACAAATTTCTTCGCAGTTTACGCGGCTTGTCCGGAGTTTCGGAAACTGCGGTAAAACCCGGTTGGTTTTACTCCTCTTTATCACGAGGCCGCCGGGTTGCGGCGTCTTGCTGCATTGATGACCGGGTACGGACATTGTTCCGGAAAACATGCGAAATTATTATATGGTATTACCGGTATTCGGGATGTGGGGCGGTTTGAATAAATTATTGTTTACGCGGCGCGCCCTGTGTCTATTACTCTATCCCAAAGCAAAGATCAGGGAAACGACATGAACAATATTGGCCATTACATTGACGGAAATCGCGTTGCAGGTACGGGGCCGCGCAGCAAAGATATTTACAACCCGAATACCGGTGCTGTGCAGGCAAAAGTGTCTATGGCGACGTCGGCCGAGCTTGATGCTGCCGTGAAATCTGCGGCCAAGGCTCAAGTGATTTGGGCGGCGACGAACCCGCAAAAACGATCCCGCATTCTGTTTGCCTATAAAAAATCAGTTGAAGATAACATGGACGATCTTGCAGCGTTGCTCTCGTCGGAGCACGGCAAAGTGATTGCTGACAGTCGCGGCGATGTTATTCGCGGTATTGACGTCATCGAATTTGCCTGCGGCGTGCCTCACGGTCAAAAAGGTGAGCACACATACGGTGCAGGCCCGGAAATTGATGTCTATTCAATGCGCAAGCCGTTGGGCGTTGTCGCCGGCATAACCCCTTTTAACTTTCCTGCGATGATCCCGATGTGGATGTTTGGCATGGCGATCGCGACCGGAAATGCCTGCATTTTAAAGCCGTCTGAAAAAGACCCGAGCGTTCCGATGCGTCTTGCGGAATTGTTTGTTGAAGCCGGCGGTCCGGCCGGCCTGCTGCAATGTATCAATGGCGACAAAGACATTGTCGACGCCATTTGTGACCACCCCACCATTGCTGCCGTCAGCTTTGTCGGCAGCTCTGATATCGCGCAATATGTTTACGCCCGCGCCACCGCAAACGGCAAGCGCGCGCAATGTATGGGCGGCGCGAAAAACCACGGCATCATTATGCCTGACGCCAATATGGACCAAGCGGTCAAAGACATTCTTGGCGCGGCTTATGGCTCAGCCGGAGAGCGGTGTATGGCGCTGCCGGTTGTTGTCCCTGTGGGCGCGGGAACGGCGGAGCGGTTTCTGGAGAAAATGCTGCCTGCCATTGAAGCCATGAAAGTGGGTGTTTCAGAAGACCCGGACGCAGATTATGGTCCGGTCGTGTCGAAAGTTCACCGCGACTCGATTAAAGCGCAAGTCACCAAAGCTGTTGATGAGGGCGCGAGTCTTTTGGTCGATGGCCGTGATTTTAAACTACAGGGCTATGAAGACGGATTTTTCATCGGGCCGTCGCTTTTAGACAATGTGACCGCCGATATGGAGACTTACCAAGACGAGATTTTTGGGCCGGTTTTGCAGATTGTGCGCGCGGATAATTTTGAAGAGGCGCTGAAACTGCCGTCGGCGCATCAATACGGAAACGGCGTGGCGATCTTTACGCAAAACGGCCGGGTTGCCCGTGAATTTGCAGACCGCGTTGAGGTCGGCATGGTCGGCATTAATGTTCCGATCCCCGTGCCGGTCGCTTATCACAGCTTTGGTGGCTGGAAACGCTCCGCCTTCGGTGATGCCAATCAATACGGCATGGAAGGCTTGCGATTTTATACCAAGGTAAAAACCGTGACGCAAAGATGGCCTGCGCCCGAGGCACAGACCGAAGACAGCGCATTCATTATTCCGACATTTTAGGGGAAACAGAAAAGCTGCGATAAGCAATAATCAGGATAAATCATCACAATGACCGACCAAATTATTTCAAAAGTCACCGGTAATCTGGGTCACATTACGCTTAACCGGCCGGAGGCGCTGAATGCGCTGACGCAGGATATGTGTGACGCGCTGACCCGTCTTCTGATTGCGTGGGAAGCGGACGATAGTATCGGTGCGGTATTGATTGACGGGGCGGGGGACCGGGCATTTTGCGCGGGCGGAGATGTTATCCTGCTCCATGACAGCGGTAAGGCCGGTGATGACAGGGCTGAGCAGTTTTGGCGCACTGAATATGCCCTTAATGAGTTGATACACCGTTATTCCAAACCTTACATCACATTGATTGATGGCTTTGTAATGGGCGGCGGCGTCGGCTTATCCGTGCACGGGCAATACCGCATTGCAGGCGACGCGACTGTGTTTGCCATGCCGGAAACCGGAATCGGCTATTTTCCCGATGTGGGCGGGACGTATTTTCTGCCCCGATTGGGTCTTGATGTGGGGCAATGGCTCGGCCTGACCGGCGCGCGCCTGAAAACGGCAGAGGCGCTGGAGATCGGCGTTGCGAACGGGTTTATTCCGTCGGATGATCACGGCGCGTTTATTGCCGCAATGGGCGCAGCCGATCTGAATGGCAGCGACGAAGCTGTGGCCGCAGTCATGGCTGATTTCTTAAAACCCGGTCCTATGGATGCCGACATGCCGGCCGCGTTGACCGCGTTTAATGAAAAAGACGTGCCGTCAATCCTGCGTGCGCTCGACGGCATGAGCGGGGAATGGGCCGCCAAACAAGCCAAATCCCTGCGCGCCAAAAGCCCGCTCGCTCTGTCCGTGACTTTTGAGGCAATAAAACGCGGGCTTGATTTGGATTTTCGTGCGGCCATGACGCAGGAACTCGATGTGTCGCTCAACTTTCTTAAAATCCAAGATTTCTACGAAGGGATTCGCGCGCAATTAATTGATAAAGACCGCAATCCGAAATGGTCACATGATGACCTTGCGGGTGTCACAAAAGATCAGGTTGAGCGGATATTTAAACAAGCCGCAAAGCCGCCGCAGGAATTTTTATCATGAGCATAATCGCTTTCATCGGCCTTGGGAATATGGGGCTTGGTATGGCCGCGAATTTGGCCAAAGCCGGGCATGAGGTGCGTGCGCTGGATATTTCTGAAGATGCCATTGCCAAAGCCGTGAATGCCGGCTGCGTAGCCGCAGGTGATATGAACGATGCCGCGGGCAAGGCGGACATTGTGATTACAATGCTTCCGGCCGGAAAAGATGTCAGCATGGTCTATGCCGGAGATGTCGGCGTGTTTGATTGCGCGAAGCCGGGTGCGCTGCTGATTGATTGCTCCACGATTGATGTCGCGACGAGCCGTGATGTTATTGGGCTGGCGAGCCATAAAGGCTTTGCGATGATCGACGCGCCGGTTTCCGGGGGCGTGGCCGGCGCGGCGGCGGGAAGCCTGACGTTTATGTGCGGCGGAGCGCCCGAGGCGTTTGCGGCGGCCAAGCCTGTTTTGGATGTTATGGGCAAGAATGTTTTTCACGCGGGCGACGCGGGAAACGGGCAAGCCGCGAAGATTGCCAATAATATGCTGCTGGGCATTCACATGATCGGGACGTGCGAAGCGTTCAATCTGGCTGAGAAGCTCGGTCTCGACGCGCAGACTTTTTACGATATTTCCAGCACGGCTTCAGGGCAAAATTGGTCAATGACAAACTATTGCCCGGCGCCCGGTCCTGTCGCGTCTGCGCCGTCCAATCGTGACTACGCGCCCGGATTTTCGGCGGCGATGATGCTCAAAGACTTGCGTTTGGCTAAAGCGGCTGCCGGTAATTCGGGCGCGTTAACGCCTATGGGCGAGCGCGCCGAAGCGATTTATACGCAGATGGAGCAGGGCGGTCATGACAGTATGGATTTTTCCGGCGTTATGAAGCTGATTAAGGGCGCGCTCTAAGAACCGCGAAACGGCAGCCATAACGACCAAAGCAAGGATGACGGCTCAGGGGTCTGATGTTCTCTAAGACCGATGGTCATGGCGTCATGGCCGGCGTCAGGTTGTGCCTTATAGCTGCGAAAGATATGATCCCAAAGCGGCACGCTGAAGCCAAAATTCCTGTCAGTCTCCTCCGGGTTTGCTGAGTGGTGAACGCGGTGCATATCAGGCGTTACCAAAATACGGCGCAGGCGGCGATCTGCGGCGCGCGATATATTGATATTGGAATGATTGAACGTTGCGCAGGCGCTTAAGATGATCTCAAATATAATGACCGCCAAAACCGGCGCGCCGAGCAGCACGACTAAGGCCATTTTATAGGCCATAGACAGGCCAATCTCAATCGGATGAAATCTGGACCCTGTTGTCACGTCAATATCGCGGTCTGCGTGATGCACTTTGTGCAGTGCCCACAGAAGCGGTATTTTGTGGGACGCGACGTGCTGCCAATAGATCATCATATCCAGAATAATAATGCAGAATATGACTTCGGCCCATACAGGCCAATTCATAACGTTGAAGGTGCCAACCCCCCGGCTCTGCGCCAATGCGGCCGCGCCAACGGCAACAACCGGAAAAGCCAGGCGGACGCACACGCTGTTAATTATCACGAGCGCCAAATTGGAAATTCGCCGCTTGGTTTGCGCAACGACAGTCGCCTTACGCGGCCACAGGCTTTCTGCAATCAGCAACGTCAAAAGCAGCCCTGCAAATATGCCGATGCGAAGCGCGGCTTCGCTGTTTACAATAAAATCTGACATGAATGTCCTTGATGGTCTTTGCTGCAATAGTCCCGGCAAAACCCACAGAGTGCAAGAGGCAAGACATCAAGAGGGCATGATATTCAGGTGAGCGGCGAGTGGAACATCCTGTCATTATCGCCGGACATGCATGGAGGCTTCGGTTCTGTCTTGTGAGTTTTTCTTGCAATTTGTAATGATTGATATGATATTGAGGTAAGACGATTAAAGGGTTCAAAATGATTGATGCAAAAAAAGTCGGGCGACCGAAAAAGTTCAAACGTGAGGACGCCTTAGCGGCGGCTCTGAACGTATTTTGGGCAAAGGGTTACAACGGCGCATCGATGAAAGATTTGACCGCGGCCATGAAAATTAACGGGCCGAGCCTTTACGCGGAATTCGGCGATAAGCAGACACTATATAAACTGACCATTGATGAATACGCGCAAAATGATGCCTGCGCTCCGCTTGTCGCATTTGAGGGCGAGGACGATATTGATAAAGCCGTGCAGGCGTTCATGGCGGCGGCCATTGATTATGCGACCCTGCAAAACAGCGGCGTTAAAGGCTGCTTCCTGAGCTCCTGCGTCGCAACAACGGCGGGCGAAGTTGAAGGGGTTGAAGCAAAGTTACAAAACGCGATTATTGAGACCGATAAACGGCTCGCAAACCGATTTGATTTAGAAATCACCAAAGGCGTTCTGCCTGCAAATTTTCCGAGTTTGCAGCGCGCCCGGCTGATGTTTGACCTGCGCCAAGGTCATGTTTTTCGGGCCCGGTCGGGATGCGATGCTGACGAGATGAAACAAGACTTGGAATATCGATCGAAAATTGTCTTGCAGGCAGATGCGACATCGGCCTGATGACTTTATGACAGCCATACGTCAATTGATGGTTTTTTATTGCGCTGAAACCCATAAATCGCGGCGGCTCAAATGATCAATATATTTCGCAGTCGTTAAAGGCGATCCGGCATGCGGTCCGTATAATCGCGCAAAATTTCTGAGAACTTATCTGCGCCATCAGTCTGAGGCGCGATGGCGTCCATAGCGGCGGTCAAGGCCTTGGCAATGCGGACGTAATCGTCTTGGCCTTTCGCTGTCAGGCGCAATGTCGCGCGGCGGCGATCCTGCGGGTCCGGCATTTTTTCGGCTAACCCAAAGGTGATCAGCGCGGCGACGGCTCGGCTGACAATGCCCTTATCCATCGGCGTGATTGCAACGACTTCTACGGCGGTGCGCCCGGGTTTTTCCGCAATGGCGGCTAAGACGCGCCATTGGCTGAGATTAAGCTGCGTGTGTGATTTTAAAATATCGCGCGTATTACGGCTGATAATATCGGCGAGCACGACGACCTGATAGGGCCAAAAAGTATCAAGATTAATCAGGGGCGGGCTTTGCTTTTTCATACCGCCAATATGCATAATATTTGTTGCAATAACAATCATTTTCAATTAGTTGTTATTGCAACAATATAGATGAAAGATGATTATGGCTGACCTTTTTGACAACCCTGCCGGCCTTGACGGGTTTGAATTTATCGAATTCTCGGCACCTCAGCGCGGTATATTAGAGCCTGTTTTTAAGATGATGGGCTTTGTCAAAGTGGCCGCGCACCGCTCCAAGGACGTTGATCTATGGCGGCAGGGCAGCATAAATTTGATCACAAATTACGAGCCAAGCAGTCCGGCGTTTTATTTTGGTCGCGAACATGGGCCGAGTGCTTGCGGAATGGGCTTTCGGGTCAAAGATGCGCGCAAAGCGTATGAGTATTTGATTTCACGCGGCGCAGAACCGGTGGACGTCAAAACCGGCCCGATGGAACTTCGTATCCCCGGTATTCGCGGTATCGGCAATTCGATTATATATCTGGTTGATCGCTATGACAGCGGTGCCGGTGAACTGTCGATTTATGATATTGATTTTGAATATCTTGCGGATGCACCGCGCCGACCTGAAGGCTGCGGGTTCAAACTGATCGATCATCTGACCCATAATGTTTACGGCGGTCGGATGAAATATTGGGCGGACTATTATGAAAAGCTCTTTAACTTTCAGGAAATCCGCTATTTTGATATTAAAGGGGAATATACGGGCCTGACATCCAAAGCCCTGACCGCGCCGGACGGAAAAATTCGTATTCCTTTAAATGAAGAAGGCAAAAGCGGTGGCGGACAAATTGAAGAGTTTTTGCGGCAATTTAACGGCGAAGGCATACAGCATATCGCCCTCATTTGTGATGATTTGACCGCGTGTTGGGATAAATTAAAGGCCAATGGCGTACCGTTCATGACCGCCCCGCCGCAGACATATTATGATATGCTCTCGGGGCGTTTGCCCGGTCACGGACAGGATGAGGCGGCGTTGCAATCGCGCGGCATATTACTGGACGGAACCACTGAGGGCGGCAGCCCGCGCCTTCTGCTGCAAATTTTCGCAGAGCCGCAAGTCGGTCCCGTCTTCTTTGAATTCATTCAACGCGTGGGTGACTATAAGGACGGTTTCGGCGAAGGTAATTTCAAAGCCTTGTTTGAGTCTATTGAACGCGACCAAATAGAGCGCGGCGTTTTAGAGGGAGCATAAGCCATGACCGTTAAAACAGATGGCTTTCACCACGTCGCCTATCGTTGCCGCGATGCCAAAGAAACGGTAGAGTTTTATGCCGCCCATTTAGGTATGGATTTTCAGCTCGCGATTGCAGAGGATAACGTCCCGAGCACCGGCGCTTATGATCCGTATATGCATATCTTTCTGGATGCCGGGAATAATAATGTTCTGGCCTTCTTTGAATTGCCTGAGCAGCCGGAGATGGACCGCGACCGCAATACCCCGGAATGGGTACAGCATATTGCACTGCGCGTCGAAAGTTTTGAGGTGCTGCTGGCCGCGAAAGACAGTCTTGAAACCGCCGGCCTTGACGTGCTCGGCCCGACCCATCACGGCATTTTTAAATCCATCTATTTTTTTGATCCGAACGGCCACAGATTAGAACTGGTTGCCGACATCGCCACGCCCGATCAAATGAAACAATTACGCGGCGTCGCCTCGGACATGCTGGTCGAGTGGAGCGAAACTAAAAAAGCGCCAAGGCACGCCGCCTGGCTGCATGAGAAGATTAAAGAAGAAAGCTAAAACATGAAACTTGCCTCGCTCAAAGACGGCCGTGACGGTCAACTCGTTATTGTCTCGCGTGACCTCTCAAAAGCCGCAGACGCCGGCGATATTGCGCCGACGCTCCAAGCAGCGCTCGATGAGTGGGACGTCACCGCGCCGCAGCTTGCAGCCCGTTACGAAATGCTCAACGCCGGACAGATCGAAAGCTTTGCCTTTGATCAGGCCGAATGCGACAGCCCGCTGCCGCGCGCCTATACGTGGATGGACGGGTCGGCTTATCTGAACCATGTGGAACTGGTGCGCAAAGCCCGCGGCGCGGACGTGCCGGAAAGCTTTTATTCTGACCCGCTCATGTACCAAGGCGGCAGTGATACTTTCATCGGCCCGCGCGATGCTATTGAGGCGATTGACGAAGCGCATGGCATAGATATGGAAGCCGAGATTACGGTCATCACTGATGATGTCCCCATGGGCGTCAACGCAGATGAGGCCGCCGGACATATCAAGCTCGTTATGCTGGTCAATGATGTGTCCTTGCGCGGGCTTATCCCGAATGAACTTCGCAAAGGGTTTGGCTTTGTAAACGGCAAAGCGTCGTCGGCGTTTTCCCCGGTTGCTGTCACGCCTGACGAGCTTGGCGCGGCGTGGAGCGGGAATACAATCGATCTGCCGCTGCTGGTGGATTATAACGGCGCGCCATTCGGCAAAGCCAATGCTAAAACCGATATGACCTTTGATATGGCGCAGTTGGTCGCGCATGCGGCTAAAACCCGGCATTTATGCGCCGGCACAATTATTGGATCCGGAACTGTGTCCAATAAATTTGAGGGCGGTGAGGGCAAAACGATCAAAGACGGCGGTGCCGGCTATAGCTGTATTGCGGAAATTCGCATGATTGAAAAAATTCGAACCGGCGACTTTATCACCCCCTTTATGCGGTTTGGCGACACGGTCGGAATAGAAATGAACGATGCGACCGGCCAATCAATTTTCGGGCGTATTGAAAACACAGTTGAGAAATACGAGCCTTAAAACATGATGACACTCCACGGATATTGGCGCAGTTCGGCGAGTTATCGCGTGCGCATTGCGCTCGCGCTGAAGGGCGTAGAGGTCAGTCATAAATCCGTAGATTTACGCATGGGCGCGCAGCGCGGCGCAGATTATTTGGTAAAGAACCCCCAAGGTTACGTACCTGTGCTGGAACTTGAAGACGGAACCATGCTACGGCAATCCTTGGCGATTATGGATTATCTGGACGCGACTTTTCGCGAGCCCGGCTTGATGCCGGGTGAGGCCTTGTTACGGTCAAAAATTCTTGCGGCATCTTTGGTCATTGCCTCTGATATCGCGCCGATCCAGAACTCATCTGTTCAAAATTATATTCGCGCCGAATATGGTCAAGGAGATGCCGGGGCGATGCAATGGGCAGAACATTGGATTTCCAAAGGCTTTGCCGCGCTGGAGCAAATTGCCGGCGAATATAATACGCCGTTTTTAATGACAGAACACCCGATGCTTTTTGAATGTTGCCTTATCCCGCAAGTCTATAATGCCCGTCGGTTCGGCGTTGACATGAGCGCTTACCCCAAACTGATGGCTATAGATGCAGCATGCCGGTCTTTGCCTGAATTTGAAAAGGCCAAGCCGGAAAATCAAGCGGATGCACCGCAAGGCCTCTGATGAAATATGTATTGCGCGGCGGTTAAAAAAGATAAGCGGTCAGGTTAAGCCGAGCGGCCTCGCAAATGCCGGCCGGCGGCCTAAAAGATTTGAAGGCCGCTGCAGAGGGCTTCCCGGTCAATCTGAAAAGTGCAACAGTCCCGTTAATAATCAACCGAGCTTTAAACAGGGGGAGCGGTTTTGACATTTGAGAGTTCAAGGCGTGATGACTACGCCAAAGCGATTGCGCTGCCGTGGTGGGGGGCGCAGTTGATCGCTTGGGCGCTGTTTTGCATAGTCTCATTTTTATCGTTGACGCTCTGGTACGGTAATCCGCGGTGGATGCATGTCGTTCATATTGCCCTGCAGGCGGTCACCGGGGCATTTGTAACATGGCCTTTGGCCCGCGTGCTGCGTTATGCCAATAAGGGCGGCGTGGTGCAGCGGCTTTTGGCGCATTTGTTCATTGTCGCCATTGCCGCCTTTCTTTGGAATATCTTACGCATGGCGACATTCGATGCGATGTTGTCAGCTCCGGCGATATGGGAAGATTTTGGCGGATGGTATTTCACGGCCTTGTTGATTTTCGGGCTGTGGGCTGCGCTTTATTACGTCGCTAAAGCCTATTCACAGATCGCTGCGCAACGGGCCGATGTCGAAGCGGAAAAGCTGCGCCGGGTCGAAGCTGAAAGTCTGTCGCGGGAGGCGCAAATGAAAATGTTGCGTTATCAGCTGAACCCGCATTTTTTGTTTAATACGCTCAATTCAATCTCAGCCTTGATAAAAACCAACCGTCTGGATCAATCGCGCACAATGTTATTGCAGCTCAGTCATTTTTTGCGCCTTTCACTGGAAAATGAAGGCCTGACGGATGTCAGCCTGCGCGAAGAATTGGAAACGCTCAAGCTTTATTTGGATATTGAAAAGGTCCGATATGAAGACCGGCTGACGACAATATTTAAGATTGATGATGATACGTTTGACGCCAATATACCTGCCTTGATTTTGCAGCCATTATTTGAAAATGCGCTGCAATATGCTGTGGCAGGACAGGTAAAGGGCGGAACAGTGCGATTGACGGCCATGCGCGAAAACGGCGCGCTTACGCTGAGCATATCGGACAGTGGCCGCGTCGGCATTGATGTCGCCGACATTGTGACCGGCCTGAAAAAAGGAGTTGGCCTTCATAACACCGAAGCCCGCATAAAGGCGCATTTTGCGGGCAGAGGCAGCGTTTCTTATGACGCATCTGATTTGGGCGGACTGCAGGTGACCTTGTCCTTTCCCTATTCACCGTCGCCGCAAAACGGCGTCTCACCATGACGATCAGGGCGATTATTGTTGATGATGAGCCGCTGGCGCGGGGCCTGCTGATGGCGATCCTGGAGGACGTCGCCGGAATTGAAGTGATTGCGCAATGCCAAAACGGCTTTGAAGCCGTGGAGGCCGTTCTGACGCATACGCCTGACGTTATGTTTCTGGATGTGGAAATGCCGGAAATGACAGGATTCGATGTCATAAAAGCGATCCAAAGCGACATCATGCCGATGATTGTTTTTACAACAGCTTATGCGCAATATGCTGTTGAAGCGTTCAGGGTTCGCGCCCTGAACTATGTTATGAAACCGCTTAGTGAAGATGAAATCGAGCAAAGCGTGATACGCGTGCGGGAGGCCTTAGCGACGGCTGCGCCGACCGCGTCAAAATCACAAATGCTGGCAGCCTTAGAGCCGACGCAAACCCGCACTTTGATGATTAAGGACAGCGACAGGATCGCGTTCTTAGTCAAGAGCGATATCCATTGGGCCGAGGCCGAGGGCGACTATGTCTGCCTGCACTTGGATGGTTCAACGCGGTTCGTACGCTCGACATTAAAGGCAATTGAGGCGCAATTAACCGGCGGGAGATTCCTGCGCATTCACCGCTCAACCCTTGTGAATGAAGACCGAATTTCTCAGATTGTTCCCGGCAAAAAAGGCGAAGCAGTCGTTGTTACAAAATCCGGACAGCGCCTGAAAGTCAGCCGAACTTACGGCCCGGCGCTGCGGGCGCGCTTTGCCCCGCGCACGCCCTGATATCCCGTTCATCGCAGCAAAAGTCCGGTTCACCGCAAAAAGCTTGCGTCCGGCCGATGCCCTCTCATTACGTGGCGGTAATAAATATAAAATTGAGGGACTATAATGCGAAACCACACATCACCACTTTCCGGACGTTTTACCTTGCGCAGCGTGTCTGCTGCGGCCCTGACTGTCGCCATGACTTTGCCAATGAGCGCCGCCGCTCAATCTTCAAGTGAGATCATCGATAATGATGATGGCACATCCGAAGTTATCGTCACCGTTGAGCGCCGCGCCCAATCCCTGCAGGATTATGCGGGCACAGCGGCCGCGATTTCCGGCGAAGAATTAAAGATGTTGGGTATTAAAGATGTAACAGATATTGACGGTAAAATTCCCGGACTTTCTATTGCCAATAATCAGGGCAATATTGAGGTCTATATCCGCGGCGTCGGTTCTTCTAATAATACTGAACTTGGTGACCCTGCCGCTGCAACGCATTTGAATGGTGTTTATTTGCCGCGTCCTGCAGGCGTCGGTGCCGGCTTTTTTGATATTGAGCGCGTTGAAGTGAATATTGGTCCGCAGGGTACGCTGCGCGGTCGTAACGCTACGGCCGGTTCGGTCAATATTATTCCTTGGAAGCCATGGCTGGGCAATTGGGATGCGATGGGCGAAATTGCCGTCGGCAATTACAACGAGCGTACGGTTGAAGGCATGGTCAATGTGCCGATCGGCGATAATATAGCTGTTCGCGTCGCTGCCTATAAATCAGAGCATGACAGCTATCTTGAAAGCGTAACGCCCTGCAGTGACGAACTCGGCTTGAATGTGCCGACATGTGAAGCCGAAGGCGTCGGCGTCGGCGAGGCTGCAGATGACAGCGGTATTCGGGCAACGGTGCTTTGGGAGCCGACAGATCGTCTGTCTCTGACGCTGACCGCTGATCAACTGAAGCAAGAAGGCTCAGGCTATACCGGTGTAAACTATGCCAGCGCTTTGGGTAATGGTGTCCGCCCTGATGATATCAGCGACCCGCGCAAAGTCATTGGTCGTGCATTTACCCCTGAAGAGAACACCGAGCATTCAGGTATCAAGCTGCATGCTGAATATGATTTTGATAAATTCAGTGTTGAATATATCGGATCAAAGCGTGATTTGCTTTTCGACTATGACTTTGTGACGCCCGCATCTGTGGTCTATGACGGGGTCTTGGACAATGTTGACGTAGGAGACATTGATAATTTCTCGCGTATCCAGTTCCTGACGGACAGCGAAAGCACGATCCATGAGCTTCGGGCATTCTCTGATGACGATGATCAGTTGTCATGGACTCTCGGCGCTTTTCTTTTTGAGGAAGACCAACGCACCTTGCTCGCGACGACAGGCGACCGCAATCCGTTTTTCTCCGGGCTCGAGTTTAATCAAACAACCGATACCGAGAGTTGGTCAGTTTATGGTGATGCCACCTATGACGTCACGGACAAATTCCGCGTCTCCGGCGGCTTGCGCTATACAGAAGATCAAAAAGAACGCTTTGGTGTCAATGCGCGTTACGGCCAAGCCTTTATTATTGGCGGTGATGGATTCGGATGCTGTTTTGCGACGGGCGTCGGGACCGAAGGCTTTGAATTTGCGGGCTTCGACCGCACAATTTACAACGCTGATACCAATGATGACGGCGCGTTTTCTGCGCAGGAAGTTATTGATTTTTATCTGGACGGAGTCGGCAGATTCGGTGCGCGTGACGCTTTAGGCGATATTTACGGGAACGGGGAAATTGTTGATCCAATTCCGTTTGGCGACCGTCCGCCGTGCCCTGAATTGCTTGTCGGCTTTGACGGTACATCAAACGGAAGCTGTTTTTCTCAAGGAACCGCCGACGTGTTTGGTAATGAAACCTTTGACCCGTTGGTCGGCAATGTGTCTTTCGCGGTTATCGCGCCTGATAACTTCAGTGCAGATATTCAAAACGGTGCACTGAAGCAGGACTTTGTCGATTGGCGTGTTCGCGGCGAATATGATCTGTCTGACGACCACCTTGTTTATGGCCTGATTGCAACCGGCAGCAAGTCCGGCGGCTTCAACGATAATATTCCCGGCGTATTGCCATCTAATGGCAGCCTAAGCCTTGCGGGCGGAGCTACCTCTGAATTTACGCCGACGGGAGCTGCGCCGACCTACGATCAAGAGCGTCTGACCCTTTACGAAATCGGATCCAAACAGGAATTTGAATTTGAAACCCTGCCGATAACCTTCAACGCCTCGGCTTTCTACTATGACTACAAAGACATTCAACTGACGACGTTGTTGTCTCAATCACAGGTTATTGACTTCATTGGCGGAACACCGCCGATGGGCGGTGGTGGCCCGGTTGTTGCGTTTAATTTCAACGCGTCTGACGCGGAAATTTATGGGGCGCAGTTTGAAACGGGCGTGCAGTTCCCGGGCAATGTCAATTTTGATGCAACATTTCTATGGCTCAAAGAAGCGCGCGTCACAGGCTCTCAAGAGATCCAAGATGCTCGTTATCAAGCAGATGTTGACGGCGTAAATGCTGTCAACCGCTCTATCGAAGGCAATCGCCTTATTAAGACGCCGGAATTCCAGCTTAACGGAAAAGTTTCCAAGGCATGGGACTTTACAAACGGAAGCATGTTTGATGCGCAGGTTTCATTCGGCTATCGCTCAGAACAGAATATGACAATTTTTAACGGGATTGATTATAATCCCGATGACGATGTTGCGCAGCGTTTGCTGGACGAAGTTGACCCATATTGGACCTTTGATCTGGGCGCCGGCTATACCTTTGATGACGAGGGTAAATACCGCGTAGAAGGTTGGGTCACCAACTTAACAGATCAGCAAAAAGAGCAAGGCATTATTATTACTCAGTTTGATAATACCCGCTTTTTCTCGCGCCCTCGCACTTACGGAATTCGTCTGCGCGCTAAGTTATAGAGACTCCGGCCTAAGCGCGCAGTCTCCTTACTGCGCGCTGTTCAAACCTTCAAAAAAAGACTGTCATGAAAACACGTAACTCTTTGCGCGCTGCGCTATGCCTTGGAATCGCTTTGAGCTTGAATGCTTGCGCTGTCGCTGAGGACGAAATCTGGCCGAAAGTCAAATCACCGGTTGCGGGTAATGCGAATATTGAAAATCGCGTAGAGACCGTTTTGGCGACAATGAATTTAGAGCAAAAAGTCGGCCAAATGGTTCAGGCTGAAGTCAAAAGCATTTCGCCGGAGGACGCAGGACGGTATCACATCGGCTCTGTGCTTAATGGCGGCGGCTCTTGGCCGACCGGCGACGTTGACGGGCCGCTGGGCGGCTGGCTGTCTTTGGCAAACCTCTTTTATAAAGAATCCATGAGCACTGAAAACGGTCGCCTTGCTATTCCGCTTATTTGGGGAACAGACGCTGTGCACGGGCATAATAATGTTCAGGGCGCGACTATATTTCCGCATAATATTGGTTTGGGCGCCGCCAATAATCCGGGCCTGATGCGCGACATCGGCACAGCCACAGCGCGCGAAGTTGCCGTGACAGGTATTGATTGGGCTTTTGCGCCGACCGTTGCCGTCGCCCGCGATATTCGGTGGGGCCGCACCTATGAGAGTTATTCCTCTGATCCGAAAATTGTCGCTGAATTATCAAAGGAAATGCTGCTGGGACTGCAAGGTCACCCGGCGCTGGATAATTTTTTATCAGAGCAAAAACTGATTGCCACTGCTAAACATTTCATCGGTGATGGCGGCACGACCGGCGGTAAGGATCAAGGCGACACGGCTCTGACCGAGCAAGAGCTTTTCGATATTCACGGACAGGGTTATGTCCAAGCCCTCGGCGTTGGGGTGCAAACTGTGATGGCCAGTTTTAACAGCTGGAACGGCAATAAATTGCATGGCAGCAAATATATGCTGACGGATGTTCTCAAAGGAAAAATGGGTTTTGACGGCTTTGTTATCGGTGACTGGAACGGGCATGAGCAAATTCCGGGTTGCACCAAGGCGTCTTGCGCTGCTGCGATTAATGCCGGTGTGGACATGATAATGGTGCCCGAAGATTGGAAGGCATTTTCCGAAAACACAGTACGCCAAGTTAAGGCCGGCGAGATAACGCGGGCCCGTATTGATGATGCTGTGCGCCGAATTTTGCGAGTGAAATTACGCGCCGGAATGTTTGATGACGGTAAGCCTTCAAGCCATGAATTGGCGGGACGCGCCAAATTGATCGGGCATGAAAGTCACAGGGCGGTTGCACGCCAAGCCGTTCGCGAATCTTTGGTGCTGTTGAAAAATGAAAAGACTCTGCCAATCGCAAAAACGGCAAAAATTATCGTCGCCGGTTCCGGCGCGGACAATCCGTCCATGCAATCCGGCGGCTGGACGCTGACTTGGCAGGGACGTGACGTTCCTGCGGAGCAGTATAAAGGGTTTACGACGATCAAAGACGGGTTTGACCGCGCGCTTAAATCCGGAAATGTTACCTCCGATACTGACGCTTCGGCGGACGTGGCTGTCATTGTATTTGGGGAGACGCCTTACGCCGAAATGGAAGGGGATTTGGCATCGACAGATTTCGACCTGACAGATTCTGCAGATTTTGCTTTGATGCAAAATTTAAAAGCGCGCAATATTCCTGTTGTCGCCGTTTTTTTATCCGGCCGTCCGCGCGGCGTCGATGCCGTCATCAAGACGTCTGACGCTTTCGTGGCCGCTTGGTTGCCCGGCAGTGAGGGCGCAGGCGTTGCAGATGTTTTGGTCAGCAGTCGTTATAATTTCAAAGGCAAATTGCCGTTTGATTGGCCGGCCGGCGGGGCCGCGCCATTTAAAGCCCGCGGTTTCGGCTTAACCCACTCCGGGACGCCGCCCAAATAATGATGCCGGCAGGCAGATTTTTTTTAAGTTTACTGTGTCCGGTTCTGCTTGGCGGGTGCTATTCTGCATGGCGTCAGCATACACCTGCATCGCAAGACACGCATTCAGCGCCTGCCGGGATGACCCTCGTCTGGTCAGATGAGTTTAACCGCAGCGCGCTTGACCCTGAAAAATGGGCGGCTGAGCAATCCTGTTGGGGCGGCGGGAATAATGAACGCCAATGCTATACAGATCGCCCGGACAATATTCAGGTCAAAGACGGCAAGCTGCATCTGATCGCAATGCCGGAAAATTTCACAGCGGCGCGCTATTCCCAAGATAAAGGTGATCGCGGCGGTATGGTCACACAAAGCCATACGTCCGGAAAAGTGCGCACGCGGGGTTTAGCAAGCTGGACATATGGGCGGTTTGAAGCGCGCATAAAGCTCCCTCAAGGACAGAGCACGTGGCCGGCATTTTGGATGATGCCGGAACATGACACATATGGCGACTGGCCTTTATCAGGCGAGATTGACATCATGGAAGCGGTGAATTTGGGGGCCGCCTGCGCGGATTGCCCGGCCGGGGATATCGAAACCCGCTCCGGCGTTGCCCTGCATTTCGGGCAATCGTGGCCCCAAAATGCGGTCATATATCAGCGCCGTGCCTTACCGCGGGGGCGGCAAGCTTTTCACGTTTTTTCAGTGGAATGGACTGCAGATCGGATTAATTGGTTTGTCGACGGACATCGAGTTTTCTCTGTCGGGAAAGCGCAGTGGCACACAGCGACTGTCGAAAAATCTCAAAATCCGAATGCCCCGTTTGATCAGCCGTTTCACCTGATTTTAAATTTGGCCGTGGGCGGTGATCTTCCTGACGGTGACGGACGTGGTCCATTTGAGTCGTCTTCATTTCCCGCAGAAATGATCATCGATTGGGTCCGGGTTTATCAGTCCGAATAACGGTATAGCGATGCCTGCTCCATGCGGCGTAAGGACGACTTCGACGGGTTTCGATTTCACGTGAGGACGTAATCATCGTTCCCGCCTATCGTTTTAAAAAGTGCCTTATCTCGCCTGTAATTTAGGTTTTTTCGCGGGAGCGGTTGCTTTTCCGCAACTCTTGACCTCATCTTTCGTGACGACCGTAAATACCGGCTGCGCGCGGTTATCATCGGGTTTCACAGCTATGTTCTTATTTTGAAAAAGCGACGTCAATTCCCCTTTTTCATGAAGCTTTCGAATATCATCACTGCCGCCATAATACTCACCCTTCATAAATATTTGCGGGAGCGTTTTTACCCCTGAAAAGGCTTTAACACCTTTGCGCAGGTCTTCTGATGTCAACACATTTTCGTAGGCATATTTGACACCGTAATGCTCTAAAATTTTTATGGCTCGGGATGAATACCCGCAACTTGTATCTGTGGGTTCACCTTTGATAAAAATAACAATATCTTGCCCGGCGATATTTTTCTTGATGTAATCTTGCATGTTTTAATCTCGCATTGGTTTTCTGTTAAAATAAGCCGGCGCTCTGCCGCCGGATTATCGGACGGCGCGCCGTTCGTCTAAAATGCTGACGAAGCCGTGATTGACATCGCGGTGTTCGGCTTCATCGGCGCGAACGGCGATGATAACGTCGCGTAATCTCGCATCTGTAGGCAGGTTCCAATATTCAATCGCAATCTGCGGGGCAGGCGTATTTTCGTGACGCCCGCTGTCAACCTCATTTAAATATTGTGTGTAGCTGTACACGGCTTCCTCTTCAAAATATCCGACGACCCTGTGCGCAGTACGCGGCGCGAAAAGATAGAGAAAGAAGTAAGCGTTATAAAACAGCATCTGGACAATCATGATAACCGCACGTTCTAATTTATTGGGTTCTGCGATTTCAATGAATGTCATCAAATGCATACGCTCATTTTCGGCTTCGTCCAGAAGTGTTTTGATCCAGCCCTGATCGTCTTTTATTCGGCGTATTGCGGATAAATGCTGTAACAATCCGCCGACCATTCCGGGAACGGCGGCCACGGTTTCAAGGACAACGGCTCTGTGTCCATACCGTTTTGCAAAAAATTTGTCGGCGACAAAACGCAATAGTTTAACGAACCCATAGGCAATTTTATCGCTGATTGTTTTTGGCGCGATGTGAACATCTATCGGGTGAAGGGCTTGGCTTTCCGGCGTTACAAATGCCGACGGCGCTTCCGGCCTTTCAAGCAGGGCATATTCGGCCGCTGCAAACTCATTTTCAAAATCACGCATTTCCATCTCCTTCTTTAAAGATATAAATAATATACATCTTTTATATTGCACTTATATCTATATAGCAATATATAAAATACATCTTTTGAGGATTATTATGAAACTGACGCTTTTATCTGACTATTCATTGCGCATGCTGATGCATTTGTCTGTCAACCAAGGTGCCCTTGTTACAATTGCGGCGACGGCGGCCCGATATGATGTGTCAAAAAATCACTTAATGAAGGTGGCTCATCAACTCGGTCAGCAGGGTTATATAGAGACGGTCAGAGGGCGCTCCGGCGGTCTGCGTTTGGCGAGGCTGCCCGAAGACATCATATTGGGCCATGTTGTTCGCTACATGGAGCAAAGTTCAGTCTTGGTAGAATGTTTCCCCGGCGGGAAGGGGGGGTGCCTGATAACTAAAGAGTGCCGCCTGAAATCAGCACTTCACGAAGCGCAGGAGGCATTTTTTACCTGTTTGGACGGGTATACGCTTGCGGATCTGGTCGATGGTAATTCAGGTTTGGAGCCTCTTTTGTCGGAGGCCGGATAGTGCGACTCAACGCGCATATTTGCGGCTGTCGTGCGCGCAATAAAGTTTATGAAAGAGAGGTAAGTTATGACATCCGAAATTCCTTCAACCGTCCTTAAATACGCCGAGTCCCCGGTTTTCACCCAAGACACCGTACCTGAGAAGCTGACATCGCTGCACGATACAAAGGCAGGGGTGTGGGGGCGACTTTGCGTATTGGAAGGAAGCCTGTCTTATATAATCCCCGGACCGCCTCAGAGCCGTACTGTCATCAAAGCCGGTGAGATTGGGATTATTCGTCCGGAGGAGCCTCACAGGGTCGAAATGGTTGGTCCTGTAAGGTTTAAAATTGAGTTTTGCAGGTAGAAAATTACGCGGGCTTTCCTGCAGATTCTACGGCCCGTAGAGATGTAAAACGGGACGCAAAATAAGAATTCGGACTTTATTATGTTTTGAGTTTTAAATTATTACTTGTAAACTGAATCTTCACCGTCTCAATTTCATCTCAAAACGTGTTTGATGTAATGTCGTCAGACTGCATTAATTATTTCGGTCTTGTTTGATTTGCCGTGTTTTTGCTTGCGCGTTTTCCTGCTGCTCTTTAGAGCTTTACGGCTATGAATGATGCGAGATCCAAATCTGCTGACAGGTGGCCGAGTACGCGTAAAGCAACCGGTAAGGACGTAATTGTCATCGTGCGACACGGTAAGCCGGCGCTGTCACGCAAAGTACGTCTGAATTGGCTGGAATATCGCGATTGGTGGAAGGCTTATGATCAAAGCGGCTTAGCCGAGGGGCAGAGTGTTCCACGCAAGCTTCAGGCTGTTATGACACGCGCAGATCGGGTTTATGCCAGTGATTTGCGCCGCGCGGTTGAAACGGCTGTGGCCGCGGCCGACAAAGCGCCGGATATTATCGATCCGATGTTTCGCGAAGCGGCGCTGCCTTCACCTTGGCTGGGCCCGATTAAGCTGCGCCCAAAGTCATGGGGAACGCTGTCGCGCATTGTTTGGTTCCATGGTTTAATTAACAGCGAAGAGCGTGTGACGCAGGCCAGAGCACGGGCCAAGATCGCGGCGCAGACCCTGGCAGATGCCGCCGCCGGTGAGCAGATGATTGTGTTATTTGCCCACGGATGGTTTAATCGCATGGTCGGCACCCAACTGCGTCGTCGCGGCTGGAAAATGACCAAGAATCAGGGTGATTTGCACTGGAAATACCGGCGCTATGAGCGCACAACGGGCGCGAACTAAGGAGAATGATATGAGCGGGACACCGATCAAAGATATGAGCTTTGAAGACGCCTTATCCGAGCTGGAAGGCATTGTGACCAAGTTGGAGCGCGGTGATGCCAAGTTGGACGAGTCAATTTCAATTTATGAACGCGGCGCGGCCTTAAAGGCCCATTGCGATGCGAAGCTGAAGGCGGCTAAGCTTAAGGTCGATAAAATTGTCCTCGGCGCGGATGGCGCGCCGCAAACAGAAAGCTTTGACGCAGCGTAAGCCGGGCCATGAGCGACTTCATTTCCAACATTACGGCTGTGGCTGCGCAGTTTGAAACGCATTTTGACGCGCACTTGCCGCCGGCTGCCGGCCTTCAGTCCAAAGTGATTGAGGCTATGCGCTACACGGCGCTGGGCGGTGGTAAACGCCTGCGGCCGTTTTTTGTCGTCGAGACGGCGCGTATGCTCGGCTATGACGCGCCCGGTGTGTGGAGCGTCGCAAGCGCGCTGGAATGTGTACATGTTTACTCTCTCGTCCATGATGACTTGCCCTGTATGGATGATGATGACATCCGCCGAGGAAAGCCGACCATTCATAAGAAATGGAATGAAGCGACGGCAGTTTTGGCCGGAGATGCGCTGTTGACCCATGCGTTTGATTTGCTCGCCCGTGACGCGGTGCATGCAGACCCGCTTGTTCGTCTGGCTCTGATCCGTGATTTGACCAAAGCCTCAGGCCATGACGGTATGATTGGGGGGCAGATGATCGATTTGTCTATGGATAGTCTGCCCAATACAGAAGCGACAATTACGGCGCTGCAGAATTTAAAAACCGGCGCGCTGATACATTATGGCGTGATGGCGGGCGCGACATTAGCCGGCGCAGATGCGCCGGCCCGTGCGCATTTGTCAGCCTATGCAGCGCATATCGGGCTTATTTTCCAGATTACCGATGATTTACTGGACGCAGAGGGGGATGCGGATACTGTCGGAAAAGCGGTGCAAAAGGACGATGACCACGGTAAGGCCACATTCGTCTCTATTTTAGGCATTGACGGAGCCAAGGCGAGGGCGCGTGACTTGGCAGAGCAGGCGGCAAGGCACCTTGAGCCCTTTGGGCATAAGGCCGCACCCCTGAAAAGCGCGATTGATTTCGTGCTAAACAGAAACAGTTAAGCGCGTATTTTCGCGCCGAAATATAAAGAGTTTTAAATGAGCCAAACGCCGCTTCTTGATACGGTTAATCTCCCGGCCGATATCCGCGATTTTTCCAAAGAGCAACTTAAGCAGCTCGCCGATGAGCTTCGCACTGAAGTCATTGATGCTGTATCTGTGACCGGCGGGCATTTGGGTGCAGGACTGGGTGTGGTTGAGCTGACGGTTGCCCTGCATCATGTGTTTGAAACGCCTAAGGATAAGCTGATTTGGGACGTGTCGCATCAATGTTATCCGCACAAAGTTCTGACGGGGCGCCGGGACCGTATTCGCACTTTGCGCCAAGGCGGCGGTTTGTCCGGATTTACCAAGCGCGCGGAGTCGGAATATGATGATTTTGGCGCTGCTCACAGCTCCACCTCTATTTCTGCCGGCGTTGGCTTTGCCACGGCCCGGGATTTGAAAGACGACGATAATCATGTTGTCTCTGTGATTGGCGATGGCGCAATTACGGCCGGCATGGCTTATGAAGCCATGAATAATGCCGGCGGCATGAATACACGCATGATCGTCATTTTAAATGATAACGATATGTCCATCGCCCCGCCGGTCGGCGCGATGAGCCACACGCTCTCCCGTATGGTGTCGTCTAAGACCTACCGCAAAGTGCGGCGCGTTGCCAAAGGCGCGGCCGGGCATATGCCAAAACCGGTTTATGACACGGCTCGCAAAGCCGAAGAATATACGCGCGGCATGGTCACCGGAGGCACCCTTTTTGAAGAGCTGGGCTTTTATTATGTCGGCCCGATTGACGGGCATGATTTGGACGCGCTTTGGCCGGTTCTGAAAAATTGCCGGGATATGAAAGAAGGGCCGATCCTTATTCATGTGGTCACGCAAAAAGGGAAAGGCTACGCGCCGGCCGAAGCGTCCGCTGATAAATATCACGGCGTTTCCAAATTTAACGTCGTCACCGGCGAGCAGGCGAAATCCAAGCCCAACGCCCCGAGCTATACCAAAGTGTTCGGCGATCAACTGATCAAAGAAGGCACCAAGGATGATCGCGTTGTCGCCGTGACGGCGGCTATGCCGGGCGGCACAGGGGTTAAGCAATTTTGGGACACATTCCCGGATCGGTGCTTTGATGTTGGCATAGCCGAGCAGCACGCCGTGACCTTTGCTGCCGCAATGGCTGCCGACGGTATGAAGCCGTTTTGCGCGATTTATTCCACCTTCCTGCAACGGGGTTATGACCAGGTTGTCCATGACGTTGCCATCCAGAACCTGCCGGTGCGGTTTGCCATTGACCGGGCGGGCCTCGTCGGCGCAGACGGCCCGACCCATGCCGGCAGCTTTGATATCGGCTATCTGGGCGCGCTGCCAAACTTTGTGCTCATGGCCGCCGCTGATGAGGCCGAGCTGGCGCGCATGGTAGCAACCGCCGCCGCCCATGACAGCGGCCCGATAGCGTTTCGCTATCCGCGCGGGGAAGCCACCGGCATTGAAATCCCGGACCCGGCGCTTCCGCTTGAAATCGGCAAAGGCCGCATTTTGCGCGAAGGCACGACCGTTGCACTGCTCTCGTATGGCACGCGCCTTGGCGAATGCCTGCAGGCGGCGACGCAGCTTGATCATCTGGGCCTTTCGACAACTGTCGCCGATGCCCGCTTTGCCAAGCCGCTGGACACTGAATTGGTGCGCAAATTAGCCCAAGAACATGACGTGCTGATTACCATTGAAGAAGGCGCGACCGGCGGCTTTGGCGGCTTTGTGATGCAGGAATTGGCGAATACCGGACAGTTTGATCATGGCCTGAAATTCCGCACTATGGTCATGCCTGACATTTTCATCGACCAAGACACGCCGGCTAATATGTATAAGCAAGCCGGCCTTGACGCTGACAGCATTGTCGAGCGCGTGTTTGCCGCCCTTGGCCGCGATTTGGCCGCCGGCGCGCATTCTGCGTAATTTATGACCCGTCTTGACGTTGCCCTTGTCGCGCGCGGCCTGTTTGAAAGTCGCGCAAGGGCGCAGGCTGCCATCAGCGCCGGCAGCGTTTTCGTGGACGGCAAAGCTATCGGCAAGGCGTCCTTCAAAGTCAGCGATGATCATGTTCTGACGGCCAAAGCGGCCCATCCGTGGGTGTCGCGGGGCGGGGTGAAACTCGCCCATGCGCTTGACCAATTTACCGCAGACCCGGCAGGCCTTACCGTCCTTGACGTCGGCGCATCGACCGGCGGCTTTACCGATGTGCTGCTGTCACGCGGCGCGGCGCATGTTTACGCGGTGGATGTCGGCACAGACCAACTCCATAAGAAAATACGAGGCGATGGTCGCGTCACCGTCATGGAGCAGACCGATGCGCGGCGCTTAACAAAAGGGCATTTTGACCGTCCGATTGATATGGTCGTCTGTGATGCCAGTTTTATTTCTGCCACCAAAATCCTGGATGTCCCTCTGGAGCTTGCCCGACGCGGCGCGCAATTGGTCACGCTTATAAAACCGCAATTTGAAATGGGCGCGGCGGCTATCGGCAAAGGCGGCGTCATCCGGGATAAGGAAACGGCCGAAGATGCCGTCCGTATTGTCAGTAGCTGGGTGCAAAGCCGAGGCTGGACCGTGCGCGCCGATTGCCGCTCGCCGATTACGGGCGGATCGGGCAACCATGAATATTTGCTGCATGCGGTTAAGGGGTAGGGGCGGCGCGGTCTCCTGTTGTTCGTTGCAGACGTTCTGAATCTTCCACCCGCTCATCCCAAATCAAGCTTGGGATGAGCGGAGATGGGAAGAGAGTTTTCCACGCGTCATCCTGCGATGCCTCCGAATAAGAGAACACAAGAGGCGAGTATCCGCGAAGCGGATATGGGAATGTCTAAAGTGACAGTCCGTCAAGCGTTTCGTTTTGGAACCGCGTAAGCGGAAACCGTCATTCCCGCCCGCTCAGTCCTGCCGCCTCGCCACCGCAAACCACGATCGAATGCTCGTCATGTGACAGGAACGATTTGGAATATACATGAAGTTTAGGGGGGGGGGGAGGATTAGATATTTGTAGGGACCGCAGCTAAAGGCTGAATCGGGGGCTTAGGAGACGTTAGGCGAAGCCTAAAAATCGATCCTGTGAATCGATTTTAGTTGGATAAGGCCACGGCAGTGGCGAGCCAGACATTTGAAAGATTGTTGCAACCTACGTCAAAACCATGAGGTGAAAGAGTCCATTGGCTGTGGAATGAAAAGTAGTCTTAAAACTTCATTTTATGGGTGTTAACCTGATGCAGTAACGTCGGCAGTGTAGCTGACCAAAGTAAGGCAAGGCTTGATACGAAAGCGAAAGCCGTTGCAACCACTTTAAAAAACATGGTGTCATGAAATGCTGGGTTAGCCTGTCCACCAAAGTATATGTCTACAAACTTCAAACAAACTGCTAGCATCAAGGATGCATAATAAACCCAGAATAGATATTTCTGCGCATCGAGCATCGAAGTATAATTGTTGTCTAAAATCTTTTGCGCACGTTTTCCATCTTCGGAAGACGCATGTAGAGTTTCGTCTATTTTTGGCGGACTAGCTAAAACCGCTGAAATAGCTAAAGAAACACCAATTAAAATCGCTATTATTGTTGCCAATAAGTCACTCATTGGAATGAACTTTTCAGGGTTTTTGAAAGCAGCAAACGCAAATACAATAGATATAACTACGCTGATTATGAACCATGCTTGTTTAATTTTTGAACTCATATTTTCTACCAGCCAAAGCTTCCCAAGGCCTTCAACTCATCATAATAAGCTAAAAGCTCTAAATGAGCATGCTCTCTACTAAAGGTGTTATTACCTTTTTTATTTAAGCTAACAGTTTTATTGACTCGCAATTTAGATGAACTGATCTGATTTCCATCTTCTAAGGTAATGGTATAATCCTCTATTCCTTCGGATAGGATATCCGTACCAATTTTAGTCAACCACTCATCTTGAGGGATTTCTTCTTTTTTAAATTTTCCGCCACGACTTAAAAATAACCGACCAGTTGATTGTGTGCGCCGTGTAACATCTTCTGGGCTTATAGGACTTTGGAAAATTGAGTTAAAAATAGTTCCATCAGCTTTTTTAGATTTCACATAATCTAATGAAGCCAAATAAGAACTTATATCTAAATCTATATGCTTCACGCCGACTTTGTGTACGTGTTCTATAGTGAGTTTATTTGGCACGTCAGATAACACTAAGTGTTTATCGTCGGCTAAAATATTGCCCGATTTTGCCAAGTCTGTGATTATTGCGCTGATAGATTTTTCGTTATTACCAATATTGCAGGCAATTACGTGATTTTCAACTATGTACAGAACTATCTCGGAATCCAACCAAGCTTTGTCTTTTGGAACATCAAATTCTTCTACATCAATAGTTTCGTTAGAAGTCTTCGAATCCGCAAGACCGATGGCACTTTCATCAAGAAGACAAAATCCGACAAATCTTCCTGGCTTCCCGTTTGATGGTGATTTTACATATGAAATCGATCTAGATCGAAACAATTCTGTTGAAAAAGTTCGGTCTTTGTGATTTGGAAATTTAGTACCAATTTCAGCGATTACAGACTCTAGAGAAATGTTAGAGCCTAAGGGAACTACGCATTGCTTTAATACAAATTTTTTTTTCGTTTTACCTGTCATTAATTCCCCATCCTCGAATGCAACCTTAATGAGATGCCTAATGTTATTCAAGTCTACAATCTAACGTCTCCTATGGGGATTTATCCTCCCCCAAGAACCTCTTTAAAAACCCCGAGTCCCCTCCCCACCCAAACAAAAAAAGCCGCCCCAAACGGAGCGGCTTTCATTCTCAAATTTCCACCGAACCTAGTGACGGCTGCTGCAATAATTGCTG
>CALLXE010000017.1 GCA_938015875.1 uncultured Robiginitomaculum sp. | reverse complement strand
GCCATGACCCAACGTATCACCAATACCTTCGCCCGGCTTTCTGCCGCCAATCAATCCGGTTTTGTGGCCTATATTATGGGCGGGGATCCGGATCGGGCGACGTCTCAGCGCATGCTGAATGCCCTGCCGGACGCCGGCGTGGATATTATAGAGCTGGGCATGCCGTTTACGGATCCGGCCGCTGATGGCCCGGTGATTGAGGATGCGGGGCTTCGCAGTCTTGCCGCCGGGATGACGCTTAAGGGCATACTTGAAATGGCGACGGAATTTCGTAAAACTAATTCTGATACGCCGGTCATTATTATGGGCTATTGTAATCCCGTGCATCATATGGGCTATGTCAAATTTGCTGCCGCCGCCAAAGCGGCCGGCATTGACGGGGCGATTATTGTGGATTTGCCGCCGGAAGAAGACAGCGAGCTTCGCGCCGCTTTTGACACGCACGATTTGGCGCTTATCCGTCTGGCCACGCCGACCACGGATGATGCGCGCTTGCCTCGCGTTGTTGCCGGCACAAAGGGCTTTGTTTATTACGTGTCTGTCGCCGGCATTACCGGCAAAGATTTGGGCAAGCAGGCAAGCGTCAAAGACGCGGTTGCCCGCATTCGCAAGGCGTCCGGCCTGCCGGTTGTCGTCGGCTTTGGCGTCAAAACGGCCGAGCAAAGCGCAAGCGTGGCGCGGGACGCGGACGCGGTGGTTGTCGGGTCTGCTATTGTGGAGGCGCTACATGACGACGGCGAAGCGCAAGCGCTTCAATTCGTGAAGACTTTGGCAGACGCTGCCCATAACGCCCGGACGTAAGCTTAGCTTGGCGCATACAAAAAAGGCGCCGCAGAAACTGCAGCGCCTTAAACCGTCAAAGATCAGATAGCTTAGTTATCTGACATTTTCTTTTTAGCAGCGGCCATGGCGTCTTCGCCTTCGGTTTTAACATCGGCAGCCGCGCCCTTGGCAGCGTCCATAGCATTTTCGCCTTTAGCTTTAACGTCAGCCGCCGCGTCTTTGGCAGCGTCCATAGCATTTTCACCTTTAGCTTTAACGTCGGCCGCCGCGCCTTTGGCAGCGTCCATAGCTTTTTCGCCTGTAGCTTTAGCATCGGCAGCCGCGCCCTTAGCGGCATCCATAGCGTTTTCACCCTTAGCTTTAGCATCAACCGCAGCACCTTTGGCAGCGTCCATCGTGTCTCCGGCGGCGCCTTTAGCAGCGTCCATAGTTCCCTCGGCAGCGCCCTTAGCGGCGTCTGTTGCAGATGCCGCGGCTTCTGCCGCAGCATCTTTTGCTGCATTGGCTTTATCAGCGGCTTGGCTACATGCCGTCAGGCTCAGGCTTGCGGCGATCAGGCCGGTTATTAAAAATGTGGTTTTCATAGGTCTATCCCTCATTAACAGATACGCGGTCAGGCCAAATTTGGTCAGACCTATTTCGCGTAGACCACATTTATTAACTTTGAGCAATCATTTCCTACACATGACAGGTCTTACAAAATGTCTTTCCCCGGCGACTTGTATTGGCTAAACAGCGCTTATGAACTGGTTATCAAAACTCGCGCCTCCCGGCGTCAAATCTATCTTTACGAAAAAAGACACGCCCGATAATCTTTGGGTGAAGTGTCCGAAGTCCGGCGAGATGGTCTTCCACGCTGACTTAGTCGCAAATAAACATGTGACGCCCGCCGGGCATCACATGCGGATTGGGCCTGAGCTTCGGTTTTCCTACACATTTGACGGAAAGTGGGAAGACATCGCCATGCCCGAGGTCGCCCGCGACCCGCTTAAGTTCAAAGATGATAAAAAATATGTCGACCGCCTGAAGGCAGCCCGGTCCAAAACCGGGGCGCAGGATGCTATGTCGTGCGGCGTCGGTAAAATCGAGGGCGTTGAGACTGTTGTCCTTGTGCAAAATTTTGCCTTTATGGGCGGCTCGTTGGGGATGGCGGCCGGCGAAGGGTTTATCACAGCGGCGCAGACAGCGATTAAACGCAAATTGCCTTTGGTTGTCTTTACGGCGGCCGGCGGCGCGCGCATGCAGGAAGGCGCGCTGAGTCTGATGCAAATGCCGCGCTCTACCATTGCGGTGCAAATGCTGCGCGAAGAAAAACTGCCTTACATTGTTGTGCTGACTGATCCCACGACCGGCGGCGTGACGGCCAGTTATGCTATGCTGGGCGATATTCATTTAGCCGAGCCCGAAGCCCTGATTTGCTTTGCCGGTCCGCGCGTCATCGAACAAACTATTCGCGAAAAACTGCCTGAAGGTTTTCAGCGCAGTGAATATTTACAGGCGAAAGGCATGATCGACAAAGTCGTGCCTCGGTCAGAGATGCGAAGCGCCCTGTCGCGGATTTTATCCGTGCTTATGCAGCAAGCACCGGTCGCCCGGCCTTATGCCCAAACTGACCCGGCGACATCCGGCGCGCCTGCGGCGTAAATGATCACCGCCGTAGAGCAGGCGCTGGACCGCCTGACCCGCCTGCATCCGCGTAAAATTGACTTGTCTCTGGGCCGTCTTTTGGCGGTGTTGTCGGGGCTGGGGAGTCCGCAAGATAAATTACCGCCGGCCGTGCATGTTGCCGGCACTAACGGCAAGGGGTCCACGGTTTCTTTACTGCGCGCTATGGCCGAAGCGCAGGGCCTGCGCACCCATGTTTACACTTCGCCTCATCTGGTAAAATTCAACGAGCGTATCTGCCTTGCCGGAAATGACATCAGCGACGATTATCTGGCGGATATATTAGAGCGCGTTATCACCGCCAATGCCGGCGCGCCTCTGACATTTTTTGAAGCCACCACGGCGGCAATGTTTTTGGCTTTTTCGGAAACGCCGGCCGACATCGCTATCATAGAGGTCGGTCTTGGGGGGCGGTTTGACGCGACCAATGTGTTCACGCCCGCCGCGTCGGTTATCACGCCGATTGATTATGACCACGCAGAATTTCTGGGGCGGGATCTGGCCGGGATTGCGCGGGAAAAAGCCGGAATTATGAAACGTCACACGCCGGTTATTGTTGCCCGGCAATCAGATTTAGTCGGCGCGGTTTTGCGCGCGGAATCGCAAAAAAATGCCAGCCCTATGCAAGTATGGGGCGAAGACTTTCGCGCCTATAGTGAACAGGGCAAGTTGATTTTTGAAACGGATAACCGGCTTTTGGATTTACCGCTTCCGGCGCTGAAGGGCGCACACCAAATTGAAAATGCAGGCACGGCCATTGCGGCAGCGAAAGCCATGCTGATTTCCGATACGGCGATCGCAAAGGGATTGTCGGCGGCGGTTTGGCCCGCGCGTATGCAATCGCTGACAACCGGGCCGCTGGCGGATATGACGGCGGAAGCCGGCGCGGAGCTCTGGCTGGACGGAGGCCATAACAAACAGGCCGCCGGCGCCGTGGCGGCTGTCATGGCTGATCTTGAAGCGCGCGATCCGCGTCCGTTGATTTTGGTGATGGGCATTTTGGCCAATAAAGATGCAGGCGGATTCTTGGACGCGTTTGAAGGCCTCGCGGCCTGTGTGATTGCAGTTAATATTGACGGTCACGCTGCCCTTGCGCCGGAGACTTTGTCCGAACTGGCATCAGCGCGGGGCATGCTGTCTCAGATCGCGGACAATTTAACCGACGCTGTGCAGCGCGCGATAAATACGGGCGAAGCCCTCTCCCTGCAAGATGAGGCCCGCGAGACAACGGCGCAAAAAATTACCCCGCCAAGGATCCTGATTTGCGGATCGCTTTATTTGGCGGGGCAGGTTTTAGGGATGGAATAAGCGCAAAGCTTATTTAAGTGTTTTCAGCAACCCATTCAGACAATTTAGATTTGCTCATCGGGCCGACGCGAGTGGCCACGACTTCGCCGCCTTTGAAGATCATCATGGTCGGAACGCCGCGAATATGGAATTTAGACGGGGTTTCCGGACTGTCTTCAATATTCATTTTGCCGATTTTAACACTGTCGCCCAGTTCCTCTGCCAGTTCTTCGAGCGCCGGCGCGAGGCGCTTGCACGGGCCGCACCATTCGGCCCAAAAGTCCAAAAGGACGGGCGTGTCGGAATTGATAACATCTGCGGTAAATGTGTCGTCGGTGATTTTAACGGTTGGCATAAAGGCTCCCAAGAAAAGATTGTAGCCTACAGGTAAGAAGCCCCGCCTGCTGCGTCAAGTCATCCCTCTGAACTCATGGCGGCGCGCAGATCAAAGCTGTCCAGCAAGCCTTGCGGTAATTCCATCAGGTGCGGGCTATCCGTCCAAAGCAGCGCGCAGCGCACGGTTTTTTTCGGGTAAATATCCCGGGCCAGAGCGCGGTAAGCGGCCATTTGCGCGATATAGATTTGCGCCACGTCCTTTGGGTCTTTGGGCGGCGGGCGATTGGATTTATAATCGACAATCCAGACTGTTTTTTCGCTGACCGCAAGCCGGTCAATTTGCGCGTTCAAATAAACCCCGCGCGGCAGTCCCGACGCGCTTCCGGCCAGTGATACCTCTGCGCGTGAGCCGGGCGCAAACAGATCGGCAAAGCGCGCATCGTCCAAGACGGCGAAGACTTCATTATAAATATGTTCGACCAAAGCCTCATCTATGCCGTCTTGCGCAGCCAGATATTTGCGGGCTACATCTGCACGGCGATCGGCCGCGACATCCGGTAAAATCTCCAGTAATTTGTGGATGGCGATGCCGCGCGCAAACGGATTTCCCGAAGCCGGCTTTTCGGCAATATCAAGCGGTGAGGACAGCGCCGGTGATGACGCAGCGCGCCCTGCCAAGAGGTGTGACGGCGTTACATGCAGGCGATCCGAATTGTCTGCTCCGGCCGGCATTTGCGCCCATTCGGGAAGGACCGTTTTTGATATTTGGGTCTCTTGCGCAGCCGCGCCGGCTCCGGCGTTGCCGAAAACTTTAATAGGATCATCAAACTGTTGAATGGTTTGCGTGGCGGCCCTGTCGCCAAGCGCGTCAAAAGCCCGGCTTGCCCAATCATACCAGCAGTTTTCTTTTAAGGCGCTTCCGGGCCGCCCCGTCTCAAACCCGCAAATAATTAATCGCGTTTCGGCGCGGGTCAGGGCGACATAAAAGCGCCGCAAATATTCCTGATACTCTGCGCGCTCAACGGCTTCGCGGCCTGCGGCCAGTTTTTTCGGCCCCCCGGTTTTGGGCGGGCGCACTACAAAGCCGCCGCCGTCAACCGGATCAAGGTCAAACCCGGACCCGCCGCCGGCGCTGCGCTGGGTCGTGTCCGGCAATATAACCACAGGCGCTTCTAATCCTTTGGCTCCGTGCACGGTCATGACCCGCACTTCGTCGGCGCGGGCATCCGGCTCGCGCTTCACCTCTGACCCGTCGCCGGCCATTTGGCGTAAAAACTTGTCCAATGCCGGCGGTCCGGACCTTTGATGCGCCAAGGCTTTGGCCAAAAACGCGTCAATCGGATCCGCGGCCTCTACACCCAAACGGGCATAAAGCCGTTTCAAAATAGAATCCGGAGCGTGTCCCTCCGGGCTGCTCATGAGGGTAGACAAGGTGCGGGCGTAAAACTCATAGGGCGCAAGGCCGGGCGCAAACTCTAAAATTTTACGCAAAGTGCCACGCGCTTCCATCAGGCGCTGCGGTATTTGCAGCGTATTGAGCTGATCCCACAAAGTCGCGCGATCCGGATCTGCCGTCAGCAGCATTAAATCATCATCAGACAGACCAAATATCGGCGACTTTAAAACTTCGGCCAGTGATAAATCATCAGCCGGTAAAGCCACAAACCTGCCCAGAGATATTAAGTCCTGCACGCCGATATTGGAGGTTAACTGCAATCGGTCTGCGCCCGCTACCGGCACGCCGATGAATTTTAAATTGCGAATAACCGCGTCAAAAAAGGCAGAACGTTTTTGCACCAAAATCATGATATCGCCGGCGCGAACGGCCCGCGCTGTTTGGGTGTCACGGTCAAAAATGCGCGCGCCGCTATTGATCATTTCTTTAATATAGCTTGCGATTTTAAAGGCGAGTTGCTCGCGGCTTGACGTGGCGGCGGGCACGTCCAAGGCCGTTGTATCCCACGCGCTTTCTGTGTCGTCCGTTTGCGGCGCGCGGGTCAACGGCCAAAGCTCGACCCGGCCGTCATCTGTGCGGGCGGCGGCATGGCGGGGAATGTCTCCGCCGGGGGGCATGTCAAAAATTTCCCGCGCCGCGCCGCAATCATCAAAAACGGTATCGACAAAATTCAGCACTTGCGGCGCGCTGCGAAAGGACATGGTCAATTGCACGCTGCGGGCGCTTGCATCGGTCAGGGTTTGCGCTTGGAACCGGGTCAGGAATAAATCCGGCCGGGCGCCCTGAAATCCGTAAATAGATTGCTTTTCATCGCCCACGGCAAATTTACTGCGCAGGCTGCCTTCGACGGCGTTAAATTCGGCGCTGACGGCATCGATAATATCCCATTGCTCGGGGCCGGTATCTTGCGCTTCATCAATCAGAATGTGATCCACGCCGCCGTCGAGCTTATACAGCACCCATTCCCGCGCGGCAGAATAAGTCAGCAGGCCGCGAGCGAGCAGGATTTGATCGTTAAAATCCATTTTGCGGGCAAAGCGTTTGGCCGACCGGTAAGCCTTGGCAACTTGCGTGGCTAAGGTCAGGACGGCGCGGGTTTCCTGATAGATTTCAATATTTTTCAACCGCTCTGCAACGGTGAAAACCCGCTCAGCCTCGCGGCCATAGCCGTGTTTTTCCGAGCCCAATAAATCTTCCGCAATGCGGCTTGCAGCGACGGCTTTTTTAGGCGCGCCGGATTGCGTAAAGAAAGCCTGCATATAAAGATCAAATGCGGCCGCCGGCTCAGGGGTCACCAAAGCCTCATAAATAATCTGCGCCGTTTTCTGATTGGTCACGCCGCTGCGCGACATCTCATCGGCGGCGGCTTTGATCGGGCCAAACGGCACGGCGGCCCATGCGGCGGTTTTTGCCGACGTGCTATCTTCATTATCGCCAATGCCAAGCAAGCGCGTGAGCGGCCCGGTGCCGACGGTTTCCCAGTCTAAAATATCGTGGGATTTATCCGCCGCGCGGGCATAGACCGCGTCAAGTTTTGCATTGGAATAAAGACCCGCCAGATGCGTAATCGCACCCGCCAAACCGCTGTCCGGATTTTCAAACGCGCGCATACCGATTTGTGTTTTCACATTGCTGAGTAAAACTTGGCGCTCCGTATCGTCTAAGGCCTCATAGCCCGGCGCAATGCCGGCTTCGACCGGGAATCGGCGTAAAAGCCGCTCGCAAAAAGCGTGAATGGTTTGAACTTTCAGCCCTTCAGGCGTCTCAAGGGCTTTGGCAAAAAGTTGCCGCGCGAGCGTTAATCCGGCGGCGGAGCGCGGGCGGCTGTCGCCGTCAAGCTTGGCAAGGGCGGATTGCAAATCTTCGTCGCCCATAATCGACCATTCGCCCAGCTTGGCATAAAGCCGTGATTGCATCTCGCCGGCCGCGGCTTTGGTATAGGTCAGGCATAAAATTTTTGCGGGCGGAACCCCGGTCAGTAAAAGCCGCGAGACGCGGTCTACCAGAACCCGGGTTTTTCCGGAGCCGGCGTTTGCGGAGACGAAAATATTATCGCGCGGCGACGCGGCATCCTGTTGCCGCCGGCTTGCCAAATCAATATCGGGCCGGTCAATCATTCTCATCCCCCTTGGATGTCCATTCAGCGCGGCGGGCAAGGTGATCGAAATCGCCATATTTGTTTTGATTGTTAAACTGCGCGCGGGGCTGTGACGGGTAAGGCGTGGCGGGATCGTCAAACGCGGCAATGAGCTGCATCATGCCTTCATAAGCCTGCGCCGTCAGGGCGCGGGGGTCGGCCTTTTTCCCGCCGGCCACTCGGGTTTCCATATCGGCTTTACCGCCGCGCGGCCGCACATATAAAAGCTGCGCAATATCGGCCTCCGGCAGATCGCGGTCTTTGTTATCTTTAAACGCGCCGGCCTCAATCATGGCCGCCTCTAAGGCAAGCTGCGCGTTAAAGCCGGTCAGGACTTGGGGGTCACTCGGCGGCGCGCCGGTTTTGTAATCGACAATGCTAAAGCCATCCGGCCCCAGATCGATACGGTCTGCTTCTGCGGACAGGGTGAACGGGGCGCATCCCCGGGGGTGAAGCGTCCATTTCCCTTTTTTCTCCAGTGCCAAAGTTTTGTATCCGGCCGCGCGGCGCGCGCGCTCCCAGTCTACAAAGCGCCTCGCCATAACGTCCAACCGCCCGGTTTCGCGGGCCATATCCGATTGCGGATAGCCGGCGGTGATAAGCTGCTCGCGCAATATGCCTGCCAAAACATCCGATGCATTTTTTGTTAAAAAGTCAGGCTGCGCAATTATGAAAAGCTCAAGCGCCCTGTGAATGGCTGTGCCGTATTCGCGGGGTCCTAAATCAGCGTCCAGCGGATCGAGCGGGTCAAGGCCAAGGACTTTGCGGGCAAAGATGGCGTAAGGGTCCCGGGTCCAGGTTTCAACTTGGGTGACCGATACGCGGCGTCCGTTTGGCCAACGGCGCTCGGCCGGCGGACGGGGCGCCGGCCGCTCTGCGGCTTTTACGTCTTCGGCCGGTACAAAATCGAGGGCGCGGGCAAAGCCAAGGTAATCTTCCGGCGGGGCGAGAGCCTTGGCGGCTCCGTCACTGCCCAGCGCGCCCTGCAGCAAAGTTTTCAACCGCCAAATCCACCGGGACGCAACGGCCGGTCCGTCATCGGTCCGGGCAGCGCGGGTAAGAATGACGCGGGGCTGCGCGGCGAGTTGCGCAAAATCATGAGCGGCAAGGCCAAAGCGGCGCTCAGGTGATGACAGCTTTATCACCTCGCGCATGCCATAAGACAGGATCGGATCAACGGCCGGCGGCGCAGGCCAGACCCCTTCGTTCAGGCCGCCCAAAATCAGCGTATCAAAGCTGAGCATGCGGGCCTCCAGCGGGCCTAAAATATGCAGGCGCGGCTCTGTTCCGGATTTGGGCCGCACAACACGGCCGCGCATAAGCCCGGCTAAAAGGCGTGCATAGCCCGGCCCGTCCGTGTCGCCCAAAATATCGCCGTGAGCCAGAAGATCAGAGATCAGCTTGTGGGCCGCCTCGCCGTCCTCGCCTCGCCAAAGCCGTTCGCTGCCGGCCGTATCGATTGACGCGCTGAGGCGCTCGGCGACGGTGCAATGCAGGCGCGCAAACACGGCGGCGCTGCCGGGCGCGTCAAACGCCCCGGTCAAAGGGGCGAGGGTTTTATGGAGGGTTTCGATCAGCGCAATCGCTTCTGAAAAATCACCCTTTTTAACTAAGTGACGGCGTTTAATGGCGGCAATGCTGTCATTGCGCGGTCCGTGAAATCCCGCTCGCTCTAAGGCCTCCCAAAGCCTGCGCACGCGGCCGGGTTTCTCGCCCATAGCGGTCAGGCGATGTTTAAATACCGCCGCCAATGCCACCGGATCCCACGGGTCCGCGGCCAGATTTAAAACCCAAGACAGCCATGCGCCCACCGGGGTTTCTTCCAAGGGCTGTCCGGCGGACACATCGACGGTAATACTCCAGCGGGTCAGTTTGGCGGCGACCCGACGGCCCAGTTGCGGATCCGGTGTGACAAGGGCAGCGGTCTTACCGGGGGTTTCCAGGCTTTCACGCAAAACCAAGGCGATGGCAGACGCTTCTTCGTCGCCGGTTTTTGCTTCAATTAAAGACAAGCCTTTCAGGCCCGCGATAAACGGATCAATATCGCCCGGCGCGGCGTCTCTGATACGGGTAATGCGGCTGCGCCAGTCGGCGGTCTCGTCGGCCGGGATCAGGGCTTCAGAAATAATGCGCCGGCGAAAGCTGAGTTGCGCTTTTTCATCAAACCCCGGCACCGGGCGAACATGTTTACGATCAACGCCGATTGTCTCCAGCAGGTTTTTCATTGAGCCTTGGGGGTGCTCCGGCCCGATCTGGCTCCAAACGGCATCCTCATCAATATGGCGATCAAGACCCGGCAAAATAACAGCGCCTTTGGGCAGGCGACTGACGACAGAAATCAGATCGGCTGTCGCGGCCAGCGTACCCGTAGAGCCGGCGATAATAACAGGATGGCTTGGCGCTTGGCCGCGCCATTGATCGGCGAGCGCGCGTAAAAGCGCCACTCGGCGCTGCATCGGATCCATGAGGTTGTTATCGGCCAAATATTCCGGCCACCACTGCGCGATGATTTTAAAAAATATGCCGGCCTGTTCATAATGGGCCGCAGAGAGGCCGGCCATATCATCCAGTTTTTTCAAATCAAGCGGCGTCAACTCTTCCATAAAGCTGTCATCCAAAAGCGTCAGCAACGGCTCTGTCAGGGCAAGAGCCCCGGCGGCATCCGGAGCTACTTGGCGCAGGCGCGCTTCTTTAGCCAGCACCAGATTGGACAGTTCAAACCGGCGGCGCACGCTGTCTATGGCCGGGGTAATAGTATGGGCCAAATCACCCGGTTCAAAGGGCGGTTCTTCCGGATCAACATCCGCCAGCGGACGCATCATGGGCAGCAGGGCGGCAGCGTGGCCGGTCTCTTTCGCGCCGGCGACAAAGGCCTCGCCCAACTCGCGCACGGCGCGGCGGGTCGGCAGTAATATTAATGCATCCGGCAGGGCGTCGCCAAGACTGTCGCGCAGCGTTTTTGCCAGCACAGTCAGAAACGGCGCGCCTGCCGGCATGGTCAGGACATTGGCGCTGCCGGGCCTGTCAAAAAGCCGATCAGACATTGACGTCTTTATGGGCGTCCAAGATAGCCTGCGCGGCGGCTCTGGCCTCGGGGTCGCCTACATGCATCCAATATGCGGGCAGGGGCATGCCATAGACCGACCCTTTGGCCAGAGTTTTGTCCCAGATTTTATTGCGTGAAAATGCAGAAACGTCATAGCTGCGCGCAAGGCTCGGTTTAAAAATCTCGACGCCGGCGTAAACCCAATCGGCCTGATCGCCGGTGCTGCGGGTTATGCGCCCGAAGCTGTCGCGATCAAAATCTCCCGCGCCGCTGTAACCGAGGCAATCGCGCCGCGGTGCAAGCAGAAACAGCTCGTCCATGGCGCGGGCGTTCCACCGCGCCATTAAGGCCGGCAAGACCGGGGCAAATTCAAGCCAGATCGCGTCAATATTGCAAATCAAAACCGGCTCATCGCCGAGCAGCGGGAGGGCTTTTACAACGCCGCCGCCGGTTTCCAAAAGTGCGCTGCGCTCATCGGAAATGATAATCTCCGGCCCGGATGTTCGCGTCCGCAAATGCGCTTCAAGCTCATCGGCAAAGGCGTGCACATTGACAATCGCCCGCTCAATGCCCGCATCCGCAAGGCGGTCGAGCGTATGATCAATCAATGTTTTTCCGCCCAGCTCTACCAGCGCTTTGCAGCGATCATCTGTGAGGGGCCGCATGCGCGTGCCCAAACCGGCGGCCATGACCATGGCTGTTTTTATCATGTGATGTCTTTCAGAAAGGCGCGAAGCTCTGCCATAGCGGGATGAGCCAGATTGTTTTGAAAATGGGCCTCGACCCGGCCGAGCAGGTTAAGATAATGCGGTTTGCCGTCACGCTGCGCAAGGCGAACAAATATGCCCAATATTTTCGCATTTCGCTGCGCGCCTATTATGGCATAGGCGGCCTTAAAGCTTTCGTTGTTTTCAATTTTCGCGGCGGCACAAAACCGGGCAATCAAGGCGTCTGTTACCGCAGGATCAACATCGCGGCGCGCATCTTCAATCAGAGACACCACGTCATAGGCGGGGTGACCCAGCAGCGCGTCCTGAAAATCAATCAACCCGATTTTGGACGTGGCCTCGCGCTCCGGCAGCCAGAAAATATTTTCAGCATGAAAATCGCGCAGAACTAATCCGGGCACGTGGCCGGTCAGGCGCTCAAATAGTTTTTCCCAAATTTGTGTCCAGCGGTCTTTTTGCGTCTCCGTCAAAATGATGTCTTTGTACGGGCAATACCATTGCCGCATCAAATCCACTTCGGCCTGCATGGCGGGTGCGTCGTAATTTCGGATCGTCCAGTCTTGCCCGAAACTTAAGGCGTCGGGATTAAAGCTGCTGCGATAAATCGCGCCCAGCGTATCCATTGCGGCGCTGTAAATCTCACGCTCTGCGGCGGGGTTTTTTTCCAAAACTTGCGCGACTGCGTCATCGCCCAAATCTTCGGATAACAGCAGGCCCGCCTCAATGTCGGCGGCCAGTATTTTTGGGGCTGAAAAGCCTCTTTGTGTTAAGGCCTCGCAAACAGCGGTAAAGGCAACCATGCGCCCGTCAGACAATTTAGCAATGTCCGCGTAATCGCCGGCGGGTACCCCGGACGCAATATGCGGTGCGTCCATCAATATGGCGCGCGCCCCTTTTAAATTTAACTTTTCATAGCGCCGCGCCGAAGCGTCGCCCGGCAAGGCCGTGCGCGCGGCTTTGTCCCATCCGGCGGCGCGAAGAAAGGCGCTGATTTGTGTCTCACGTTCACAGGTCATGCAGACGGGCCTTCCATGCCGGGGTCAGACTTAAAAGGGCTTTACGGCCCGCGCCGGCAAACCGAATATCAATATCCAGCGTCCCGTCCGGCAGCAGGTTGCCCATTTGCTCAGGCCATTCAATCAGAGTCAGGCCGTCATAAATGGCGTCTTCCATGCCCAGTTCCCAAATCTCAGAGGGCGTTTTGAGACGGTAGAGGTCAAAATGCCAAATGTCGAAATCCGGCGCGCTGTAAGTTTGCAGAAGCGTGTAAGTCGGGCTGGGAACCTCTGTCGTCTTCGGGCTAAGAGACCGGATCAAGCCGCGCGACAGCGTTGTTTTTCCCGCGCCCAGATCTCCGGTCAGGCAGAGCGTGTCTCCGGCGTTCAGATATGCGGACAGCCGCGCGCCAAAGGCGCGGGTTGCGGCATCGTTTTTAAGGTCAAACGCCATTTCTGTTTTCAGGGCTTCAGGGCTCATATGGGTACAGTCATAAAGCTGTGACATACAGACTTGCAAGTCATTATGCCTTGCAAATGAGACGCCGGGTCTTACATACAATTCTGATGGCTCGCACCAATGGCGGGCTCTGCAAATATGGAGGGCATTTTGGCCAAAATTATCTTTATCGACGCCGCCGGCACATCACGCGAAGTCGAGGCCAAAAAAGGTCAAAGCGTTATGGAAGCAGCGGTTCAAAACCTGATTCCCGGTATTGATGCCGATTGCGGCGGCGCCTGCGCTTGCGCGACCTGTCATGTCTATATTGCTGACGGGTGGAATGATAAGCTTAAAGCCAAGGATGATATGGAAGAGTCCATGCTTGATTTCGCTGATGACGTTCAGGATAATTCCCGCCTGTCGTGCCAAATTATGATGAGCGACGATCTGGATGGCCTCACAGTCACGACTCCCGAAGCGCAATAGGCGCGTCTCGCCTTTCCGGCGGGTTACCAAAACATCATTTAGGCTATTAAGGCCAAAACAAGGCTGCTTCGTCCCGGGGCAGCCTTTTGTTATTTAACGGCTATGCCTGCGGCGGGCCTTAATTGCGCCATAATGATGGCACGCGCATTGGCATTTTGTCACTTGAGAAAACGGGCGGCGCAGCGCTTCATAGCCTTGGGGGAGCGACATGAAGGAGGCCATAATGGCTCAACACACTTTGACTTTAAACGCTCTTAAAATTACGTCTGCACTGATTATCGGTGCGTGCCTGCCAATGACGGCCTCGGCCTTAAGCGGCCCTGATGCGGCTGATAAACCGGCCGATATGCAAGACCATACGCCGCAAACTGATTGGCAAGCGGCGCCGGTGCCCGGCCGTGCTGATTACTTTGCAGCAGCGGACCTGAACAGTGACGGCGGCTTAACACCGAACGAGTTTTCATTGTTTGCCGATACGCTCGCAGAACGCGGTGACGCGGATATGGAAGCGGTGCAGACATCAGGCGAATATGCCGAGGGCTTTGCCGCAGCGGACGTCAATGCGGACGGCGTCGTAACATATGACGAAGTTATGATTACGCCCGCAGCTATTGCGCCGGAAATTCAGAGCGAAACAGAAACGCGCAAAGATGACAAATTCCCGAAGCCTGAAGCTTACTGAAGTTCAGGCCTCGCCCAAATACGGGCGGGGCCTTTTTAGTTTTTCGGGGCGAACGCGTTTTATTTTTGCCCGTAAATATCATCGACCAAACCCTGATAGGCGGCAATAATTTTGGCACGCTTGACCTTCATTGTCGGGGTCAGAAAACCGGCCTCAATGCTCAGGGGCGCCGGCAAAATCCGAAACTCACGGATTTGCGACGCCCGCGCGTGGTTCTCATTGACGGCGTCTATGCCGCTTCGAATAGCATCACGCACGGCAGCCGATTTGCGCAAAGATTCGTAATCCGCGCCTTCCATCAGGCCTTTTTGGCAGGCCTCTACATCCAAAGTGATCAATGCGGAGAGAAAGTTAAATCCGTCTCCGACAGCGACGGCATGTTCAATGTAAGGCAAGCTCATCATTTCGCCTTCCAGATTGGAGGGCGTAATGTTTTTCCCGCCGGAGGTTATGATTAAATCTTTCTTGCGGCCGGTAATGAACAAATACCCGTCATCATCAATATGCCCCATATCGCCGGTTTTAAACCAACCTTCGCCCGACAGAACCTCTGCGGTGGCCTCAGGGTTTTTGAGATATTGCGAGAACATGGAATTGCCCTTCATCTCAATTTCGTCTTCACCGGAAATGCGGATTTCGAAATTATTGACCACTCTGCCGACAGAGCCAAGCCGGACAGGACTGTGGGGCAAATCAGCCGTTGCGCCGCCGCCATTTTCAGACAGGCCGTAAACATTGGCAATCTGAAGACCGATACCGTTAAAGAACGCCGGCGTTTCTTTGGCAATCGCCGCCGCGCCGCTATATCCGGTACGCATTTTATCCAGCCCGATGGCGGCCTGAACTTTGCTGTAAAACAGTTTGTTATAAAGCTTATATTTCAACCGCAAAGCCAGCGGCGCTTTTGTTCCGGCGCGTTCATGAGCAAATATTGCTTTGCCGGTTTCCATTGCACCTTTGATAATTTTGGTTTTTTTGTCATCGGCTTGCGCAAATTTCAAAGACAGGCCCGCTTGCAGCTTTTCCCAAACGCGCGGAACACCGAAAAATAGGGTGGGGCGAACATCTGCGATATCCTCCATTAAAGTTTCCATGGATCGGGCAAAATAAACGGACTGCCGGCCGCATAAAGGGCCATAGATCGTCAGGGCTTTTTCAGCGATATGAGATAACGGCAAATAAGAAATCAACCGGTCTGCGTCTTTTAAGCCCAAAAATCCGTTTGAATTATCGCAGATTGAAAACACTGCGTAATGGGACAGCGCGACGGCTTTCGGCTTTCCTGTGGTACCTGACGTATAGATTAGTCCTGCCAAGTCCTCCTCTGTCAACGCCGCTACCCGTTCGTGTATATCGGCGGCGGGCGTTTGGTCGGCGCGGGACAGAAAATCCTGCCACGTTATGGCTAAGGGGTGGGGGGCAGTCGATCCGTCCATCATAATAATATGCTTCAGATTTGGGCAATTATCAGCAATGGCGGCAACATTTTCCAAATAAAGCTCGTTTTCACAAACAATGAACGGTGCTTCGGAATGATTGAGAATATACTCAATTTCTTGCGGGGAATTGGTTTGATAAACTCCGGCGCTCATGCCGCCGGCCATCATGGCAGCCATGTCCATGGCGCACCACTCCGTCCGGTTAAAACCCAGAATACAAACGACATCTGATTTCTTCATGCCCAGGGACGCCAGTGCGCGGGCTGCATTCAGAATTGTTTCGCCATAGCTTTGCCATGTCAGCGGCGTCCAGCCTGCGGAGTCTTTGGTATAATAAACAGGCTTGTCCGGCCTGTCCGTCATCTGGATTTTCAAAAAGTCAAAGACGGTTTTTCCGGCGGAACGCGGTAAGGGCTCACCGGCTGCATAGGTCAAAGTCATATAAAATCCCGTTTGTTATTATGTCCGTCAGTAAAGTCCGGACGGCGGGAATATGCAATGTTTTTAGAGCCGGATTTATCGTTGCCGGGTTTCGATGATTTCGCGGATCGCGTCTACCTGCGCGTTGAGCGGCTGCGCGATGTCCAAAGTTATTGCGCGCTTTGGCATTTCCAGAGCGGCGAACTGCCCGGCCAGCATGTCAGCTTTGAAGAAATGATTTTTGCGTGATGACAGTCGGCGTTTCAGCGTGATGACATCGCCGTGCAAGTGAAGAAATACAGCATCGCCGCCCACCGCGCTGCGAAACCGTTTGCGAAACTTAAGCTCCAGCGCAGAGCAGGCCAGCAAAATCGGTTGCCGGGGGTTTTCCCGCTTTAAGGCCAGCATTTTTTGCGCGATCGCGTCGCCCCACGGCTCGCGGTCATCTGCGGTCAGCGGCACGCCTGAGCTCATTTTGGCAATTGCCAAGGGGCTGTGCAGGTCATCTGCATCCACAAACGGCACACCCAGCGCCTCGGCCGCTGCCCGTCCGACAGTAGATTTCCCGGTGCCTGAAACACCCATTAAAACGTAAATTGTCATCCCGCACTCCCGGCGCAGGGACATAGCCGGCCGGGTTTAATAAACCCTGACCGGAATGTATTTTTGCGCGAGATTTAAATTAAAGCTTTGCCATCAGGCTCGCAACGTCGAGCATGCGGTTTGAGAAGCCCCACTCATTGTCATAAAATGACATGATGCGAACCAAATTCCCGTCTGTGACATAAGTCTGTTTCAACTGCACGGCGCTGGAGTGAGGGTCGTGGTTAAAATCAATCGAGACCAGGTCTGCATCGTCTGCGGACATAACGCCTTTAAGCGGCCCGTCTGCATATTTTGTAAACGCAGCGTTGACGGCATCGACGGTGACATCTTTTTTCAACGTCACAACCAAATCAACGCAAGACACGTTCGGAGTCGGTACGCGAATGGCGACGCCGTTAATTTTGCCCTCAAGGCTTGGCAGAACCAGCGAGACCGCCTTGGCAGCGCCTGTGGTGGTCGGGATCATAGACAGCGCTGCCGCCCGGCCGCGATACGGATCTTTATGAACCGCATCAAGGGTTGGCTGATCGCCGGTATAGGCATGAACCGTGGTCATGAAACCGTTATCAATGCCGAATTCTTTTTCGAGCACCATTGCGGCCGGAGCCAGGCAATTAGTCGTGCAGGATGCATTGGAGACAATCAGATCGTCTGCCGTCAGGTCTTCGTGATTGACGCCGAAAACGATTGTTTTCAAATCGCCCTTGCCCGGCGCGGAGATCAAAACTTTTTTAGCGCCGGCATCAATGTGCTTTTTGGCGTCTTCGGCTTTGGTGAAAAACCCTGTACATTCGAGAACAATATCAACACCCATTTCGCCCCACGGCAAATCGGCGGGATTGCGCTGCGCGGTAACTGTGATCGGGCCTTGGCCAATATCCAGCGTTGTGTCTGTGGCTGTGATCGCGCCGGGGAAGCGACCGTGCACGGAATCGTAGCGCAATAAGTGAGCCAGAGCAGGCGCCGGGGCCAGATCGTTAATGGCGACAATTTCCAAATCCGTGCGCGGGCTTTCGTGAAGGGCGCGCAAAACATTGCGACCAATGCGTCCGAAGCCGTTTATGGCAAGTTTAATTGTCATCAGAAAATCCTTTGTAAAATATCGGTAAAGCCCCATAAGTCAGCAGGGCGGAGTCGCAGCAATTTATAGGCATGCATGACAGCGCTGTCAAATTCAAAGGCCACCCCTTGCGCATGATTTCTTGCCGGCTTATCACTGAGAAAAGGCAAAGAAGGGCCGGCCATCGTGAAATCCACAATTACAGATGTTGCGCGCCACGCCGGGGTTTCGATTAAGACCGTTTCCCGGGTTTTAAATGATGAGCCGAATGTTACTGCCAAAACCCGCGAAAAAGTGCGCGCGGCTGCAAAAGAACTTCAATACAGGCCAAACTTTTCGGCCCGGTCTTTGGCCGGAAATAAATCTTACCTGCTGGCCATGGTATATGACAATCCCTCTGTTGAATACATAACCCATCTTCAAAAAGGTGCTACGCAGGCCTGCCGTGACCGGGGGTATCATTTGGTTGTCGAGCCGGTTGATTGGGACACGGGCGATTTGACCAATGACATTGAGGTCTTGCTGGGCCGCCTGCCTGTTGATGGGGTCATCTTGTCGCCGCCGATTTGTGACAGTCGACGCATTGTTTCAGCCTTGGAAAAAGCCAGAATTCCGATGGTGCGGATTTGTCCGCGAAATTCAGAAATGACAACCGCGCCCTCGCTGAATTTGGACGACGCAGCCGCCGCGTTTGATATGACGACCTATTTGATCGAGGCGGGGCATACCGATATCGGGTTTATTCGCGGGGCGGCGTCTCATGAATCGTCCCATTTGCGGGAAAAGGGTTTCCGCCGGGCCCTCAAGGCGGCGGACCTTGAGCTTGATCCCGCGCGGATTGCGGATGGGGATTACACATTTCAGGCCGGCGTGGACGGCGCGCGCGCGCTCTTGTCCGGCAGAACCCAGCCGTCTGCAATCGTTGCCAGTAATGATGATATGGCCGCGGGCGCAATTGCCGGCGCGGGGGCGATGGGCCTTAAAGTGCCTGATGATTTATCGGTTTGCGGATTTGATGATACGGCGCTGGCGTCGATGATTTACCCGCCTTTGACAACGGTAAGTCAGCCGATTTCTGACACCGGGGCCTTGGCCGCACAGCTTTTGATTGACCGTATGACCGGTAAAGAGGGCGTGCGGGAGGATGAGCGCCTGTCTGTCGATTATAAAATTGTTATTCGCGGCTCGACCCGAGCCTTTAAATCCTGACAGCGACTATCGGATCCGGCAGCGAAATATTGACAGCGCTGTCAATCCGGGCCATCACACGCCAAATGACTGACATTGTATTTGCGCGGTATTAAAGCGCGATTGCAAAGAAATGAGAGATTATGACTGCCAATACCAATGCAAAACAGGCCCACGCTGCGGCGAAGGTCAGCAAAGCGAAAGACGGCTCGGGTTTTGTCCCGGTCAATCCGTTTGAAATTGTTGTATTCGGCGGCACCGGTGATCTGGCGCGCCGTAAATTGATTCCGGCGCTTTACCACCGTTTTCTCGACGGTCAGTTTGATGCCCGATCTAAAATTGTAGCCGTCTCCCGAAGCAAGCTGTCGCGGGATACCTATTTGGAAATGATAACGGAAGCGTACAAAAAATTTGCCAAAGACGAGGCCTATGACGACCATGATTGGGCGGAATTTTGTTGCATGGTCGATTATGTATCGATTGATGTTTATGATGATGCCGCTGATTGGCCCGCGCTTGAGGCAGCCGTCAGCTCAGGAAATTGCAAAACCCAAGCTAAGTCTGAGGTGAAAAACACCAACAAAAAAAGACGCAAAGAGGATCGCGTTCGAATTTTCTATTTGGCCATGCCGCCCGGAATGTACGCAGATACGTGTGAGGGACTGAAACGCTCCGGTCTGGCGACGGACACGTCCCGCGTCGTGCTTGAAAAACCAATCGGTAAAGATTTTGAGTCTGCCGAAAAAATTAACAATGGTGTCGGCAAAGTTTTTGACGAAGATCGGATTTACCGGATCGACCATTATCTGGGCAAAGAGACGGTGCAAAATCTCATGGTTCTGCGCTTTGCCAATGTTCTGTTTGAACCGCTTTGGTCGCGCGAGCATATTGACCATGTTCAAATCACCGCAGCCGAGTCGATCGGTGTCGCGGGCCGGGAGGCTTATTATAATAAATCAGGCGCACTGCGCGACATGGTCCAAAATCATTTGCTCCAGCTTTTGTGCCTGACCTGTATGGAGGCCCCGGCCACGCTGGACGGTGATGATATCCGGACAGAAAAAATTAAAGTTTTGCAGGCGCTTCATAAAATCACGCCCGAAACAGCAGCCACTCATACGGTGCGTGGTCAATACACGCCGGGCGTCGTCGAAGGCGAGGCCGTTGCCGGCTTTACCGAAGAGCTGTCAGAGACCGCTGATATTTCTGAAACTGAAACCGAGACATTTGTGGCTCTGAAAACCCAGATTGATAATTGGCGCTGGGCGGGCGTTCCGATTTATCTGCGCACCGGAAAACGTATGGCGCAGCGCTGGTCAGAGATCGTGGTACAATTTAAACCCGTTCCGCATTCTGTCTTTGGCAAAGACGCCCATTTATCGGCCAACCGTTTGGTTATTCGCCTGCAACCGGATGAGTCCGTCAATTTGTGGGTTGAGATAAAAGAGCCCGGCGCCGGGGGCCTTCGCCTGAAAAGCTGGCCACTGGATTTGACCTATGATGAAGCGTTTACGACGCGCTATCCCGATGCCTATGAGCGCTTGCTGATGGATGTGGTGCGCGGACGCCTGACCTTGTTTATGCGCCGTGATGAAGTTGAGGCTGCGTGGCGATGGGTTGATTCCATTCATGATGCCTGGACCGTGAAAAAGCAGCCCGTCAAAGATTATCCCGCCGGCTCTACCGGTCCGCTGGCGTCCGGTCTTTTGATCGATCGTGATGGCCGCGAATGGTGGGATGCAAGCCGGTGAGCCAAGGCGCGCCCCAATACAGAATAGCCCGTGCCCGCTCAGCGGAAGAGGCTGTGGAATTTGCTGTCGATATTCTGCGCGCGCAGCTTGATCTGGTGATCGAAAAGCGCGGCACAGCGCGACTGATGCTGTCCGGCGGCGGATCTCCGAAACCGGTATATGAGGCGTTGTCACAATGTGATTTGGATTGGGCGCAAGTGGTTTGCGGTCTGATCGATGAGCGCCGCGTTCCCGAAGGTCACAGCGCGTCTAATGCAAGTTTTCTGCGCGGGGCGCTTTTGCAACATAAGGCCAAAGATACGCCGCTCATGCCGATGACCAATGATGATGTAAACAGCGATGATGCCGGCCGTGTCGCGCGCGGCGCGCAGGCCATCAGCGCAAATTATCTGTCTATGGGCCTGCCTTATGATATTTGCGTCATGGGCATGGGCGGCGACGGCCACACGGCCTCTTGGTTCCCGGGCAGTCCTGATCTGCCGGAGGCCCTTGATTTGAACACTGACAAATTGGTTATGGCCATTGATGCACATGGCTGCGACGGCGCGGGCGAAATAAAAGACCGCATTACCCTCACGCGCCCGGCCATATTGGCAGCAGATATGATCGTGCTGTTCATTCCGGGCGATGCCAAACGCGAGGTTTTCTATAAAGCCATGCAAAATTATGAAGCCGGTAATCTGACAGACTTGCCGGTCGCCGCCCTGCTTGAAGCCGCCGAAAAACTTACCGTTATCCTGACCGATTAAGGACTGCACCCCCATGACAGTAACGCCAAAAATTGCCGATATTACCGCCCGTATTATTGAGCGCTCAAAACCGACCCGCTCCGCTTATATGGCGGCGGTGAAAAGCCAATATCGCGACGGGCCGCGCCGCGTTCGCCTGACCGAAGGCAATCTGGCCCATGCAACGGCGGCCTGCCCGGTTCACGATAAACAAAGCCTGTTTGGCAATACGTGGCCAAATTTGGGGATTGTCACGTCTTTTAATGACATGCTTTCGGCCCATCAGCCGTTTGAGACTTATCCCAACATTATAAAAGCCGCCGCGCGTAAGGCCGGCGCCACGGCGCAAGTTGCGGGCGGTACGCCGGCTATGTGTGACGGCGTTACCCAAGGTCAGGACGGCATGGAATTGTCGCTTTTATCGCGGGACGTGATCGCGATGTCGACGGCTGTGGCCCTGTCTCATGATACATTTGATGCGGCTGTTCATTTGGGTGTGTGTGATAAAATCGTGCCGGGTCTGGTCATGGGCGCGCTGCGCTTTGGTTGGCTTCCGGCGATTTTTGCTCCTGCCGGGCCGATGCCATCGGGACTGCCCAATTCTGAAAAAGCGCGGATACGCCAACTATTTGCCGAGGGTAAAGTCGGCCGTGATGAACTGCTCAAAGCCGAGGCTGCCAGCTATCACAGCGCCGGCACGTGCACATTTTACGGCACAGCCAATACCAATCAAATGCTCATGGAGATAATGGGTCTGCAATTACCGGGCAGCAGTTTTATCAATCCGAATACGCCGCTGCGTGAAGCGATGACCGGTTTAACGGCCAAGCGCGCTGCCCGAATTACGGCTATGGGCCGTGAATTCACGCCGGCAGCTGACGTGATTACGGAAAAAGCCATCGTCAACGGTATTGCCGGCCTTATGGCAACCGGCGGATCGACAAATCTGGCGATCCATTTGATTGCAATGGCGCGCGCGGCCGGGATTATTATCAATTGGGATGATATGAGCGACATGTCTCACGCCGTGCCCTTAATTTCAAAAATTTACCCGAACGGCCTGGCGGATGTGAACCATTTCCATGCGGCGGGCGGTATGGGTTACCTTATCGGAGAATTGCTGTCTGAGGGCTTGCTGCATAATGATGTGGTCACTGTTGCCGGCGGTAAAGGTTTGGAGCCTTACACGCATGAGCCTAAACTCGACGCCTCCGGCGAGATTACTTATGAGAAAGCGCCGGTTACCAGTGGTGATCCCGAAATTCTGGCAACAGTTAAAGTGCCGTTTCGGCCGGATGGCGGGCTTGCACTCATGGAGGGTAATCTGGGACGTGGCGTGATGAAAATTTCTGCAGTCAAGCGCGAGTTCCATGTCATCGAAGCCCCGGCCCGGGTTTTTGATGATCAAAATGATTTGATGGCAGCCTTTGAAGCCGGAACCTGTGATCAGGATATGATTGCCGTCATTCGCTTCCAAGGTCCGGCGGCCAACGGCATGCCGGAGCTGCATAAACTCACCCCTGTCCTGGGACTTTTGCAGGACCGCGGCTTTAAGGTTGCGCTGGTCACCGACGGGCGCATGTCCGGCGCATCCGGCAAAGTCCCTGCCGCTATTCACATGTGCCCCGAAGCGCTGCACGGCGGCCCGCTCGCCTATATTCAGGACGGCGATATGGTGCGTCTTGACGCGACCAAAGGGACGCTCGATGTCTTGGCTGATATGGAAACACGCTCACGCGCTCCTGCGCCGGTGCATGATAATGCCGCGCTCGGCATGAATATGTTTGCCAATCAAAGGGCGGTTATCTCGGGCGCTGAAGAGGGCGCAAGCGTTTTAGGCTGGCTGTAAAATTCAGGGCCGGCATTTGCAGGCAACCGTCCTTATATACGCTCTATGCTCGGCGCACTTTACAATACGGATATTCTGACCCTTGCCTCGGCGCTTCGTAATGAAGCTCTGCCGGATCTTTGCGGGCGGGCGCGCGTCGTTGCTAAGCTGTGCGGCTCAGAGCTGGAAATCGATGTTAATATGGACGGCGGGTTTGTGACAGAATGCGCTCTGCGGGTTCAGGCTTGCGCTCTGGGTCAAGCGAGCGCGGCGATCCTAAAAGCCGGCATTATAGGCGCAAATTTGGAAGATGTTACGCGGGCCCGGGACGCGCTGCGGGCTATGCTGAAAGAGGGCGGGACCGCCCCTGAAGGCCGGTTTTCTGATCTGACATTATTATCCGGCGTAGCGGATTACCCGGCCCGCCACCAAAGCACCCTGCTGGCATGGGACGGCGCCGTAGAGGCGATGGCCTTATGCCTGAAAAAAAACGGCGGCTGAGCCTATTCTTCTTCGTCGCGCGCAAGGTCGCGGGCGACCTCCGGACGCGCTAAAAGACTTGCCATATCAGAGGCGACATCAAAACTTTCATCGGCGACAAAATGCAGGCGCGGCGTAAACTTCATTTCCATCTCTTTACCCAGCTTCCCGCGGATAAATGACGCGCTGCGTTTAAGCGCGGCAACAGTGCGCTCCAAACCGTCGGGATCAGACCCCGTCGTTAAAAGCGGCGCGCAGAAAACGGTCGCGTGTTTCATATCCGGCGAGGTACGCACTTCGGATATGGTCACGGAGACGTTTTGCAAATCCGGATCCCGAAAACTGCTCTGCGCAATAATATCAACAACGGCGCGGCGCACGAGTTCACCGGCGCGCAGTTGACGTTGTGACGGGGCTTTATGTTTGGCCATGATAGTCTTTCTTATAAAAATGCCGCCACCGCATAGCGATGACGGCGAAACTTCAGCGCAAGGCGCGATTATTTAATCCAGTGTGCGGTCTTTGAACGCGACGCTGAAACACTCAATTTGGTCACCCTTGCGGATATCGTGATACCCTTTAAAGCCCATACCGCATTCCGTGCCGGAGACAACGGAAGACACTTCGTCTTTAAAGCGTTTGAGCGTTGACAGCTCGCCCTCATGGATAACCACATCGTCTCGCAGCAAGCGCACGCCGGAACCGCGCTCAACCTTACCTTCGGTGATAATACAGCCGGCAATATTGCCCAGCTTGGAAATATCGAAGACTTCGAGCACTTTGGCGTAACCGAGGAAGGTTTCAACCCGCTCCGGTGACAACATGCCCTCGAGCACGCCTTTCACATCGTCAATCAAATCATAGATGATTGAGTAGTAGCGAATTTCTACGCCCTCGCGCTCGGCCAAATCCTTGGCTTGGCGATTGGCCCGAACGTTAAACGCGATAACCGGAGCCTGCGAGGCTTTGGCCAGCATAATATCGCTCTCGGAGATGCCGCCGGCGCCGGAATGAATAACGCGGGCTTTCACTTCATCATTACCCAGACCTTCAACGGAAGATTTAATGGCTTCAACAGAGCCCTGAACATCGCCTTTAACCAGCATCGGGAATTCCGACGTTGATTTATCTTGCAGGCGCGCCATGAGCGTTTCCATAGAAGCAGACGCGTTCGGCGTGCTTGCTGATTGGCGGCGCTTGCGTTGACGATATTCCGTAATCTCGCGGGCTTTGCCTTCGCTTTCAACCACGATAAACGGCTCGCCCGGCGCAGGTGCACCGTCCAGACCCATGACTTCGACAGGTTGTGAGGGCGTCGCTGTTTTCAGCTGCGCGTTACGCTCGTCGAGCAGCGCTTTGGCTTTACCCCAGAAATCGCCTGCCACAACAATATCGCCGCGCTTCAAGGTGCCGCGCTTCACAAGCATGGTGGAGACAGGGCCGCGGCCTTTTTCGATCTTGGATTCGATGACAAGGCCGTCCGCGTCGCGTTTGGCATTGGCTTTCAAATCAAGAATTTCAGCCTGTAGCATAATCGCGTCGGTCAGCTCGGTCAGACCGGTCTTGGCTTTTGCTGAAACCTCAACGGTTTGAACATCGCCGGACATGGCTTCGACAACAATATCATGCTGCAAAAGATCCATTTCGACTTTTTTCGGATCGGCTCCCGGGACATCCATTTTATTGATCGCCACAATAATCGGCGTTTCGGCTGCGCGGGCATGCTTAATCGACTCGATGGTTTGCGGCATGATGCCGTCATCGGCGGCGACAACCAGGATAACAATATCCACAGCAGCAGCGCCGCGGGTCCGCATCTCAGAGAATGCGGCATGTCCCGGTGTATCAAGAACGGTCAGTTTTTGGCCTGATTTCAGTTGCAACTGATAAGCACCGATATGCTGGGTAATCCCGCCGGCTTCGCCTGCCGCCACGTCTGTCGTACGCAGAGCATCAAGCAGGGATGTCTTACCGTGATCAACATGGCCCATAATCGCGATCACAGGTGCGCGCGGCGTCATATCTTCCGGCGTGTCGTCATCATCAAGAATAAAGACATCCTCGACATCAGACTCTGCCACGCGTTTAACGGTATGGCCGAAATCTTCCACGATCAACTGGGCCGTATCCGGATCCAGTACATCATTCATTTTCGCCATTGTGCCCTGTTTCATCAGGTATTTCACAACATCAGCGGCGCGCTCGGTCATACGGTTGGCCAGATCGGCGACCGTAATGGCCTCCGGAATGACAACTTCGCGCATGACTTTTTCTTTAGTCGTGGCCCCGCCGCCCCGGCGATCTTTTTCGCGTTGACGTGCGCGCTTTACGGAGGCGAGCGAGCGTTGACGATCTTCATTGCCGGCCAGAGCCGAAACAATGGTCAGCTTCCCGCGGCGGCGCTTAGGCTCGCCTTTGCCGGAGCTGCGGGATTTATTATCATCGGTCTTGGCGCGTTTTACACGGCCACCCATGTCAGCGACGCTGCGCGCAGGGCTTTCAGCCTTTTTCTTGGCAACAAGTTCCGGGGTCGGTTCGCTGCGTCCCGTCAGAGCGCTGGTTCCGCGGGCGGAAACTTTCTTCTTTGGCTCTTCCGGCGGAGCAACGGCGTCAGACGCGGCCTTGTTATCGGCGGCGCGGGCTTCGGCCTCTTTGATCGCGGCGGCAGACTCTTCGTCCTGCTGCTGCTTACGCTCCAGAGCAATCTGCTCTTCTTTGGCGCGCTGCTGGCGTTCGGTTTCAGCGGCTTCTTTTTCCGCTTCGCGTTTGCCGGCCGCAGCCTGAGCCGCTTCAACGGCGACTTTACGCTTTACATATTCCGCTTTGGACAGACCAAGCTTGCGGGCGTTGATCGCATCGACGTCAACAGCTTTCGCCGCCGGCTTGCCGGCAGCTTTGCTCTCCGGCTCGGTCGCAGGCGTAACGCCCGGCCCGCCAATGATGCGCCGCTTTTTCTTTTCAACAACAACGGCCTTGCTGCGCCCATGAGAAAAGCTCTGGCGGACAGTGCCGCCGGATGGCTTAAGGCTCAGGGGACGGCGTCCGCCTGCAGATGATTTACCGTCTTTATCGTTCGTATCGCTCATAATGTCTTTCATCCGGCTTTCATCTCACCGGCCCGTAAACGGGATTTTCAATAATCGGCGTAACCTAACGCCGCTTGCTTAATAATCAACTCAATTACGCAAAGGGCTCATAAGGCTTTTTGCGTCTTCAAGTTCGGTCTCCCAATCGCTTGGGATAAGGGCGCGAAATCCGCCAAGGCGGCGAGCTTCGACTTTAAATTTTTTGGCCAACCGACCGGGCTTTAAAACGGCGTGGGTCACGTCTTCGCGTCCCAAAGCCTTGCCCAGTTCATCAGAGCCAAAGCACGCGATCAGCGGCGTGGCTTCCCAAGCGGCCTTAGAGGCCACCCGGATTTTATTACGGCCGTCGCGCGCGGCCTCTTTGGCACAGATCCGCCAAGCCGGCGGGTCGACCTGAATGTAAGCGCGAACCTTGTCAAATCCGCTCTCGATTTGGCCGCTGCGATTAGCCATGCCCATAAGGCCCAATACGGACCGCGCGAGCAAGGCGTCAACCTGATCGGCCAAATCATCCGGCGCAATCGCCTTGGTTTTGGCAGAGCGCGAAAACGCGCCCTTTTTTATCGCTGTGTCAACGCTGACCCGGTCAGCGGCGACCCAAATGCCCCGGCCGGGCAATTTGGCGGCAATATCCGGCACGACAAGGCCGCCCGGGCCGATAACAAAGCGGATAAGCTTTGGCTCATCCATAACGGCTCCGGTGACGATGTCGCGGCGTTCGCGAAACTTCGCGCCGCGACTGCCTGATTCAAGCGCGCTTAAATCAGAACTGTCTTCACAAGATGGGGCCGCATTTGTCATTATTAAGCCTGAAAGACCTCATCTGCCAGTGCTGCACCTTCGGACGCTGTGGTTTCGCCGTCTTCACCTTCAGCCTCTTCTTCTTCAGGCTCTTCGAGCGCAGAAGCGTCAATCCAGCCGGCTTTAACGCGGGCTTGCATAATGAGCATTTGCGCGTCTTCAGCCGCCATACCCATATGCTCAATCATGCCGGCTTCGTGGACGGTTTCGCCGTCCTTCACTTCGTCCCAACCCAAAAGATCATCCGGGACAAGGCCCGCCACGTCTTCAACGGTTTTGATGTCATTGTTACCAAAGATAACAGACATGGCCAAAGTGACGCCTTCGATTTCCAAAACACTGTCTTCAACGCCGGCTTTCTTACGGGCTGCGTCTTGCTCTTTGGCTTGTTTCTCAAGGAACTCACGGGCGCGGGCCTGCAGCTCTTCGGCTGTATCGTCATCAAAGCCGTCAATTGAGGCCAACTCGTCTTGGGCAACGTAACCGACTTCTGTGAGGGTTTCAAAGCCTTCGGAGACCAGAAGCTGGGCGATCATTTCGTCCACATCCAGCGCTTCCATAAACAGCTCAGATTTCTCTTGAAACTCTTTTTGGCGACGTTCGGATTCTTGTTCTTCCGTCATAATATCAATGGCCCAGCCGGACAGTTGTGATGCAAGGCGCACGTTTTGGCCGCGGCGACCGATCGCCAGAGACAGCTGATCGTCGGGGACAACAACTTCAATGCGGACGTTTTGCTCGTCCATGACAACCTTGGCGACTTCGGCCGGCTGCAGGGCGTTGACAATAAACGTCGCGGCGTCATCGTTATAAGGAATGATGTCGATACGCTCGCCCTGAAGCTCGTTGACCACGGCCTGAACGCGAGAGCCGCGCATACCGACGCAGGCGCCGACAGGGTCAATAGAGCCGTCATTGGAGCGCACGCCGATTTTTGCGCGTGAGCCCGGGTCACGGGCTACGGCAACGATTTCAATAATGCCGTCGTAAACTTCCGGAACTTCTTGGGCAAACAATTGCGCCATAAATTGCGGATGAGCGCGGGACAGGAAGATTTGGCTGCCGCGAATTTCCTGGCGCACGTCATAAATATAAGCGCGGATGCGATCGCCGTTTTTCACGTTCTCGCGCGGCAGAGCCTGCTCGCGGCGGATAACGCCTTCGGCGCGGCCCAAGTCAACAATGATGTGGCCATACTCAACGCGCTTAACGATGCCGTTAATGATCTCGCCGACGCGGTCTTTATACTCAAGGAACTGGCGCTCACGTTCTGCGTCGCGAACTTTTTGCATGATAACCTGTTTGGCAGTTTGAGAGGCAACGCGGCCAAATTCAATCGGCGGCAAGGCTTCGGAAATTTCGTCTCCGATTTGCGCGTCAGGATTATCAAGCTGGGCGGTCAGAAGGCCGACTTCCGTCGAATCGTTTTCAACTTCGGCAACAACGGTAATGACTTTTTTCAAATCCATTTCACCGGTCACAGGGTCAAGCGTGGCGCGAATATCGTTCTCGCTGCCATAGCGTGATTTCGCCGCTTTTTGAATCGCCTCTTCAATTGCCTCAAGGACGATTGATTTATCGATAGATTTTTCCTGCGCGACCGCGTTTGCGATTTGCAAAAGCTCTAAACGGTTTGCACTTATACCTGTTGCTGCCATGAGGCTCTCCTTTTCGCCCCCAATAAATCAGGGGGCCTTTCTTAATGTCTAAACGTCGAAATTTTCTTGTTTTAAATTTGCCGGGTCTTGTTTTTCAAGAGCCCGTTGTTCCTGTATGGCTTCGATCATTTCGTCGGTGACGATGATTTTTGCCTCGGCCATCCACTCAAACGGAATGAAGGCCGTCTGGTCTTCATCGTCCAAATCAATGCCGATCATGTCGCCGTCATTTCCGGCCAGCGTTCCGCGAAAGCGTTTGCGCCCTTCAACCAGGCGATCAAGCTCGATCTTGACTTCAAATCCTTCATAGCGCGCAAATTGCTCAAGGCTTGTCAGGGGGCGGTCAACGCCGGGTGATGACACTTCAAGGGCGTAAGGGTCGCGCAATGGGTCTTCGACTTCCAATACGGCAGACAGTTCGCGGGACAGCTTGGCGCAATCTTCAACTTTCATTGTGCCGTCAGATTTTCGCTCTGCCATAATCTGAACCGTGGTGCGTTTATTGGCCATGACGCGCACGCGCACGATATCATAGCCCATATCGTCAGCTAAAGGCTCTGCAATGGCGAGGATGCGGGCATCCATGTCGGTTTTCGTTTTCAAAAGGCTTCTCTTAATTTCTGTCTTGCATGCGCAATAAATTCTGCCTGAATCGGGCCACTAAAAAAACGGCCCCCGGATTTGGGAGCCGCCGTCAGCGCGGTGCTTCAGACTTCGTAATTAAGGGCCTTATATGCGCCGGATTGCGCGCGCGCAAGGCTTTTAATCACAGCGCGTCTTTCCTATATATATGTCTATGGCGCTTTTACCGATTACATCCTCTTTGCCCCTGACTGAGCTTGACGCCCGCGCGCGTGAGGTTTTTCGAAGCGTGGTCGAAAGCTATCTGGATACCGGTAGTCCGGTAGGTTCGCGAACCTTGTCCAAGGCGGGAGGACTGGATTTATCCCCGGCGTCTATTCGGAGCACTATGGCGGATTTGGCCGGTCTTGGCCTGCTCGACAGCGATCACATCAGCGCAGGGCGAAAGCCAACCCATATGGGATTGCGCCTGTTTGTCGACGGGCTTTTGGAAATCGGCGATCTGTCAAAGGCGGAGCGCAAAAAGATCGAAGCGCAGATTGCCGCTGATGATGCAGACCCCGAACATGTCCTGAATATGGCGTCTGATGCTCTGTCCGGTCTCGCCGGCGGCGCCGGGCTTGTGCTGGCGCCCTCATACCAAAGCGCGCTCCGTCATGTGGAGTTTATCAGCCTTGCAGAAGGCCGCGCCGTAGCCGTTATCGTGTTTGAAGACGGTCATGTTGAAAACCGCCTGATGGCGCTTCCGGCCGGAACTTTGCCTGCCACTTTGGAGCAAGCGGGCAATTATCTGTCGGCGCGGCTGCGCGGGCGCACGCTGGACGATGCGCGCTCGGGCATTTTGGCCGAGATACAGGCCGGCCAAGCAGCGCTGGATAAGGCGGCGCAGGGCCTGATTGCTGCCGGTATGGCCGATTGGTCGGGGCTAATGGGTCAAAAGCGCAGTTTAATTGTCCGGGGACGCTCAAGGCTCCTTGACAATCCGGACGCCCAAACCGATTTAGAGCGCGTTCAACGCCTGTTTGAAGATTTGGAGCGCAAAGAAGACATGATTGCTTTGCTTGACCGCGCGGAAACCGCTGACGGCGTCAAAATCTTTATCGGCGCGGAAAACCCGCTGTTCAGCCTGTCCGGCAGCAGCGTCGTCGTTGCGCCGTATAAAGACGGGCAGCAAAACATAATCGGCGCGGTCGGCGTCATCGGTCCGACGCGCTTAAATTATGCGCGGGTCATTCCGATGGTGGATTACACCGCGCAACTGGTCGGACGGCTCTTGGGCGGTTCGAATTTGAAACATAAATAAATGACACATTATAAAGAGATTTAATCATGAGCATTGACCCCAAAGACACTGCCGGCCTTCCGTCTGACGCCGAACTTGATGCGCTGCAGGCGCAAATTGATGATGTGCTGAAGGGCAAAGCATCGCCGGAGGCGCTCGCGGCGCAGGAAGCCGAAAAAGATATGGACGCTGCCAAAGAAGCGCCCTCGGATGCGCAGGATGATAATCCTGACGCGGGGCCGGCTCTGGTTGCGCGCATTGCTGAATTGGAAACCGAAATGGCTGCCATGAAGGATCAGGCTCTGCGCGCTATGGCCGATGCCGAGAATGTTAAAAAACGCGCCGAGCGCGAAATGGTCGCGGCGCGGGCTTACGCCGTTGAGCGCTTTGCGGTCGATATGCTGTCTATTTCTGACAATCTGGGCCGTGCGCTTCTGGGGCTTGATGACAAAGCCCGCGAAGATATGGGCGCAAATGCCAAGAGCCTTCTTGAGGGCATTGAACTGACCGAAAAAGAACTGATGGCAGTTTTTGCCCGTCATGGCATTAAAGCCGTCCCCGGTGTCGGCTCGAAATTTGACCCCAAACTGCATCAGGCCGTGGCGCAAGTCCCGTCTTCTGAGGCGAAGGGCGATGTGGCCAATGTTATGCAAACCGGCTTTACGCTGGGCGACAGAACCTTGCGCGCTGCTATGGTGGCCGTATCGACAGGGCCGGCTTAATCACGCCGGCTTAACAATCGCAGAACTCTTCGAGCAAATATGTCCGCGTTTTGGGCAGAGCGGCTTTGGAAAACATATGGTCTCGTGTCCCTTGCTCAATAATTTCGCCGTCACATAAAAATATAGCGTGATCGGCGACCCGGCCGGCTTGGCGCACATCATGGGTGACCATAACGATGGTATAGTCTTTCTTTAATTCGCTGATCAGCGCTTCAATGTTTCGGGCTGAGACAGGGTCAACGGAGGCCGTGGGTTCGTCCAATAATAATATATCCGGCGTGACGGCCAAGGCGCGGGCAATGCACAGGCGCTGCTGCTGTCCTACGGACAATGCGCCGGCCGGCGCGTCGAGGCGATCGGATACATCCTGCCACAGCGCTGCGCTGCGCAGGCTTTTCTCGACCAAGGCTGATTTTTCAATTTTGGATAATTTGCGATTGCGCACGCCAAACAGCACGTTTTGCGCAATGGAGCACGGAAAGACGCAGGGCGTTTGAAACACCATGCCGACCTTGGCGCGCAGTCGGGTAATGTCATTAAAATCGGTCATGCAGCATTCGCCGTGAATATCGACTTGGCCGTTTGTGGTGAAACCGGGCAGAGCATCATTAATCCGGTTGAGGCTGCGGATGAGCGTGGATTTCCCGCTGCCGGACGGGCCGAGCAGGCAGGTTACGCTGCGCGCCGGAACGGACAGGCTGACATCTTTGAGAACGCGAAGATCACCATAACAGGCCGAGAAATTACGCAGTTCTATCGCGGGAATTGGCGCCGGCGCGCCGACAAGATGCAGTTGAGGTTGGGTCATTATGTATGGCGCTCACTTAAAGGGGACAGCCGGATTCTGGCGATAAAGGCCAGAGCGGACAAAACGAAAACGAGAAAGACGAGGGTCAGGCTCGCGCCCCACGCATTGGCGAGCGCGTCCGGATTGGTGGCTTGCTGCGCCAGCGCCAGAATATGCGTCGGCAATGTGGACACCGGCTCTCGGAAACTGCCGGGCAGGGTGACGCCGGAAAAGGCTGTAGCGATAAACATGATCGGCGCGGTTTCCCCGACGGCGCGCGCAAGGCCGAGCATGAGGCCGGTGACAATGCCGTGCAGGCTCTGTGGCAATGTGATCCGGATGACGACGTCTTTACGCGATAATCCCAGCGCGTAGCCGTTTTCGCGGTAGCCGCGTGGCAGGCTCTTCATGGCAGCAACAGCGCACAGGGTTACCGTCGGCAGCATCATGAGCGCAAGGATAATTGCGCCGACAAACCAGCTGAGTCCTGTACCTAAAATATTGACAAAAAATATTAAGCCGAACAGGCCGTAAGCGATGGAGGGTATGCCGTTGAGGCTGTAAATTGAAGTATCAATCATGCGCTTGACCCGATCTGATTTTACAAAATCTGCGCGATATATCGCCAATGACGTGGCAAAGGGCAGAACCAAAAGGCTTGCCGTTATCCCGATTAAAACCGTGCCGGTGATTTGATATATTATTCCGCCGGACGCGCCGAAATCGCGGGCAGGGGAAAATAAAAACTCAAAGCTTATAGCTTTGGCTCCGGCCACAATAATGGCAAGGATCAAAACCGCCAGCACGGCCAAACACAGGCCCAAAGCTGCGCGCAGGGCAGCAGTGAAAAGCTTATCTTTCATGGTTCGGCTAAACATGACGCATGCCGACTGATGATTTCGCGCGGCGCGAGAAAATGATTTGCGAGGCAATCGTGAGAGACAGGGTAATCGTAACAAGGATAAGCGATGCAAATATCAACGCGCTGAAATGGACCGATCCAAAGGCGCTCTCGCCAACTTCGCGGCCCAACTTTGATGTGATGGTTTGTCCGGACGACAGCACGTTATATATAGGGTCAGGCAGGCGATCGAGCGAACCGATAACAAGCATAACCGCCATTGTCTCGCCCAGTGCCCGGCCGAGCGCCAGCAAGGCAGCGCCGGCAATATGCGGCCCGGCTACCGGCAGGACGGCGTCTTTAAAAACCTCATAACGGTATAGCCCCAGCGCCGCTGCGTTTTGCGTTATCGCTTTGGGCACGTCGGAAATTGCGTCTTCCGTGAGCGTTAAAATAGTCGGGAGTATCATCACTGACAGCAAAAGCCCCGCCGTCAAAATCACCCGCCCGGTTTGCAGATCAAAAATATCAGCCACAAAGACTGACAAAAAACTCACCCCGATCAGGCCGTAAACAATGGACGGAATCCCGGCAAGCGCTTCGAGCAGAGCTTTGACCGCGCGGCGCAATTTGGGCGAGCGGATTTGCGAAATTGCGATGGCGGCCAAAACGCCGACCGGCAAAGCGACGACCATAGCAATCATCATAACGATAACAGATCCGAATATCATAGGCAGCATACCATATTGCCCTTGGGACGGCAGCCATGAGGTGGACATAAATGTACCCCCGGCGCTGATAATGCCGGGCGCGCTTTGCACGGCCAGGGTCGCAAATATAATTGCAGCAAATCCGGCCGACAGCCACGCCGATCCTGTAATATAGGCGGTAAACAGCCGGCCTTTGACCGGGCTTTGCGGGCAATCAATTTGCGCTCCTGAGTTTAACACTGCCGTATGGCTCACTTGGTGACCTGAATATATCCGGCGGCCTCAACCTGTTCTTGGCCTTCGGGGGAGCGCAGGAAGTCGACGAAGGCTTGCGTGGCCGGCGATATGTCATCGCGCACAACAATATTTAAATCGCGCGCTATCGGGTAGCGGCCGGCTTTGACATTTTCCAGTGTCGGCGCAATGGGGGGGCCATCCATGCTCAGCGTGACGCCCTTAATATCATCATTGAGCCAGGCAATAGAGAGCATGCCGATGGCGCTGTCGCTTTGGGTTAAGGCGGTTTGTTCTTCATTATTAGAGCCGAGCACAAGGTCTGCCCCTTTGGCCTCAGGTTCTTTTACCCCCATGACGGCCTGCATAAAAATATGCCGCGTGCCCCGACTTGCTTCTTTGTCGATAACCAAAATATCCGTGTCCGGCCCGCCAAGCTCTTGCCAGTTTTGAATGTCACCGCGATATATGCCCGCAATTTGCGCAAGGCTTAAATGCGTGACGCCCGCATCAAAAATCTCGCTGCTGACAACGGGGATAACAGCGTCGCGGCCAATGGCGACAGCTTTAATATTAACGTCGGGATATTGCGCGCGTTCGGCGGCCGTAATATCGCGCGACATCATACCGATATCTGTCAGGCCTTGGGCGAGTTGCGAAAACCCGGCGCCGGAGCCGCCGGCGTTCACAATGACAGCTTTGCCTGATTGCGCGCTGTAAACTTCGGCGGCCTTGGAGACGACCGGCAAAACCGTTGATGACCCGGATACGCTTAATGTGTCAGGCTTGCTGCAACCGACCAGTGTCAAAGCGGATAACAGGCAAAAGGCAGTCGTTTTCATGAAGACCCTCAAATAAACTTTAAGGGGTGATAGCCTTGCCTTGCGGCGGCGTCAGCACACAAAAGTGTTATCTTGTAGTCAACGCCTTTAAGGCGCGCCGCTCTAACGCCAAGCGTCTTTGATAATGTGCGGCCACCGCGTCGCGCCCGTGATGACAATGTCATTGCGGCGCTCACAATGATCAAGGGCTCGCATCTTTGCCATGAACAAATTGGCCGCGCCGTCTATGCGCCGGCTTTGAGCGTTTGTAACGCTGTAAACGCCGGCGTCGATGGTAGCGCGGTGCTTAACTTCAATAAATACAATGACGTTTTTCTTACGGGCAATCAGATCAATCTCGCCGACCTTGGTTTTAAATCGAGTTTCTAAGATAGTGTAGCCGCGCAGCCTGTACGCTATCGCGGCCAGCGCCTCGCCGCGGCGGCCGGCTTTTTCGGCTTTGCGGCGTTTTTCGCTCATTGGCTTTTGGAATCTTTCAGGCGTTGCGCGCGGGCATAAACGTCGCGTTTGGGCCGGCCGGACAGATCGGCGACCGTAGCGGCGGCGCGCTTGACGCCTTCGCCTATGTGATCAATCAGGGCTGCGTCGATGGCGGCGTCATCCCAGACCTGCGCCGAAGCCCCGCCGACAATCAGCACAATTTCGCCGCGCGGCGGATCATCCAGCGCGCCGGCCAAAAGCTCTGAGAGCGTCCCACGCCGCGTTTCTTCAAACGTTTTGGTAAGCTCTCTGGCTAAGGCGGCGGGGCGGTCGCCCAAAACGGCGTGCATATCCGTCAGCGTTTTATCAATACGCGATCCCGCTTCAAAAAATATCAGTGTGGCCGGGACATTTGCGATTTCCGATAAGGCGGTTTTACGCGCCGCAGATTTGGCCGGCAAAAATCCGGCAAAGAAAAACCGGTCACTGGGAAGCGCTGATGTTAAAAGCCCGGCCAAAGCCGCGCTCGCGCCGGGGATCGGAATAATTTCAAGGCCTGCGTCTGCCACGGCCCGGGCCAGTTTAAACCCCGGATCAGACACAAGCGGCGTTCCGGCGTCGCTGACCAGGGCGACGGCTTGGCCCTCTTTGATTTGCGCGACAATGGCCGGGATGCGCCTCGCCACATTATGGTCATGATAGGCCGTTAAGCCTGCCTTGATGTCATAAGCGGCGAGCAATTTTCCCGTCTGGCGCGTATCTTCGGCATAAACCCGATCCGCGCCGGCCAGAATATCGAGCGCCCGCAATGTGATATCCCGCAGATTACCGATAGGGGTGGCAACGAGATAAAGTCCGGGGGTCAAGGTTTGGGCGCCCGAATTTTCGTGCGCAAATTTTTCCCTTGATGCGGGAAAAGATTGCGCATCTTCGCGGGCGCGATTACGGTCTGCAAAAGATGATTTACGGTCAGAAGGCATACGCTTTCCTAACGGCCAATTTAGTTCGAGGCTATGATGAAATTTAATTGGGCACACAAGACGCGCGGCGTCGCATTCGGTTTGGCCGCAGCATTACTGATGAGTGCGTGCGCGACGACCGACCCTTACGGCGCGCCCATTCGCCAAGGCCCGGCTGTCCCTGCGCCTGCGCCGCATACGCCGGACGTTAAAACGCCCGATCCCAAAACTGAACCAAAGCCGGATCCAAAGCCGCAAACGCCTGACCCCAAAGATAAGGCGGAAACAAAGCCCGCCCCCCGCGACGGCTTAACGCCGCCGCATATGACGGGCCGCGATATTCAGCGCTTGGCGTTACTTTTGCCGTTCTCATCCCCGAACCCGGTGTTGCGCGACGAAGCGGCCTCTATGCTTAAAGCGGCTGAGATGGCTGTATTTGACCGCGAGACTTCCGATGTCTTGTTGATGGCGATGGACACGGCCGGCAATGCCGGCGGCGCAAAGGCCGCGACGCAAGCCGCGATTAAAAACGGCGCGGATGTTATTCTTGGCCCGCTGCTGGGCCCCAATGTGAAGGCGTCGGGCAATGCTGCGCGCCGGTCGCGCACGCCGGTTATCGGATTTTCTACCGATCAGAGCGTGGCGGGTAACGGCGTTTATTTGCTCAGCTTCCCGCCGGATGCCGAGGTTGAGCGTATTACCCAATATGCCGCCGATCAGGGCGCGCGCAGTTTTGCCTTTTTCGGCCCGGACAGCGGTTATGGCCGAGTCGTAAATTCCGCCTTCGGTCGCGCCGTGCGCGGGCAGGGCGGCTCTTTGACGGCAAGTAAATCTTACGCCACCTCTGATATTACGGCCATGCAGGGCCCGGCCCGCGACCTTGCGAGCGAATATAATGCCGCGCTTGAGACAACAGATACGCCTTTGTTTGATGCCATTTTGCTGCCTGAAGGCGGCACGGCGCTGCGATCCGTTGCGCCGCTGCTCACTTATTATTCCAGCGAGATGGCCTTGGTGCAAAAGCTTGGCACAGGGCGTTGGAACGACCCTGATGCGGCCCTTGAGCCTGCTCTGCGCGGCGGAATTTTCGCCGGCCCCGACCAAGAAGGTCGCAAGGCTTTTAATGCCGATTACAAAGTGACTTATGGGCGCGATTCTTCCCGGCTCGCCTCTCTGGCCTATGATGCGGTCAATATTGGCGCGCTGGTAGCTGACGGGAATGCGCGCACTCGCACGGCCCGTCTGATTGATCCGGAAGGATTTTACGGCGTGGACGGCTTTGTACGGTTTCGCCCGGACGGCACGCCGCATCGGGGTCTTGCCGTATACGAAGTGCAGGCCGGCCGGTTTAACGTTATTGACCCGGCGCCTAAATCCGCTGAGGATTTAGGGCTTTAATTTAAGCCCCTAAAAGTTGCCGAATAAGACTGTCCAGCAAAAGTCGCCCGTCCGGCGTGGCAGACAGGGCGTCGCCGTGAACTGTGATTAAATCCATATCGCCCAAACCCTGCAGGGTTTGCGGCGCTAAAGGCTTGCCCGATATTTCGGCATAGCGCTTTATCGAGATGCCGGCGGTCAGGCGCAGGCCCATCATTAAATATTCTGCTGCGTGATCTTCGGGAGACAGCACTTCTGATTCGCAAAGGCTCATGCCGCCCATGCTGCCGGCAATATAATCGGCCGGTGTCATGTGGGAAACTGTGGCGCGGCGGTCTCCGTTGCCGGTCAGGCGTCCGTGCGCGCCCGGCCCGACGCCGGCGTAGTCGCCGCTTTGCCAATAGATTTTATTGTGCCGGCTTTGTTGACCGGGTTTTGCAAAATTTGACACTTCATAAGGCTCAAACCCGGCGGCGCTTATCATGTCCCGGCTATGTTCATATAACGCAGCGCTGTTGTCGCCGTCGACGGCCTTGTCATCTCCGCGTTTTGCGGCGCGGCCAAAGGCGGTTTGTGCTTCGATGGTCAATTGATAGGCAGAGATATGGCCTGCGCCCGAGCTTAGGGCGCGGCGGATATCTGCTTCCCAATCCTTTAAGGTTTGCCCTTTATGGCCAAAGATCAAATCTGCCGAGACGCGGGGGAAAATTGAGACCGCAATATCGAGCGCCCGTGCGGCCTGCGTCCCGTCATGGTCGCGGCCCAGAAATTTTAAAACCGCGTCGTCAAAGCTTTGAATGCCCAAAGACAGACGATTAATGCCGGCCCCGGCATAAAGGTTCCAGAGCGCAATATCGGCATCGGCAGGATTGGCCTCCAGCGCAATTTCAATGTCGGGATCAAAATCCCAAAATTTGCCGGCGGCTTCAATAATGCGCTCTGTTTGATCGGCGCGCATCAGGCTTGGCGTGCCGCCGCCAAAATGCAGAGATTTCGCTGTGCGCGGCCCTGTCGCTTCGCGCCAATACCCCATATCGCGAATAATCGCATCCGTCAGATCATCGCCGCTCTCGCCTTTGTGCTTGTAGATATTAAAGTCACAATAGGGGCATATGCGGCTGCAATACGGCCAATGCACGTAAATCCCAAACGGCGCCCCGCTCATGGTTTTCGGCTCACGATTTAAACTGCGCCGTAATCAATTGGGTAAACGCATCGGAGCGGTGGCTCATGGCATGTTTAGCCTCAGACTCCATTTCTCCAAAGGTGATGTCATGGCCGAGCGGTTGAAAGATCGGGTCATAACCAAAGCCTTTATCGCCGCGCGGCGGCCAAACAATTTTCCCCTCAACTTTACCCAAATATGTATGCGTCTGCATTGTCCCGTTTTCTGACGGCACGGCCAAAGTCAGCGCGCAAATGAACCGCGCCGTTTTCACGCCGTCCGCGTCTTCCGTCATCGCCTCGTGAACCCGCGTCATGCCAAGCTTCCAATTGCGCGCGCCGGTCTCGTCCTCGCTCCAGCGGGCCGAGTAAATTCCGGGCGCGCCTTCAAGGCTGTCCACGGCAAGGCCGCTGTCATCAGACAAGGCGGGCAGGCCGGACGCCGCGCAGGCCGCCCGCGCCTTAAGCTCGGCATTGCCTTCAAAGGTCACTTCGGTTTCCTCAACGTCAGGTAAATTCAACTCTGACGCGCTGACGGTCTCAATCCCGAACGGGGCCAGAAGGTCGCGGATTTCGCGTACTTTGCCTTCATTATGAGAGGCGACAACAATTTTAGAAAAAGCGGGCATAGTGTCCTCATTCGTCAATCAACTTGATCGACTAATGACTTAGACTGCGGCGGGGCTCAGGTAAACGCCGGCATACAAATTTGAAGCAGGCCAATCGCCGCGCCTGATGACGCGATGGCTTGCAGTCTCGTGAATTATTGTTTATCGATAAGTTATGATAAACCCTGCCAATGACAGCTTTGAATCCGCGGACATCCCGCCGCCCCCTGACAGCCGTCCCGCCAAAGCGCTGGGCGTCATCTTGTTTCTGGTTCAAATGGCCTTGGTCGCGGCCCTGATATTTCTGCTTGGCTTAGCGCTCGCCGCGCTCTTTGGGCCGGTTGATACTGAAATATTTGAAACAAAAGAGGCGTCGCCCGGCGGATATATGGCCGCGATTTTTTATGCTGCCGGCAACCTTTTGGTGATGATTGTGGTGGTTTGGCAATTGCGTAAATTGGTGGCAACCCTTCGGGCGGGCGATCCGTTTGTTCCGCAAAATGCTTTGCGTCTGCGGTATATTTGGATTGCCGTTGCAATCGGGGAGTTGGCACGGACAATTTTGCAGCCATTTCTGGAACGGGTTGATCCCGGCGCGGCGCTGACGATAAATGTGCGGGCTCATGTTTGGTTTTTCATTTTGGTACTGATTGTATTGGCGCAAGTGTTCAGGGAGGGAGCCCGGCTGCGCGCCGAGGCCCGGCTGACCGTCTGATGGCCATTAAAGTTAATCTTGACCGCGTTCTGTTAGAGCGCCGCATGTCTTTAACGCAGCTCGCAGATCGGGTCGGAATTACGCTTGCAAATTTGTCGATTTTAAAGACCGGGAAGGCGAAAGCCGTGCGGTTTTCCACGCTCGAAGCGCTGTGCCGGGCGCTTAATTGCCAGCCCTCTGACATTTTGGAATATGTACCGGAAGACTCGGATGATATTCGCGACGCGGCAGAGTAATTCACCGGCCCCGTATTTTCGGGGGTTGTGAGGCGCGCGCGCCGGGCGCACTATAGTTTTTATGAAAAGCCGGGTCTTACTTGTAGAGGATGAAGAGAACGCCTTTGAGCGCTGCGCTCAGATTGTGCGGGATCATCCGCGCCTTGACCTTGTCGGCACGGCCAATTCCTACGCTGAGGCTTTGGCCCAACTGACGCCGGATAATGATCGATTCGATTTATTGCTGACAGATTTACAACTGGGTGACGGAGACGGCGCAGATTTAATTGAAACATGGGTATCCGGCGGAACTGACAGAGCCGGTGAGAATCCGCGCCGTTCTATGGTGATCACTGTATTCGGCGACGTGCAAAGCGTTGTCCGCGCCGTCGAAGCCGGAGCAGACGGCTATCTGCTTAAATCCGGATCTGACGCCGAAATGGTCAATTCAATTTCGATGGTGCTGGACGGCGGCGCGCCGATAAGCGCGGCCGTCGCCGGGCATTTATTGCGCCGTGTGCGCAGCGTTGCGCCGACGCCGGCAAAATCGGTTGACCCGGCCAATCAATTATCGGCGCGGGAAATTGAAGTCCTGTCCGATCTGGCGCGGGGGCGCTCTTATAAAGAAGTTGCGCGAAAGCTCGAAATATCACCCTATACCGTCGGGGATCACGTCAAAACCATATATCGCAAAATGGCCGTGACATCCCGCGGCGAGGCCGTGTATCAAGCCCTTAAGGACGGGTTAATCGATCTTTAGGGGCGGATAAAAGATGCAGACTGTATGAGCGGACGTCTCAAAAAAAACTTAGGGCAGGCTGATATCCAACGCGGTAATACGGTTCGCGCCGGCATCGCCTTACCGCCTGAGGCCGGGCGGAGAAATATAAATCTCTGGGCGGCGAGCTGCGTTTTTTTGCTGGCACCGATTTTTTTGTATCTATTGATTTTGGGCAGTGAAACTTTGGGCGCGCCGGCGAAAGCAGAACGCCTGACTGAATTTTCAGCGACCTTGCCGGGGCAAGTCGGCGTCTTCGAGGTTGAGACAAAAAACTACGGATATAAAACCGGCATAAAGACGGCGGACATTATTGAGTTTCGCCATGATATCTCCGCTGCGCTGGAGCGCTATGAGCAGCCGGCAATTCTGATCACTATGGCCCGGCGGGCTGTGTCTTTGGATGTAGACGGCGTGACGATTGCTGAGGTAGGCGTACGGTCTGACGTTCGGTTTTACCGGCCAATGCAGCCGCATTTTTTCGATCTTTCGGGGATAAAGCCCGGCGACGGCGTCTTAAAGGTTCGCGCTGTTTCGCGAGACTCCATTCCGTACATACGCCGGGTTTATATCGGCAATACTGAAGATTTGGAACGGGCCTTTATGTGGCGGCAATTTTTTGGCGTCTATTCAATCGTCATCGCTGTGGCGATTGCCCTGATGAGTACAGTCATTTCAGCGGCTTTGAGTTTGGATAAAAATCTGCGGCGCGTGACGCTGAGTTTTGCCGGATTAATGCTGTGCTGGGTGATTGTAAATTTAGCCTATGCGGGGCCTTTGACGACGTTGGAGACAAATTTCTATCGGTTTGTATATTCCATGGCATCGTTCTTGATGATCGTGGCATCGCTGAACTTTGTTAATGAATGGACATTTCGCACCCCGGTCATTCGCAATCTTTTAGTGCCCGTTTCAGCGGCGGTTTTGACGGGCTTATTGCTGCCGATTTATTTTCTTGATATGGACGGATGGGTTAAAGTTTTGTCCGTTGCAGATGTGATCGCGGCCGCTTGCGTATTGGTTATGGGCGTTCAAATGTTTTTCTATTTGGCGCGGCGGGAGCGTCCGCCTCTGCTTGAGAGCTTTATCTTTTTGCTGTGCATTTGGGCTGTGATGGTTGATGTTTTAATCACGACATCGCGCAGTATCGGTTATCTTATTTGGCCCAATACAGGCATGTCGCTGCTCTATGGCCCGACGCTTTCAATTTTACTAAGCCTGACAATTGTGGCCGGTTTTGTGCGCTTGTTCAGGGAGAGCCGCCGCGCGCTGACAAGTGTGAACGAAAAACTCTCAACCGAGCTTGCGGCCCGCGAAGCTGAAATCGCAGTGGTCTATCGACAGCGCGAAGCTGAAGTGCGCGAAGCGGCTTTGGTTGAAGAACGTAAACGCATTATGCGTGACATGCATGACGGTGTCGGAGGCCGGCTTTTGGCGTTATCACTTAAGGCTAAAAACGGGCGGTTGGGGCCGGACTTATTGAAAGCCGAACTGGATGACAGCCTTCAGGAATTACGGCTGATTATCGACTCGATGGATACGGCGGACGGAGAACTTGATATTGCGCTGGGCGCTCTGCGCGGCCGCATTGAGCCGCTTATTCATGACGCCGGTATGGAGTTGCATTGGGAGGCCGGCGAGCTGGGGCCGCAGCCCGACTATGGTCCGCGCGATGTTCTGTCCATTTACCGCATGATCCAAGAGTCTGTGAGCAACGCCATACGTCACGCAGGCGCGCGCACCTTGACGGTTAAAACCTGCCTTGTGCTTGCGCGCATCAGGATTGTGATCACTGATGACGGCGCGGGCTTTGCGGATGATGTGACGCCCGGGAAAGGCCTGTCGAATATAAAAATCCGCGCTAAAGCTTTGGGCGGAACGGCTGAGTTTTTGCCTGCGGCAGGAGGCGGAACCCGGGTTTTGATTGATTTGCCGGGCCGCGCGGCCCCCTAGTTTATGGGATGGAATTGCCCGTGCAGATATTATAAAAAATAAGCATGGTTTCAGCCGGTGTGGGGCAACTCGGTTGATACCATAATTTCTTCGTCATGTGCTTAGTTCGCGCTCTTAAGGCTTTCGACCACCACATTACCGTTTGTAAACACGCAGATTTTATCTGCTATGGCCATGGCTTTTCGGGCCAAAGTCTCGGCGTCTTCTTCGTAATCGGTCATCGCCAGAGCGGCCGCATAGGCAAAGTTGCCGCCGGAGCCGATGGCAATAATGCCGTCTTGCGGCTCAACAACATCACCATTCCCGGTCAGGACGTAAGTCTCTGATTTATCGGCCACAATCAGCATAGCCTGCAATTGGCGCAAATATTTATCTGTGCGCCAATCTTTGGCAAGCTCGACGCAGGCGCGGGCAAGCTGGCCGGGGAATTGCTCTAATTTTGCTTCCAGACGTTCAAGCAGGGCAAATGCGTCCGCTGTTGCGCCGGCAAACCCCGTGATAACCTCGCCGCCGGCAATGCGGCGGACTTTGCGGGCATTGCCTTTCATGACAGTATTGCCGGCGCTGACTTGCCCGTCACCAATAATGATAACTTTGCCGTTTTTACGCACAGATAAAATCGTTGTGCCGCGCCAAAGGCTTGCATCGGCGTAATCTTGTGAAGGGTTCATGGTTGGGCTCCTGTATTTCAGCTCTTAAAGTGGGCGCTTAAGGTGCTCTATTCAAGAGGGAGCGGCAGGTCTGACAATCAAAAGAGCCGCTTTATGACCGGCGCAAAGCCGGCACAAAGCGGCTCTCCCGATCCTGCGCTCGCCGGGGAGGCTCGCGCAGATCAGGGCCATTACCACAATAGGCCCGCATGCACTTTACCGGATTGCGCCGCGCTGTCCAATCACGCTATGACCCGCAGATAAAAGGTAGGTCTGTATGAAAAAAATTGCTGTGCTTGCGTCGGCCAATATGATGCCGTCCGCGTCCGGGCTTCGCTTTGATTATTTTGAGCTTGAAGAGCAGATAGCGAAATTAGCGCCGGCTTTTGCAGCGGTCGGTTTGGAGACAGAGATTGTCTTGTGGAATGACGCCGGCAAGCGGGCCGGGGAATTTGCGGCTATGCTGCCCTTGGTTGTTTGGGACTATTTTGAAACCGGGAACCCGCCGAAGTTTTTGGAACAAATGGTTATAGCGGCGCAAAAAACATGCGTTTTAAACCCGCTCGATATTTTAAATTATAACAGCGATAAATCTTACCTTGAAGATTTGGAGGCGCGCGGCGCGCCGGTGATTGCGGCTGTGACGACTGATAGAGTGACGCCGCAAATTGCCGATCAGGCTTTTGCGCAATTTTGCTGTGATAAGATTGTTGTAAAGCCGCAGATCGGCGGCGGTGCTTGGCGGCAAGCCTTGCTGACAAAGGGAGAGCCTTGGCCGGACGAAGAGGCTTTGCCTCCGGCTCGCGCGATTATCCAGCCATTCCTGCCATCGGTTCTGACCGAGGGGGAATATTCATTTTTGTATTTTGACGGGCAGTTTTCTCATGCGGTCAATAAGCGTCCGAAAGACGGAGATTACCGCATTCAGTCCATGTATGGCGGCAGAGAGCTGCCCTACAGCCCGAAAGCGACCGAACTTGAAACGGCGCAAACCATACTATCCTATCTGCCGCAAACCCCGCTTTATGCGCGAGTCGATTTACTGCGCGGCCTTGACGGGAAGTTGAACCTTATCGAGCTTGAGATGATCGAGCCGTATTTGTACTTAGGCTTTGCGGAAGGCGAAGGCGGCGATAATCAGGGCGCCCAAAAACTGGCTGCGGGCGTCGCAAGGCGGCTTAAGCTTTGACCCGGCCGGCGGGAGCGCGTAAACGGGTTTTATGACAGATCCACTTCGCATTGCCCTGCTTGGGGCTGACGGACGCATGGGGCAAGAGCTTGTGCGTCAGGTCTTAAACCATCCTGAAACCCAATTAACGGCCGGAGTCACCGCGCCCAAATCCCCCAATGTCGGGCGCGATCTGGGCGAGCTCGCCGGCCTGCATGATTTTGGCGTGCAGGTCTCGACGGATTTACGCGGCGCTTTGGACCGTTGTGATGTGCTGATCGATTTTTCCTCACCCAAAGCCGCGATTGACGCCGCTGTGATGATGCAAAGCGTGCGCTGCCGGGCGATGGTTTCCGGCACCACAGGCTTTTCCGAAAGCGAAGACCGAGCGCTGGATGTTGCAGGGGAGTCGGTCTGTTTGGTGCAGTCTTGGAATTTCTCTCCCGGCGTCAATGTTTTGACCGCCTTGGTTGAACGGGCCTCCAAAGCGCTGAATGTAGGATGGGACGCCGAAATTTTGGAAATGCATCATAATCAAAAAGTTGACGCCCCCTCCGGCACGGCATTGATGCTCGGCAAATCAGTGGCCGCCGGCCGCGGTGTTGATTTCTACGATAATGCGGTTCAGGCGCGTAAAGGCGTCACCGGTGCCAGACGGCCCGGCGATATTGGCTTTGCCGCCCTTCGCGGCGGCGGCGTTATCGGTGACCATGAAGTGCGCCTTGCGGCTGATCTGGAAATGATCACCCTGTCCCATATGGCCTTTGACCGCAGCGTCTTTGCTGCCGGCGCGCTCCAAGCAGCAATCTGGGCCTCAAAACAGGGCAAAGGTATATTTGACATGACCGATGTTTTGGGCCTGAACAGCTAACGCTTTATTCTTTCAGAACAATAAGTGAACGAAATAAGGCGTGTTTTGTCTTGCGGTGGTCTTAGTGCTGCCTAAAGTGGTCTCCATACATAACCCTGATGATAACCGCCGGGTTGGGAGCTCAAAATGGCCACTTCAATTGCACTTGTCGATGATGACGAAAACATACTGACATCGGTTTCGATGTTTCTGGAAGGGGAGGGCTATGAGGTCCGCACCTATCATGAAGGGGTCAGCGCCCTGAAAGCCTTAACTAAAAACCCGCCGGATATTGCGGTGTTTGATGTGAAGATGCCGCAAATGGACGGGCTGGAGCTTTTACGCCGGCTGCGCCAAAGCAGCAATTTGCCTGTGATTTTTCTTACGTCAAAAGATGATGAATTTGACGAGGCGATTGGCCTGAACATGGGCGCGGATGATTACATCACCAAGCCGTTTTCTCAGCGCCTGTTGGGTGAGCGTATCAAAGCCGTTTTGCGCCGGGCGCGACTGACCAATGTTGAAATGCCGGCCCCGCAGGAAGGGGATGATAAAGTCATTCGCCGTTCCAAACTTGTGCTCGACCCGAACCGTCATGCCTGTAGCTGGGACGGCGAGCCGGTCCGCCTGACTGTGACGGAGTTTTTGATTTTGCAGGCTTTGGCCCTGAGGCCCGGCTATGTAAAATCGCGCGACCAGTTAATGGACGCGGCCTATGATGATCAGGTTTATGTCGATGACCGCACGATTGACAGTCACATAAAGCGTTTGCGCAAAAAGTTCCGCAAGACGGATAAGACGTTTGATGGTATCGAAACACTCTATGGCGTCGGATATAAATACAAAGAAGCCTGATATGGCTTCCGCCGGACAGGCGGTAAAACGCAGACCGGAGCGGCGCTCGCGCAGCCGCTCTATTGCGTTTTCGTCCCTGGCCAGGGCCATTTTTATCTCCAATATGGTGGGGCTGCTGATATTGGTTGTCGGTGCGTTGACCTTGAATGAAGTGCGGCGCGGCCTGATCGATGCCAAGCTGCAAAACCTGTATTCTCAGGCCGAACTGATTACCAACATTCTGGCCAGTGACGCGACCGGAGACGGCCTGATTCCGACATTGGATATTGATGCCGCCCGGCGCACAATGCGCCGGGTCGGTTTGCCGGCCGGCTCCCGCGTTCGCTTGTATGACTTGGACGCGAACCTGATCGTTGACAGCGCGATTTCTGACGGCGCTATTGATGTCGAGCCCTTGGACCCGCCTGTGGCGGGCCCCGAAACTCCGGCGCAGGGCAGCTCTGAAGCCGGCAGCGTCGATGACGCAAACTCTCCTGCGCCGCGCTATGTCCCGCCGGGCGAGGCCGGCTATCCGCGCCCTGAAAGGCCGCGGCCGTCATCCCGCCCATCCCAAAGTTTGGGGGAGCGGGCCGAGGCAGCCATTGTATCTGCTGTGCGGGCAATTCCGAGTTTCAGGCAGCGCCGCGACCGGCTGCGGCGCAATATTGACCAAGACGTTCGCCGGGCCCTGCTGGGCGACCCGGTGATCGGAGAGCAGTATAATGCAGATGACAGCTTAATCGTCGCTGTCAGTCTGCCGGTGAAACGGGTGCAGGCCGTTCTTGGCGTCGTGACCTTGGAGAGTAATGACGTAGAAGCGATTTTATCCAATGAACGCCGGGCGCTGGCTCCGATTGCGCTTTTGGCTTTCTTTATGACCTTGCTGACATCGCTGGCTCTGACGCTGTTTATTGCCCTGCCGATCCGCCGTTTGGCCAAAGCGGCAGAAGTCGTGCAGCGCAGCTCAGAAAATCGAAACGCCATTCCCGATCTGTCCGGCCGGCGTGATGAGATCGGCGATTTATCTGTGGCGCTTCGGTCGATGACGGCCGGGCTTTATGACCGTATTGATGACATTGCCAATTTTGCCGCTGACGTCGCCCATGAGATTAAAAACCCGCTGACGTCCCTGCGCAGCGCGACGGAAACCTTTCAACACGCCAAAACGAAAGAGCAACGCGAAAAATTACTGAGCATTATTCAAAACGATGTCGGGCGTATGGACCGGTTGATTACGGATATTTCGCGCGCCTCACGTATGGATGCCGAATTGGCGCGGGCAGAAGGCGAGCCGGTTGACCTCGAAAAACTGCTCACGGATATGGCCGATTTTTACACCCAGACGAGCGCAGACGATGCGCCGGCTGTGCGCTATGTAACATCTGACGAACCGTCGCAAGTCGCGCTGGTTGTGCGGGGGTCCGGAGAAAAAATGGGCCAAGTCGTGCGAAACCTCATCGACAATGCCCTGACGTTTTCGCCTGGCGGCGGCGAAGTTCGCGTGCGCGTGCGCCAAGGACAAGCCACCGGGCAGGGCGACAATACTGATATAGCTGTTTTAACGGTTGATGATGACGGCCCCGGCATTCCGCCCGATAATCTGGAATCGATCTTTGACCGGTTTTATACAGAGCGGCCCAAAGGTATGGCCTTCGGATCGCACTCCGGATTGGGCCTTGCGATCTGCCGGCAAATTATTCGCGCTCATAAAGGCATAATACGGGCGGAAAATCGCCTCGCTGCAGACGGTGAAACGGTTATGGGCGCAAAATTCACCGTTGAAATACCACTTTGGCGTCACAGTTAATTATTCACTGTAAGATGCATTTTCCCGGTTCACAAAGCTTTGGAATGTTGATTTAATCACGGTTTAATTCACGCGAGGCACACATAGTGATCGGACTTGTAATTGTCACCCACGGACAGCTTGCCACAGAGCTGCGCCGCGCCGCAGAACATGTGGTTGGCCCCCAAAACCAGGTCGAAACTGTCTGTATCGGGCCGGATGATGACATGGAAAAGCGCCGCGATGAAATTCGCGCAGGCGTTCAATCCGTCGACAGCGGCAGTGGCGTTATTTTGCTGACCGACATGTTTGGCGGCACGCCGTCCAATCTGGCTATCTCTATGCTGAAAGACGGCGCAGTCGAAGTCATCGCCGGGGTGAATCTGCCAATGCTCATCAAACTTTCTGAAGCCCGCCAAATATCAGATTTGAAAGATGCCGCCCTGAAAGCCAAAGATGCCGGGCAGCGCTATATCGCGATTGCGTCGGAAATTTTGGCCGGATAGATCATGAGCGGCTCTGTCAATGATGCGGTAATTGCAAGAGTTAAGCTGACCAATAAGCGCGGCCTGCACGCCCGTGCGTCTAATAAATTTGTCAAAACTGTCGTTGCCTATGATGCGCATATCACGGTGACGAGCCACAGTGATCACGCCGAAACGGTTGTCGCGGATTCGATCATGGAGCTTTTAATGCTCGGCAGTGCTTGCGGCGAAGATATTACAATTTGCGCCACCGGCGTCGAAGCGAATGCGGCCGTAGAAGCGTTAACGGCTTTGGTCAATAACCGCTTCGGAGAAGACGAATGATCAGGCTTATCGGTTTGGCGATTGCTGCGGGGCTTATTCTGTCGGCTTGCGCAACATCTGAGCCGGCCCCGTTCATGCCGCGCTCTGATTATCCCGTTGATCCGTGGGTCAAAGGGTACGCGCAGGAGACAGACTGCTTGGGCGGGGAAAAATTGGCTGCCATAAATATCGACCTGCCCGCCTATCCGAAACGGGCCTTTAAAGGCGGTCGTCAAGGCTGGACGATTGTGCAACTGGATGTCGATGCTGACGGCAATACGCAAAATGTGACAGTGCAGCGCGCGGTTCCGGGCGGCGGAATGTTCGCAACGCCATCGGAAAAAGCCGTTGAGAAATGGCGATTTCAGGCGCCAAAATCCGGGCCGCTTCGCGCCTGCCGCGTCTTAATCCGGTACCGGATGGGGTTGGTGACCCTTGGCGGATGACGGCAAACAACCGCTTCAAAGTATTTTAAAGAAAGTCGATGACGCGGTTGAAAACGGCGAAACGGATCTTAAAACACTTATTGAATCCTTCGGTAATCGCGCTTTTGGGCCGATTCTGACCTTGGTCGGGTTCTTTATGATGACGCCGCTTGGCGCTATTCCCGGAGTACCGATTGCGTTTGCGGTTATTGTCATCACCTTTGCCGGCCAGCTTTTACTGGCCAGACAATCGCCGTGGATGCCCGAAGTTTTGCGCCGGGTCAAAATCAAAAAAGAGCGCGTGGATAAGGCCCGCCGATTTGTTCGTCCGGTTCTGTCCGCGATTGACGGTATTTTGCGCCCGCGGTTACAATTTCTGGCGAAAGGCCCTGCGACTGTTTTTGCCGCTTTAATTGCGATTGTTCTGGCCCTGACAATGTTTCCCTTGGGCGCTGTTCCGTTTGGCGTTGTCATTCCCGGATTTTTGATCGGGCTGTTTGGTCTTGGCATTATGGCCCGCGACGGTGTTGTTATGGCGCTGGCCTTTTCATTATCCGTGGCCTCGGCATTTTTCATAGCGGATCTGATCGGAAAAATTGATTTACCGTTTTAAGACGGCCTTGCGCCCGTGCTCAAGGCATCCAAGTTTTCCTGAGCTTTCGGAAACCAGATCGGACTGACCGTCAGCGCCCGACTGTAAAGCGCGCGGGCCGTATTGTTGTGACCGGCGCGGGCTGCAATGATGCCGGCGTCCGTATAAATATGGGCCGCGCGGGCTTCAGAAATCTCAGATACCGCGCCGTCATAATCCCCCATCAGAGCCAGGGTCAGCCGCCGATTATTATCAAATAAATCTGCATCCGGCGCGATGGCATTAGCCTGCTTAAATTTCTCCAGCGCGGCATCAAACCGTCCCGCGCTCAAGAGCGACATACCCAGGCTGTTGACGATCACGGCGTGGTTTGCGCCGGCCTTTAACGCCTGCACATAAGTTGACTGCGCTTCAAGACTGCGTCCGGCCCCGTCATAAAATTGTCCCAGCGCGATCCAAAGCCGCGTGTCTGTCAAATTAATCTCCAGCGCAGCGTTTAAGTCGACCTCAATATCATCCGAAGCGTTCAGCGCAGCGCGGCAAAGAATTTCCCCTGCAAAGCTTTGCGGGCTGCGCGGGGCGGACTGAAAATAGGGACGGGCGCGGGCATAATGGCCAAGGCCAAGCAACGCATTTCCCAGACTGATATTCAGATCGATATTGACGGGCGGCTCAGACTTGGTCTCAATGTACACCCGATAATAGGCGTCATAAGCTGCCGCGTAATTGCGCGCTGTCATGGCAGAGTTCCCGGTCTTCATCAGCACGTCAATTTGAGCCTCTGTCAAACCTTGGGTCAGGACGGGGCGCACGATAACACTGTCCTGCGCGGCGCAAAGCGGGTTGCAGGCAAGGCCTGCGCCTAAAATTATGACCGACAGAGCCGCGCGCATCACAGCCCCTCTGCCAAGCGTATTCCTGCCGGCAAGAGCAACATGATCATAATCGTCGGAAAGATAAATAAGATCAGAGGGACGGTCAGTTTTGCGGACAGGGCGAGCGCCTTTTCTTCGGCCATAAGCATACGTTTGCTTCGCATTTCTTCTGAAAATGTACGCAGGGCATCGCCCAATGAACTGCCCATTTCTTCGGATTGTTTCAGCATAACGGCGAGCGCTTTGGCCTCTTCCAGATCAAGGCGATCAGCAAAGTTTTTAAGGGCTTCGTGGCGCTCGCGGCCGGCGCGCAGCTCCAAATTCATCAAATCCAAACCGGTCTTAAGCGGCGGATAGCGGCGGGCAAGCTCGCCTGAGACCCGCACTAAGGCTGCGTCCAAACCCAAGCCGGCTTCAATACAGGCGACCAGCAAATCCATCATGTCCGGGAAGCCTTCTTTGCAGGCATATGTCCGGTGCTTTTTCAGATGCGTAACCAATATTTGCGGCCCCATCATGCCCGCCAGACCCAAAACCGACGATGCCAGCAGCAGATTCTTGGCGTCCATATCATGCGGCACTAACCCCCAAGCCGAGACTAAGACTATCTGCGGAACGATAATTGCGAGTACGCGAGCGGCATAAAAAATGCTCACTGCGCTCGGAGAGAAGAAGCCGGCTTGGGATAGCAAATACCGGATGCGGGAAATTTCCTGCGCGTCCGGCAGGGTGATTTGTCCGGCAAATTTTGAAAAGGCAGACGCCGCTGCATTCTGTTCGGTTTGCGGGGCAGCGCCGGCCGGCCTCAACCGCTTTTGAGTCTGCCGGCCTTCATCCAGCGCTGTTTTTATCGCGATCACAACCAGTGCGGCGGACAAAGCCAGAAAGATTATTGCAACGGATATTTGCATTTCAGGGGAGAGTGAAAATTGGGTCATAGCGCGCCTTAAATCCGAAAATTGATCATTTTGCGCATGACCAAATTCCCAAGCAGCATCCAAATGCCGGCAAACCAAAATCCGTAAGTCATGGCTTTGTGACCTTTGACGTCGCCGTAGAAATCAGGGGCGGTTACGCGAATGGCAATATATAAAAGGACAGGCGCAATGTTTAAAATCAACGCGGACATACGGCCTTCTGATGAGGCTGCCTGAATTTTCAGGCGCATGCGTTGACGGTCCCGAATAGTGTGGGAATTACTGCGCAGCAGCTCTGCCAGATTGCCGCCTGTGCGTTCCTGAAGGCGAACCGTAGCGGCGAACAGGTCAAAATCAACTTGACCAATGCGGTCGGCCATACGCTGCACGCCTTCGCCAAGACCGGTGCCAAAAGCGATCTCATCAGTTGCCAAACCAAATTCGCTGCCAATCGGATCTGCCATTTCGCGGGCGACCATATTCATGGCAACGGGTACAGGATGACCGGCCGATAAAGAGCGGACGATAACGTCCAACGCTTCCGGAAGCTGCTCTCCGACTTTATTACGCCGCCGGCTGACGAGCTTTTTTAAAACGAGTAAGGGCAAAATCAGACCGGCGATAAATCCGGCCGCCGACAGCAGGATATAACCTTTTACAATAAAAATCCCGCCCGCGAGCACAATCGGCGTAATCAGCATGGCGATGTAAATACCGTATTTTCCCAAAGGCGCGCCGGATTGCAGCACTAATTTATTAATACGGTTGACGATGACAACAAGGTCGCCATCTGCGTTTAGGCTGCGGCTTTTGCGAAGTTTTGCAATAACGTCAATATCGTTTTCTTTGCCGGACAATTTACGCAGGCGTGCATTGGCCAAACGCATGCGCACGGCGGTTTGTTGACCTGCGCCGATGATCGCCTGCATCCCTAAAAAGGCTGCGGCAAAGATCGTAATATATATGACAAAAACCGGAATATCAGTCATGCGGCGTCCCGTTTTGATCGTCTTCGGATTGTGGCAAGATGGCTTTCGGGCCCAGTGTGCGGGGCTGAAATAAATCGGCCGGGACGCGGATGCCGCGGGTTAAAATATGATCCAGGCATTTCGGACGAATACCGGTTGCGCGGTGCTCTCCGATAACTTTTCCGTCACCGTCCGTCGCCAATTTTGTGTAATTAAAAATTTCCTGCATTTGGATGATCGCGCCTTCCATGCCGGTGATTTCCGACACAGAAATAATCTTGCGCTGTCCGTCTGACATGCGAGTCGCCTGAACGATAAGCCCGATCGCGGAGGCGATTTGCCCGGCGACGGCTTCCGGCGTGATTTTCATATCACCCATGGCCACCATTTGCTCGAGGCGGGTAATGGCGTCGCGGGGCGTATTGGCATGAAGTGTCGCCATAGAGCCTTCGTGGCCTGTGTTCATCGCTTGCAGCATATCAAACGCTTCTTCGCCCCGAACCTCGCCCAATATGACCCGGTCGGGGCGCATACGCAGGGCGTTTTTCACCAGTTCGCGCTGGCGAATTTCGCCCTTGCCCTCGACATTGGGCGGGCGGGTTTCCATGCGCGCCACATGGGGTTGTTGCAATTGAAGCTCTGCGGCATCCTCAATCGTAATCAGCCGTTCTTTGTGGCTGATCGCTTGGGACAGGGCGTTCAGCAGCGTTGTCTTACCGGAACCGGTCCCGCCGGAAATCAATATGGTCACGCGGGACTTGCAGGCGGCGTGAAGAAAATCCGCCATTTCCTGCGGCATGGCGCCAAAGGATACCAATTTGTCAAACGTGAAAGGCTTTTTGGAAAACTTTCGAATAGACACCAGCGGCCCGTCTACGGCAATCGGCGCAATGGCAACATTGACCCGAGATCCGTCGAGAAGGCGGGCGTCACATAATGGCATGCTCTCATCAACGCGCCGGCCGACTTGGGATACAATGCGATTAATGATGCGCAAAAGATGGGCTTCATCGCGAAACCGCACCGGCGTGACTTCAAGCTCGCCGCCGCGCTCGACATAAACCTGCTCGTGGCCATTGATCAAAATATCAGCAATGGCGTCATCTTTCAGCAGCGGTTCCAGCGGGCCGAGACCGGTCATTTCGTCAAATATCTCGCTCGCAAATTGGCGGATTTCAGCGGCGTTCATGACCAGTTTTTCTTCCGCCGCAAGGCCGGCGACAACGTCCTGTACCCGCGCGCGCAGTTGCGGCTCGGTCAAGGTGTCGAGGGCGGACAGATCGATTTCATCAATAAGCCGGCTGTGAATTTTCATCTTCGCGTCCATACGCGCGTCTGCCGGCCCGTTTTCCCGCTTGTCTTGGGGCGCAGGGCTTTGTCCTGAGGTCGCAGCGATATTGACAAGCGCCGGCGCGATTAACGGCCCGTCATTTTTGGACGTGCCCGGCTGTACCTGCGCCGGCCGGCCCGCTGCAATTCCGTTTAAGGCGTCTGAAAACCGTCCCATATCTACCGCCTATCCTGTCGCCTGCGCGGGTGCAGATTGCGTCCGGGCCGGGGTCATGAGTTTGCGGGACAGCGCGTCCCAATCTTTAACATAGCGGCTGTCCGGATGAAGACTGCCGGCGGGTTGACCGCAATTCATGGCATTGCGCGGCGTTGCGGCGTCAATGCAAACAAAGCCTGTAATGTCGCGCTCCAAGGCCTGCCGCGCATCGTCGGCAGTAATTGCGGCGCGAAAGCTGCGGCGCTCATGCTTGTTTATAACAAGTTCAATCGGCGGGCTTTGGGGCATTATTGCGTCCATTTGAGCCAAGCGATCGCGGGTATGATGCAGGGCAGGAATGTTCATTTCTGTGATCAACACGCTGCGATCAGAGGCCATAAGCGCAGCTTGGGTCCACGGTTGCCAGAGGCGCGGCACGTCAAGTATCAGGACATCATACAGACTTGCTGCTGCGTCCATTAAAGCCAAGACGCAATCTGCGTTGACGCTGTTATTTCCGCCCAAAAGGCCGGGGGCAGACAAGACGCGAAGACCGCTCGGATGCTTGCTGACAAAGGCAGAGGCGAGCGCGCCGTCAATGCGCGCGGGATCGCCGGCCAAAACGCCGGTATCCACGCCGGGTAAAACATCCAAATAGCCGGCCAAAGCGCCGTTTTCAAAATCCAAATCCATCAGACAAACGCGCGGCGCAGCCGCATGGCCCGGGCGCTTTGCCTTTAAAATGCTAAACCCCGTTTCAATGACGGCGCCTGTTACGCCGGCGCCGCCAATGGCACCCATAAATGCGAGGCAATTTGGCTGTGTCGCTTGGGCGCTCATGATCGAGTCCTCAGATCTTCGGCCATAACCGAGACTTCTATGTCGGGAATTTTTAAAAAACTTGCGGGCAAGAAGGCATCAGCAACGATAAAATCAAACGTTAGATCGCTGACCTTCACGGTCACAAGCGGCGCTAAAATTGCAGGATTTCCGGCCTTTCCGAGACCTGATCCCGTATAGGTTACGGTGACGTTTTGGCGGGTAATGCCGGGCTTTACATCGCAAAGTCCGCGCCGCGCTTTTTGTGTTGCGGCGCAGGTTCCGTCATTGTCCGGACCGGTAATAATCGCGTTCATAGCCGCCCGGCTGTATTGCCCGCCTGAGCAGCGCTGCGTTTTTCCGCTGCAAACCCGGCTATAGGCCGGCATGGCGTCGCCGGCGGACGTTCCGCCGCCAAGGCCGGTCATTACGGTCATATCGGACGCCACAGGATCAGAGACGGCGGCCAGACGCGCGCCGGTGCGGGCCGCTTGCTGCACGCTGTTATATTGCAAAAAGCCAAGGCCCAGTTCCACCGCGCCGAGCGTAACTGCGATCAAAATCCCGGACAGGAGCGCAAATTCAACAGATGCAATGCCGGACTGATCTTGGGTGAAATTGCGCCGGGTCATGACGTGCCGCCGCCGTTTATACGCGCTTCAAAACTGTCGGTCATGGTCACGCGGCCGGGCACAATCGCGTTCACCAGGCCAAAGCCGCGGTAATCAAGCGCGGTAGAGATTTGAACGACTTTGACGTCGAGGCCGCGATATTGGCCGCCGGTGTTAACGGTTGTCTTGTAGGCAATCGTAATGTCGTCTTTTGTCCAGCCGGGAAGCTTTGCCGTGCCCCCGGACAAAGCTCCTGTTACGGCCAAATTTTTTGCACGATCTTCAAACGCCGGCGCGGCGCCTGCACGGGCAAGATAAGCGCCGGCATTGGTCAGACTTGCCTGCATTTTATGATGCGAAATCAGCATGTTGGAATAGTCCGCCGCGCCCATCCCTAACAGGATAAGAAAGGGCAGGGCGAGCCCGGCTTCAACGCTTATGCTGGCGCGCGTATCTTTATGAAAACGGTAAATCATTAACGGGCCATCGCGATCCGGTCACGGGCCAGTGTGCTGTCACCCTTAAGCGTACCTACCATTTCGCCGTAAAACCCACCGTCATTGCCGCCGTTCCCGCGGGCCATCGGTTCGGTAATAAAGACATCAATAAAGGCCTCGGCCGGAACTTTCTCGCGGGAGTCTTGATGCATATTAAAATTCATCGAAAGTTCGTCACAGTTTAAAACCGCAACTGTGATGACGCGGCGGTCAATGTCGCCCTCATAAGCTCCGGTCGCATGGCAGGTCGGCCGACCCTCTTCCGGAGTTTTTGCATTGCGGCCATAAGTCAGCGCGCCCGGAACGCAATCATTATCAATTTCCCAGCGATACATTTCATAGCGGCTTGGCAGGTTCGACGGCGTGACCGTGCGCGATCCATAATTAAAATGATAGGTCGTGTCTGCAATTGTGATTGTGCGCATACGGTTATGATTGACTTCCATATAGCGTAGAAAGTCCCAATTTCCGTTACCCATATTGCCGCCCATATCCGTGCAGGTTCCATTTTCAAAACACGCGTCACGAGGCATAGCCAAGGCGGTGTCGTTCGGCACCATGTCACAGCTTTTCGTACTGATATATTTCTTGTGACGATTTGACCATTTCGGGCCATAGCCTTTGGTGACATTCGTCGCCGGCGCAAAGGCCGGGTCATTCATGTAGCTTGAGCGCTTGTAACGGCCTTTATAAATATCAAAGCGAACATTCACCGCATCGGCAACAGAGCTGATGCGGCCGGGACGCAGTTTCACACCGGAACTTTGAAAACACGTGTCTGTTTTATCAATGGCTATTTTATCGCGGATAATATTTGCGCCGCTGACGCCGTTTTTAGAATAAGGGTCAAGAAATCCGAACACGCCGGGCGCAAATTCTTCGCACCCGCCGCCGGGGGTCAGAAATTTAATTTGACGGCGACGTTCTGATTGCTGCTCCAGCGCTTGGTAAAGATTCATCCCCGTGCCTTCATACGGATTACAGACAAATACAGGGGCCGCGCCGCATACACCGAAATCAAAACCTGCTGTGGATTTGGCGTCCAGCGTTACCGCGGTAATCCCGCGCGATATTTTTGCCGGAAACAGCGTGTCAATCTGCGTTGGCGCAACAGAGATTTCGACATATTTCGCTTCGTTTGGATTGGTAGTGACATAGCTTGCCGGAATGGCGTCATAATCATTGGGCGGCAACTCTTTTAAAAACCGTGCAGCACTTATGCTGACCGTTGATTTACTTGCGGCATAGGTTTGATCATTTTTTACCAAAGTGTTGATTGCGCGATTGGCGCGGGCAATGGAATCCGCGCGCCCGTCAAGCTCTGCCGCAGCGGCGCGGGCATAGGCATCTGACGCGCTTTGCAATTGTTGATCCAAATTGTGCAGGCGGGCAACATCAACGGATAGGGCCGCACCGCCGACCATAACAGGAGCAGTAATCGCGGCGTAAACTGCGACGCCGCCAAAGGTGTCGCGGGTAAGTTTTTTAAATTTTGAAGTTCTGAAGTCAGTCATTTTATATCCCGTTTCGGCCCCCGCCGTTTTAAACTTTCCTCCGGTTTCCCGACCGGTATATGTTTGGTCTATTGTGTTCCCGTTCGGCTTGGCGGTTTCACGGCATCCGTCTTATAGCGTTGCCTTGCTGCATCACGCAGGGCGCGGTCTTGCGGAATGTTGCGGTTGGCTTTTTGCGCAGCCGGCGGCGTAATTTCTTGCGCCGCAATATTGGATTTAACGGCGCTGTTTACATGTGCCTGCATAGATGGCTGCGCGGTAGCGCATCCGGCGGTAATTGTTGCGGCAAGGACAGCCGTTAATTTAAAATATCTCATCCCGCACTCCTATTGAAAACTATGACCATATGTGCCGGACAGGCCGCCGGTAACGGCCGGGCCTTCCAGCGCGCCGAGCAGAAATTTACTGCCGTCTGACGGCGTCGACAGATTATCCAGCGGCGTTGCCAGATCAGAAATATCAGACGCCGGCGCGACGAGGCGCGGCGTGATTAAAATGACCAGTTCGGTTTCATTTTTGGTGTAACGGCTTGACCGAAACAGGCTGCCTAAAATCGGCACGTCACCCAGCCAAGGCACTTGGGCTTTGGAATCAGATGAAGTGTTCTGCAAAAGGCCCGCAATGGCAAAGCTTTGGTCATTGCGAAGCTCGACCGTAGTATCAGCCCGGCGCACGGTCAGCGCCGGAACTTCGGTGCCGTTAATGGCGACTGTGCGCGAATAATCAAGCTGGCTGACTTCCGGGCTGACTTTTAAATTGATGATGCCGTCATCCAGAACAGTCGGCGTAAAGGCGAGACCGACGCCAAATTGGCGAAATTGAATACCGACCTGACCGTTATCGCCCGGAACCGGAACCGGAAATTCACCGCCGGCCAGAAAACTTGCCGTCTCGCCTGACATGGCCACAAGGTTGGGCTCGGCCAGCGTGCGGACAATGCCTTTTTCTTCAAGGGCGTCTATGGCCACATCAATGGAATAAATTCCTGAGGCGGCGTTGACTAAGGCTTGACCGAAGCCGCCGCCGGTTCCGACGCTTGGATTGGTTGAGATCGTGCCGTCCGGGCTGCCGACCAAAAGGCCGATGCCCAAGCCCTTAACCGCTTCACGGGACGCTTCAACAAAGCGTACTTCCAGCAAGACCTGATGGCTGTCTTTAATAATCAAGCCATTGGTGACATCATTGGGCGCAAATCTTTGGGCGATTTTTACCGCCCGCTCAGCGACAGGCATGCCGGACACTTTACCGGACAGATAAACGCCGCCCGCCATTGGGCGCACTTCAATGCGCTCGCCGGGGAAAGTTTCAAACAATGATTTTTTCAACGCCGCGACGTCATAGCCGACATTCACATCAACAATATCAATCAGCCGCTTTTGGGTGTCATAAAGCATGATATTTGTTTTGCCGCTTGTTTTACCCATCAGGTGAAAAGACCGGTCTGTCAGAACCACAACGTCAGCAACATTGGCGTCAGCGACCATAATATCGGAAAATGCTGCGTCCGTGCGCATCACAACCGGAGCGCCGGTGGTAACATCGGCTTGGGTGCGCTCCCCGCTCGGCGCGGTTTCAATCCAGGATTTGGCAGAGGCCGGCGCGGAAAAAACACAGGCTGATGTCAGCAGCAGCGCAGATAAAAACTTGGCGGTCATGATCTATCCTTTTGCCGCGCCGGCGAGGGCCGGCGTCAGTGTTTGGGCTTCAAAGTCTTCAGGGTTTTTTTCAATTATTTCTTTGCGGACGCTGACGCTTTCGCGGGCGCCGCTACGAATAATATTGACCTTAGCGGTCGGAACGCCGGCAGGAACCGCCGCGCGGTAAGGGCGTGTTGCCGCCGGTTTCGAAGCTGCGTAACGCCCCCGCGCCGGCGCAGCTTTGACCGGGCTTGTCAGATGTTTTTCAGACAAGCTTGTTATTGGCATAATTTGCGTTTCGCCGTTTTGACGCAGCGTCAATGACAGGGAGCCAATATCGGTGGCCAGCGCCAGTTTTTGTGCTTGGGCCGGTAAAACTTCAAGGGTGACCGTGCCGGCGACTTTGACTTGGCCGGACGTTGTGTCAGCGCTTTGATCCGCGCCCAGGACTTTGACATTCTGTAAAAGAACGTCTGAGGTCAGGCGGCGCTCTTGCTCTCCTGTTGCCAAATCGCGGGTTAAAATCACGTCAACGTGATCGCCGGGAAGAACAAAGCCGGATACGCCGGCGACGGCATTGACGCGTATAGACGCCGCGCGATAACCGTCCTTAATCAAGGCGGATAAAGAGCCGCGTCCGCCGGGGCCGCTTATTTTGTAATCCAAGATCGGTTCATTGGCGCGCATTTGAGTCAGGACAACGGCCGGGCGACCGCCATCACCGAACATGGAATTGAAATCCGTAAAACTGCCGACCGGAACCAGCGCTTGGGGCATATTAACAAGACGCAGATGTTGAGGCTCGAGACGATCGCCAAAATTCAAATCCATATCCGCGACCAGTATTGAAACTGTTTCAATGCTTGGCGGGGCTTTAAACGTCGGCGCGGCAGGAGCTCCCGCAAAACGGGCGGACACCGCATCATTAATCCAGCTGCGCGCTAAAAATATCGACATAATGCCGAATGCTGCCGAAGCCCCTAAGGTGACGATTGTATTGATGCGCATGATTATCCCAAATCCCGATTTGGTTGCAGCTTTGCACACAAGATTTGAAGGCCGGGTTTAGGTTTGCCATTAACAGTCGGTTAAAATTTTTAGTTAAAAACTTACGCAACTATTGGCTAAATTTTAAACTTTCCGGGCTATCCGGAGATATGAGATTTAAACTATCAGCTGTTTTACTATTCGCTGCTGCTGCCGCTTTTATGCCGGCCGCACAGTCAAGCGCGCCTGAAAATGCGTTCAGCATTATGGGCCTTTATATCGGGCAATCGGTCGCAGACAGCAGTGCTGTCCTATCGGAAACAGATTTTAAACCGTTAAATGAGACGCGGCGCCGCAGTGGAAAAGCCGCAATTGTTCCTGCGCCTGCGCGCCGTTTTGACACTGACCGCGGCGACCGCCTGACCCTTAAAATAGGGGAGCTGGAAAACAGTTTTGGCTCGGGACGGCTTATCGCTATTGATTATGCGCCTGTCGGTCCGGATGAAAGCCTGCGGTTGGAATCGCGGTTAAAAACGCAAATGGGTGCGCCTTTGGCGGCTTATAATTTGGGCGATGAGGATCGGCTATATGTATGGGAGCGTCCCGCACCGGAGCAAAGCCGTGATTTCGGGTCGTTGATGACGATCAGCCTAAAAACCGGAGATGCGCCGGTCTTAAGCGTTAATCAGTTCAGCCGCTCTGAAAGTTTTGCAGCCTCAGCAGGCTCCGCGCTCCGCGCCGCCCGCGCGCCGAGAAAGTCGGCCGGATTTTCGAGCCCTTCCGGACCCGTTGATTGATCCCGACAGCCCCGCCGCGCTTTAAAAATAGCAGCGGCGCTTACACAAAATTAAGACTGCCCTTTTATCCTTTAGTCAGGATATGAAAGGAGCATCATTATGTTGCGAATAATTTCAACGAGCGCGGTGATTGCCGCTATGGCGTTTGGCGTCAGCGCGACGGCCCTCACGGCAGAGCAAAAGGTTTATAAAGAAGTCAGAACACAAAACCCCGCAGGTGAAGTTGTCCTGACCCGCGAAGAGGCCAAATTGGTCACGCCCGGCGAAAAGGTGATTTACGCCCTGCAGTATCTAAATGATAAATCCGAGCCGGCCGGCGACATTGTTCTGACAATGCCGATCCCCTCTGATGTGGCCTATATTGAAGGTTCTGCGGAAACGCAGATCGCCTCTCTGCTTTACTCTGCGGATAATGGCAGCACGTTTTCAGAGCGTGAGACGGTCATGACTATTGATGTTGACGGCAGTTTGCGTCCGGCGAAGGCCGAAGAGTTGACGCATATTCGCTGGACAGTCACAAAAGAGATTGCGCCAAGCGAGCGCGGCGAGCTCTCTTTTAAGGGCCTGCTTAAGTAGCTTTTTTAAAGATCACAATTTTGACCCGGCGCGAATTGATTTTCGCGCCGGGTTTTTTGTGTCGTTTTAACTGATCGGGTCGATTGCAAACTTTGAGGTCTGCGCTCCATTGCGTGGCGACGTGCTATTTATTAAAAGCCCTGAAGCTCTGCCTTATGCAATGGGACGCTTAATGCATATGCCCTTAATTTCAGCGCGCAAGCCCTTCTATATGCCCCCGGCTCTGCCGTGGATGGCACGCCTTGTAATGCCCGGCGTTCTGCTGTTTTACGTATGGAGAGTGCGCAATGGCACCGTCATATGACATCACTTAAGTTTCGAAATTTCCCAAGGAATCTGACTTAAAACTGAGGCGGCGCAGATAGCGTTTGGCCCGCTTAAAATAAATTTGCGGCCTGAGAATCGAGGCCTCTTAACAAGGCGTAAATCGTCTCTTTTTGGTACAGTTTTTTGTATGGTGAATCGTAAATTTACGGCGGTTATAAACTTCAGACTGTCTCCACAATGTTTAAAACTTTCTGAATCCTTCGCTGCGACGTTAATATCTCGCTTATATTTCATTAAGATTTAGGCTTCCCGAATTTACAAAATTATCAGACGGGGCAGGGACTTTAACCGGATGTTTATTAACCTTATCAAATCTTAACAGCGTAAAATCGGTTAAGCTTTTCTTGTCCATAATTTGGCGTTTAAATCGGCCCTAAGCCCGGGAAAATAAATTTGCGCGCTCTGACAGAGATTGCACAATCGATCTTATCTTTGAAATTTTCAGGGCTTATGGGGCCTAAAGCCTTGCGCGGCAGATTGCACGGAAAAGCATTTTATAGAAGAGCATTTTATAAATGCCGTTATGTATCAGGCGCGATTAAAGTTGCGGGGTCAGGCGTAATGTCTGAAGGCACGGGTGTTTTTACAAACTGTTAAGGGCGTCTGCAAAGAAAGTGCTAACCGCGCTTCTGATTTTTGCGTGACATCACCTGATCCTTTGCTTAAGTCACCGGCAAGAGAGACGAGAGACCCCTCAACATAAATCCGAAAACTGCGTAAATTCACGACGGTTTTTTACATTTCTTTCAAACACCCCACGCTTGTAGGGTGTGTAAACCGTCTGTTTACCACGGTTGTTTGGAATTATTTAAAGCCCCTTTGCTATATTTTCCCATCACTAATGAAGGAAAGTGCAATGGGAAACTTATCTAGAACTTTGAAATGTCTGTTGGGCGCGTCCGCTCTTGCAGCCTTTTCAGCAGGCACGGCTCACGCCGCAGGTACTGCAGCAGGTACGAATGTGCAAAACACATTTACCCTTGAATACACGGTCGGCACAACGCCGCAGCCGGTTATCGACACCAGCGATACATGTGTCGCCGGTCCGACAACGGATTGTTCAGGCACGCCGACGGATTTTACCGTTGACCGTTTGATCGATCTGACCATCACTGCGCCGGCGGCGCCGACGACAGTGGTTCCGGGCTCTACAGACCAAGAATTAGTCTTTTTGCTGACCAATGAAGGTAATGACGTACAGGATTACGTCCTTTCCCTCGTCAGCGCAACCGACGATGACTTTGATACAACAGGCCTGAACATCACATATTACTTTGATGATGGCGTTCCCGGCTTTGGCCCGGGTGATATTGCCGGCACAGCCTATACATATACGCCGGGCTCCGGCGTTAACACGGAAACGATCTCCCCGACCGGCAGCATTGATCCGTCAGCGACATCACCGCAGGTTTGGGTTGTCATTGACAGCGATGTTCCGGGCGCGATTGACGATTTGGACGAAGCTGACGTTACATTGATTGCTGATACAGCCAATGACGGCACAACCGGCGCAACGGCTGTTTTGGCTGTTGCTGATACAGGCGGTAACACGTTGACCGGCGCGGCTGAAAACGTTCTTGCGGATATCGATTCCGATGGTGCAGGCACGAATGACGGCGCAAATGACGGTCAATATGCTGCAACAGGCACATATGTTGTTGCTAATCCGGATTTGGACGCTGTTAAAGAAGTCGAGGTCTTCGCTCAAGACGACACTGATTGTGGCGACTTTGCTGCAACAGCAACGGCCGGTGCGCTGGCTATCCCGGGCGCTTGTGTTGAGTATGTCATTACAGTGACAAACAATGGCGCAAACGCAGGATCAAATGTAACCGATATCGATTTTTCCGATACGCTGCCGGCAGACCTTGAGTTTGTTGCGGCTCAGGTCACAACATTTGACGCCGCTGACTTGTCAGTTCCGGCCGGTCCATATCCTTTGGATTGTGCTGCTGATGCTTGTGTCGTCGAAGTGACTGACGCCACACTTGACTTCGGTCAAACCGGTACAGTCGTTATCCGCGCCTTGATTAAGTAAGCGCTGATACAAAAACCGGCTGCGGCGGAGATGAATGCCGCCGCAGCTAAAACTCTCTCTCTTTTTTAATATTTGAAAGCCGGTTTTACAAATTTCGACAGTCGGGCGTGCTGATACGAAATGGAAATCAGGTGGGGTCTAACGTGAATTCATTTATCCAAATTTGGGTAAAGTGCTTCGCTGTGGCAATTTTGACGCTCGCGTCCTTCGGCAATTCGGAGGCGCAAGACGCCTCAAGCCTCGGACGTACTGTTACCAATATTGCTTCGATCAGCTATTCGACGGAATTCGGCGATCTTACAATCAGGTCTAACCCGGCGGTGTTTACAGTTGTGGCGCGCCGGACAGACTCTACGATTGAGTTCTTCCGCTTTGCCCCGACTGTCCCCGGCGCTGATGCGGTTAAGATTAACGGCTCTGATTTTTCGCCCGGCGGTAAAGCAGTCGGCCCGTTTGAATATATCGGCAACCCTGTTACCGGCATCGGAAATGAGATTGATCTGTCAGGAGAAGTTCCGCTGACACCGGCAGAGCTTTACGCCACAGGCGAGCTGATGTTTGTCAAGGTGAGTGACCCCGGCCAGAACGGGAATCCAAACCTGATCGAGACAGTCACGATTACAATCGCGACCTCCGGCGCTGATGAAATTATCCTGCGTCTCTATGAGAGCGGCCCTGATACGGGTGAGTTTTGGGCTTACGTTCCGACGGACCGTGACCCGACCCCGCAACATGATAATCGCCTTACGACCGAATCTGAAACCCGCCTGACCGCGACTTATATTGATGCGTTTGACGCAACGGAAGTGTCCGTCGACACAGCCTTGGTTGATCCTTATTGCCGTGTGTTTAATTCCCTGACCGGGGATTTGATCGACGGCGCTATGGTGACAATCTTTGATCAAGCGACCGGACAGGAGGCTGACGTGCTGGGCGTTGATGGTGTGTCCTCATATCCGTCTGCCGTCATGTCCGGTAAAGATACCGAAGATGCCAGTGGCTACGCGTATGAAATTCGCAGCGGTGAGTTTAAATTTCCGATCTTAAAGCCCGGTAATTATTATCTTAAGGTTCAAACGCCGGACGGCTTTACCTACAGCTCTGTCTATAAACCTGAGCAGTTTTTAAATATTGCCAATGGGCCTTACACGATTGAGGATGATGGCTCTTACGGCGAAGCGTTTACGCAGCCTGCGCTCGGACCGATGCATTTTGACGTGCCGATTGATCCTGAGACAGATATTGTCCTGACAAAAACAGCCTCTCCGACCATTGGTGATGTTGGCGATTTTATTCGCTACACTGTCAATGTTCAAAATGCCGGCAAGGCTGCGTCCACTATGCGCGTGCATGATGTTATGCCCCGCGGCTTTCGGTTCGTGCGCGGCTCGTCTTATCTTGGGGCGCTGAAAATTGCCGACCCTGAAGTCTCCGGCAACGGTCAGGAACTGACTTATACCCTGCCTGTTTTGCAGCCGGGTGAGAGTTTTACGCTGAAGTATATCATGCAGATCGGCGCGAGCCTGCAGCAGGGAGACTATGTTAACTCGGCTGTTGTTTTGAACGGTGACGGTGAACAAAGCTCTAATATTGCCAGAGCGGCCGTGACCGTGCGCGAAGACCTTTTGCGGTCGACCAATACAATTATCGGCCGCGTGGCTGAATATGCCTGTGACGGTGATGAGGACTGGGCCAAAGAAATTTTGGACGGCACCGGTGTTTCCGGCGTGCGTCTTTATATGGAAACCGGTGACTATACCGTTACTGATGAAGATGGGCTTTATCATTTTGAAGGCGTGAAGCCCGGCACCCATGTTGTGCAGGTCGATGAAGAAACTTTGCCGCAAGGTTACAGCGCCATGATGTGCGAAGAAAACAGCCAATATGCGCGGCTTAAAACGTCGAAATTTATCGACAATAAAGGGGGCGGCATTTGGCGCGCAAATTTCTATTTGGCCCGCACAGGCGAGATTGACACCGGCACCGGAGATGAGGCTTTTAAAGATATTACGGAATATCTGAGCTTTGACGGTGAGTGGCTCGAGACTCAAACGGATGAAGCCAAATGGGTCTATCCGCAAGAGGGAAAGACGCCGTCTACCCCGTCTGTCAATATCGGTATCAAGCACGCAAAAGGCCAAACTGTCAGCTTGGAGCTGAACGGTCATGCTGTGCCTATGCTCAACTTCCAGGCCCGCGACAGTAATAAAGCGCGCACGGTTATGATGAGCCGCTGGCGGGGTGTTGATGTGATGGACGGCCAAAACGTCTTTATCGCTAAGGTTAAAGATGCAGGGGGCCGCATCGTTAAAACCATTCGCCGCGAAGTTTACTTTATTAAAACTGTTGCCCGCGCAATCCCTGCGCCGGATCAGTCCGTGCTGGTTGCTGATGGCCGGACGCGCCCGGTGATTGCTATTCGTATTGAAGATGAAGCGGGCCGTCCGGTGCATTCCGGCCGCCGTTTGGAAGTCGACATCAAAGAGCCTTATCGCCTTGAGACATCCGATCGTTTGGAAAGCCGTAACGAACTTGTTGCGCCCTTGGCCTCGCGGGCTGATGCCTCTGTGGGCGCTAACGGTATTGCGCTGATCCGTCTGCAACCGACACTGCAAACCGGCACCGCGACTGTGACCGTAACCTTGGATGATGGCCGCACGATTGATGTGTCTATGTATTTAAAGCCGGAGAAACGCGACTGGATCATTATCGGTTTGGCCGAAGGCTCCGCCGGACTTGAAGAAATTCAGGGTAATAAAATTGATTTGAGCGATAACGGCAATGACATCGTCGAAGGCCGCCTGGCATTCTTTGCCAAAGGCATGATCAAAGGCGACTGGTTGATGACTATGGCTGTGGATACGTCCAAGCGCCGCAGCGGCCGCGATGGTGATCTGTTTGAAGAGATTGATCCCAACGCATATTACACGCTGTATGGCGACCGCAGCTATCAGGAGCAGGAAGCGCGCAGCCGCTATCCGGTCTATCTGAAACTTGAGCGCAATACGTTCTATGCCATGTTCGGGGATTATGACACCAATCTGATCGACAGCGAGCTGACCCGTTATTCACGCCGTCTGTCCGGGTTTAAAACCGAATATGCCGGTGAGCGGTTTGATCTGGTGGCTTTCGCGGCTGAGACCAATCAGGGTTTTGCCAAAGACGAACTGGCGGCCAATGGCACGTCAGGCCCGTATCGCACGCGCTTCTCTCCGATTTTGGGCGGTACGGAAACGGTGACGGTTGAAACCCGTGATCGATTCAGAAATGACGTAATTTTAGAAACCAAAATTATGCGTCGCCATTTGGACTACACTATTGATTACCTTACAGGCGAGCTGATTTTCCGTCTGCCTGTGGATGTGACCGATACGCAATTTAACCCCAATGTGATCGTCGTTGATTATGAAACATCAGAAGACGCTGAGCGTAACCTGACATATGGCGCGCGGGCGGCGGTTAAACTTGCAGACGGCAAGGTCACGCTGGGAGCGAGCTATATTCACGAAGAAGGCCGGGCCGATCGTCCGGGCGGCAAGCAAGATGTCGTCGGCGTTGATATGGTTGCGCGCATTTCAGAAGCGACAGAGCTGCGTATGGAATATGCTGTCTCTGCCGATAAACAGGACAGCGGCGAGACTATAGACGCTGCTGCTTATATGGCTGAAATCGTTCACACATCCGATGATTTCTCGGCGCAAGCTTATATCCGCGAAGAGCAGGACGGCTTTGGCGTGGGGCAACAGGGCAGCAGCACATCCGGGATCCGCCGTTACGGCGCCGGCGCGAGCTATACATTGTCCGAAGATATTCAGGAAGATACCGGACGCCGCATGATGCGCAGTGTTGAAGGCCAAAGCTATGTGGAGGAAAGTCTGCTGACCGGCGCTAAGCGGACCTTGACCGAGATTAATGTCAGCCAAGACGGGGATATTTTCGGCGCTGAGCTTGGCCTGCGTCACGTGAAAGAAAATCTGCCCGATGCAGAGCAGCGGGAAAGCTTTCTGGCTGTGGGCTCGGCCCGCTTTACATCACCCAAGCATGGCTTTACGGCGTCTGTCGCCCATGAGCAGCCTTTGGGTGACAAAGATGAGAGCTCGGCCTTCCCGCAGCGCACAACGCTGGGTCTGGATAAAACCATCACGGCTAAAGCGGCTGTCAGCCTGCGTCACGAAGTACTTGAGGGGCAAAATGCCTCCGGTGAAAATACGACGCTGGGCGTGACCTATACGCCGTGGGCCGGCACAGATGTCAGCGCGCAGACCGACATGCTGACCGCAGACAGTGCCCGCCGCCTTGGCGCAACCGTCGGTGTGGACCAGCAATTTAAACTGAACGAAAAATGGAGCATGGCGACAGGGATTTCGCAGCGCCGAATTTTAGAAGACGTTGGCAGTACAGTACTTGAAGTGACTCCCGATGACGCAATCTCGCCGATTGATATCAGCGAAGATTATCTGTCGACCTATTTGGGCGTCGGTTACCGCACGGCCGTAACCTCTGCGTCTGCCCGGATTGAAGCGCGCGATTCCCAAAGCAATGAGACCTATATCCTCAGTGCCGGTATTGCCCGTGAACTGTCTGAAGAGCTTTCCGTTGCCGGCGCGGCGCGGAGTCAAATTCAAGAGCGTAAGGGCGACAGCCTTGCCCTTGGCGGCAATGAAAACCGGACTGATATTCGCGTCGGCGGTGCATGGCGTCCGCGCGGTGAAGGCATTGTTGTGCTGGACCGGTTTGATTACAAACATGAGCGCGCCACAGATAATACAAAAACGACGAAGCTGATTAACAATCTGTCTGCCAATGTGATGATCAATGACCGCACGCAGGTTACCGGTTATTGGGGCCTGAAACATGTCGAGACCGATATTGACCGGCAGGGCTATGAAAACTGGACAAACCTGCTTGGCGGTGAAGCCCGGTTCGACGTAACGCCGCGCATTGATATCGGTATCCACGGTCAAATGATTACGACCGGAGACACGACCGCCTATGCCTATGGTCCGTCTGTCGGCGTGTCACCGGCTGAGAACCTTTGGATCAGCCTCGGCTATAATGTTGAGGGCTATACAGATGACGATTTTGAAGCTGCAGAGTACAGCCGCGACGGTGCCTACGTCAAATTAAGGTTAAAGTTTGATCAAGACACTGCGGGTAAGCTTCTTAAGAGAATTTCACCGACGGGGCGCTAGGCAAGGGGTTTCCGCCAAAAATAAGGCGAAAACAAGGAAGATGGGCGGGATCACAACAATAGCAGAGCGCCTGACGGCTTTCGCGCGTCTGACCGCCTGCGCGCTTGTCACAAGCTTGGGCGCGCAGACCGTTATGGCGCAGACGGGCCCCTACACGAATACGTCACCTGCTCCGATTGATGACACGGTGACATGCGGCGTCGCCGGCTTTACCCGCACCATTAACGTTCCGGACAGTTTCACAGTGGCGGGTCTTGATGTCGGGTTTTTGGCATCCCACGAATATCGCGGTGATATCCAAGTCGATCTGACCCATGGCGGGGTCACCCGGCGCATTATTGCGTCAAATTTTGCCGGCGGCGGCGCTCGTGCGAACTACAATGTCCGTCTTGATGACTCCGCGGCGGCTCCCATTAATACCGGTGGCCATACAACCAATGACGGATTGGTTGCCCCCCCCTATGAAAACGCCGTGCAGCCAAACGCCGCCCTGTCAGCCTTTAACGGCCAAAATGCAAGTGGGAACTGGGTCTTCACGATGTGCGATAATTATAACGGATTGGACGACGGCACGTTCCTGCGGGCCGAACTTCTTTTCCCGTCACCGACAGATGCTGATTTGTCGCTGGCTTTGGCGCACACACCGACAACACCGGCTCAAGGCACAAATGTTACATTTACGGCGACCGTGACCAATAACGGTCCTGCCGCCTCGACCGGCCGAACGACGCAAATTAATCTCCCGACCGGGTTTACATTTGTATCGGCGACCGGCGGGGCCACCCATAGTGGCGGTGTGGTGACATGGACACCGGGGACAAGCTTGGCCTCCGGCAACTCGCAAGCCATTACCATTGTTGCGACGATGAATTTTACCGGGGATTATACCGTTACGGGAGAGATCACAGCCGCCGGACAAGGCGATGATGACAGTACACCCGGAAATGGCGTGATCGGCGAAGATGATGACGTGACCCGCTCCATTACGCCGGCCGTCACAGCGCCGCCGTCTCTGACATGCGCTGCGCCGCTTATTCACGATTGGGACAGCAATGCCTGGCCCGGCGGAGATTTGACCAATACATATACGACATCCGGAGAGACGATTGTATGGACACTGACCGGCGCGACCGCCGCGCTTCAGGCAAACCCCGACCCGGGTGGCGGCGCGCTGCCGGCCCTTTCGGATTATGACAGCGGCGGTCTTGTTCCGACAGAAAATGCATTATTATTGCTGACTGATTATACAAATCGCAGTTCAGAAATTATTACAACGGTTGATGTGGGTGTTGCGGGAACGGGCGTAGACGAGGCGCAATTTGCCCTTTTTGATGTCGATTTCGGCACCGGTCAGTTTGAAGATAAAATCACTATGACGGGATCTTTAGGCGGTAATCCCGTATTGCCGACTTTAACGCGCGGGCCGTCAAACACAGTGTCCGGCGGCACGGCATTGGGGACGGCTGCGGCGGCCAATAACGGAAATTTGGGGACAGTCTATGTCACCTTCCAAAGCCCGATAGATCAGTTCGTCATCCGTTATGGCAGCGGCACCGGCCCGAATACGCCGGTCAATCCCGGCCAACAGGCCATCTCTATTCATGACGTATCAACATGCGCGCGCACATTACCGGACGTTGCGGCCGTAAAGACCAATACGGTTTACGATCCGCTGTCCGAGGGTCTCTATGCTATTCCCGGCAACGATATTGTTTACACCTTTACGGTCAGCAATTCCGGGGACGGATCCGTCGACCCTAATTCTATGGTGTTGATTGACGTCATGCCGGAGGAAATTGAATTTTTTAACGGCGATATTTATGACGGCGATGGGCCTACCGATCCTGTGTTCTTTACCCGGACGGGAACGCCGTCCCTGACCTTTAATTACGCCACAGATGTTGGCTATTGGAACACAGCGGTAAAGCCGACATCCTTTGCCGGATGCACATATACGCCAAGCCCCGGCTATGACGCCGCCGTGCGTTATATCTGCTTTAATCCCAAAGGCGTTTTTGAAAGCGGCTCTCCCGATCCGCAGTTCACGCTTAGTTTTCGGGCGCGGATTAAATAGGCGCGTCCGGCAAATAAATTTCGGTTTTCATGACCGTTACGGCCGGCCCCGCTATATCGATGTGATCACCGTCTAAGGTCAGGCGTAAAGTTCCGCCGCGCGCCGACGCCTGATAGGCCGTCAGTGATGTTTTGCCAAGGCGCCGGGCCCAATAAGGGCCAATGGCGGCGTGGGCAGAGCCTGTGACCGGATCTTCATTTATACCTTCGGCCGGGACAAAGAACCTTGAAACGCAGTCATAATCCTGCCTGTTATCTGCGGCGCGCGCCGTAATCCCGACGCCGCGCGGGGAGAGGGGAAGAATGGCCGAGAAATCAGGTGCGTATCGCTTAATGTCCTCCGGCGTTTCAAACACAACATAAAGATTATCCTCCGCGCGAAAGGCGCACTCTATTGGGGCGGGAAACGCGGCGCGCATTTGCGGCGTCACGACTGTGGCTGCCGCAGGCGCTATGGGGGCGCGCAGGATATACCGGCCGGCGTCTTTGCGCACAGGCAAAGCGCCGATTTTTCCGTGAAAGACAAGCTCGCCGTTTGCGGTTAAAGGCGCGGCATGTTCTGTCATCAAAGCATGCGCGCCCGCAATCGTCGCATGGCCACAAAACCCGATCTCCGCCGTCGGGGTAAACCAGCGCAGATCATAATGACCGGACTGCGCGCGGGCTGTCAGAAAAGCTGTCTCAGACAAATTGTTTTCCATTGCCAGATTTTGCATCAGGCCGGCATCAAGCGCGGCCGGGGTCAGGATGACCGCTGCCGGATTGCCCGTAAACGGGCGATCTGCAAAGGCGTCAATTTGGTATTGTATCAGAGGGGCACGATGTTTCATGCCATTGTGAGTATCACGCGACGGCGGCGCCGTCTTGGTAATTTAAGACGTCCGGGCTTGCGGCGCGGCGCAGGGCGCGGCTGCGAAGAATGGCCATTGCGCTGAATAACTCGTCGGCGACCACAGGCTTGGTCAGAAATACATCCGCGCCGGCGGCCATGCATCGTGCATTGCTTTGCGGCGAGGCGTCCGCGGTCAGCGCGATAATGGGAACGCCGGCATTAACGGCGCTTCCCGCGCGTATGGCCGTCATAGCCTCAACCCCGTCCATGACAGGCATGTGCACATCCATAAGGACAATATCAAATTCCTGCTGTGACAGACAATCGAGGGCTTGCGCGCCATTTTCTGCCATTGTCACAATGCATCCGGGCGGACTTAAGAATATTTTCAAAACATCACGATTGGTCGCCAGGTCTTCAGCGACCAAAACACGCAGGCCGTTCAAGGCCGCGCGGGCGGCATCTTTTGGCTTTGCGGAAGCAGGCGGTCTTTGCGGCATTGGCGGCGGTCCGGGTAAAACTTGCGCCGCAGGCGGAGCGGCCACAGACGCCGCTGCTGCGCTTGCCGCCATGTCCTGCGCTGCCGGTGCAATCGGGTCAGGCTTCGGCTGGTTGCCGGCGTTAAATTTGGAATCGGCCAACATATATTTTTCTTTAATTGTTGGCCGCAGCGCAATGCGTCCGACGTCATCCCCGGTGGCAATTTGAGTTTGCGTCAGGTCCGCTGCGCGCAAGGTCAGTGTAAATTCAGATCCGCGACCCGGCGCTGAAACGACCGTTGCGTCGCCGTCCATCAATCGGGCTATGCTGCGGGTAATGGCCAGGCCAAGGCCTGAGCCGCCAAATTTACGGCGAATAGAAACATCGGCCTGTGTAAACGGTTCAAAGATATCAGCCGCTTTTTCTTCAGTCATGCCTTCGCCTGTATCGGCAACAATAACGGTCAGCAAGCCGGCGTCATCATTTCGGCCGGCCGGCGTATACGTTATGTGGACATGAACGCGCCCCTCGCTTGTGAACTTAATCGCGTTGGAGATCAGGTTTTCCAAACATTGGCGCGTACGCATTGGGTCAATATCCAAAAGGGTCGGCACATCATCTGATACATACAGCGTCAACGGCAAGCCTTTACCGGCGGCCTCAGGCTGCCAAAGGGTAGCCAGATTATCTGTGATCTCGCGCAGCGCGGTCGGCATGCGGTCGATTTGAGTTTTGCCGCCGTCCATTTTTGACATATCCAATACATTGGTCAAAAGCTCCAGGAGGTTCAGGCCGGATTTGTAAATGACGCCATTCTTAAATCTGACATCAGCAGTCGGGCCTTCGCGCGATAATATCTCAGCCAAGCCGATAATACCGTTCAACGGTGTACGCAGTTCGTGAGACATTACGGCCAGGAAATCCCGCTTGGCCTTTTCGCCGGCGTGAGCGCGCTCTTTTAGAACAATTTCGCTTTTTGCAAACCGGCTCTGGCGCATGGCCCATAAGCCTGAACCCAGTCCCAATGCGCCCAACAGGAAAATAATAAACCGCATGAAACGGCCTTCGCGGTCTTGTGCGAGAATCCGCTGTGTTTGCAGCGCATTGCGCGAGGTCAATTCCGCTTCACGCGCGCGCTGCACCTCTTTATCATTGGCCAAAGTGCCCATTAACTTTTGAGTTTCTTTTGACGCATTGGATAAAATCCGGCGATTGGAAGCCCGGCTGTGCTGCTGCATCAGGTCGAAAACCGCTTGCGGCCTGTTTTGGGCAATAGCGATCAAAGCTTCTGTTTCGCGAATGCGGCCGTCAAACCGGCCCTTATACTTCGGTGACGGCTTTAGCTCGGCTGCCAGTTCATTTAAGGCGTTACGGCTCATTGAGACCTTGCCCTGACCGGCGAGCGCAAGGGCCAGTTCTGACCGTAAATTCAATCGCCAAATATTGGGTTCGGACAGTGAGATGGACCGCATAGCGACGACTCCGGCCTGACTATATTGCCCCAGTTCATTCAAAGTTTGCGCATAGCGATATCCGGCTTTGACCTGCTCGTCGAGCGTGTCTTGTTGTGACAGACGGTATGAAACTTCTGCTGTTTTAAGGGCGGTCGGATGTTCTCCCCATTTTCGCA
>CALLXE010000016.1 GCA_938015875.1 uncultured Robiginitomaculum sp. | reverse complement strand
AATTACGGCATCCGCGAACATGCTATGGGCGCGGTGATGAACGGCCTGGCGCTTCACGGCGGTATTCTGCCTTACGCCGGCACGTTCCTTGTGTTTGCTGATTATGCCCGTCCGGCTATTCGTCTGTCTGCCTTGATGGGGACTCGGGTTTGTTACGTCATGACGCACGATTCTATCGGTGTCGGCGAAGACGGCCCGACCCATCAACCGGTCGAGCACGTCGCCTCTTTGCGCGCAATTCCCGGTCTGGACGTCTATCGTCCGGCTGACGCTATGGAAACGGCAGAGTGTTGGCAGCTTGCTGTTGAGCGCGCCGACGGCCCGTCTTTGCTTGCGCTGACCCGCCAAGGCGTTCCGGCTGTGCGTGATGACGCGAGCCGTAATATGTCGGCGCGCGGCGGCTATGTTCTTGTGAATGGCGAAGGCAGCGATCAAATCGTTCTGGTCGCGTCGGGTTCTGAAGTGAGCCTCGCCGTTGACGCAGCTAAGCAGCTTGCTGTCGACGGCATTTCCGCGCGCGTTGTGTCCATGCCGTGTTTGGACCTTTTCCAACGTCAGGACGCCAAATACCAACGCTCCGTATTGGGCAAGGACTTACCGAAAATTGTTATCGAAGCCGGCATTGAGCAGGGCTGGGGCAAAATCATCGGCCACAGCGGCGGCTTTATCGGTATGGATAGCTTTGGCGAATCCGGACCCGGCGGTGAATTGTTCGGTCACTTTGGCATAACAACTGACGCAATTGTAGAGATGGCAAAAGACAAAGCCGTATAATGGGCCAAATGCGCAAATTGACGGATGATGTCTATGTCGGAGGGCAGGTTATGCCCGTTGATATGGAAGATTTGTCAGCGCGCGGTATCAGGACGATTATTAATAACCGCCCCGAAGGCGAGATGCCGGGGCAACCCGGCAATGAAGCCCTTGAAGCGGCCGCTAAAGCTGCGGGCATTGCCTATGTTTGGCTGCCAATGGCGGGCGGGCTGTCGATGGAGTTGATTGAGGGCAGCATCGACGCCTATAGTGGCTTGCCCGGCCCGAAACTGGCGTTTTGCGCTTCAGGCATGCGCTCCGTCGCGCTTTGGTGTTTCGCATCTGTTAAGGATAACGGTGTAGATGCTGTCCTTAAGACGGCGTCAGATGCAGGATATAATCTGGGGCATATGCGCGGCGCGTTGGAGAATTTCGCGCAGCGCTGATTGCGCCAAGCCTTTGAAGAGGCAAGGCGGGCGACCGGAAGGCAGGCGATATGGCCGAGAAAACGTCAAAGTTTAAATACCGTCCGCCGGCGCTTGAATGGCTGAAAGGCTATAGCGGCGGCGTTTTTACTGAAGATTTTTTGGCCGCCGTTATCGTCACCGTCCTTTTGGTGCCTCAAGCGCTCGCCTATGCCATGCTGGCGGGACTTCCTGCTCAGGTCGGCATTTACGCCTCTATATTACCGCTGGTAATTTACGCATTTGTCGGTTCATCGCGGCACTTGTCTGTGGGGCCGACCGCCGTTATCTCTCTCATGACGGCTGTCGCTCTGGCCGCCTTGCCCGAAGAGCAACGCGTGTTCGGCGCGGCAATTTTGGCCGTTATGTCAGGCGTTATGCTTGTTATATTCGGCCTGATGCGGGCCGGATTTATTATGAATTTCGTTAGCCGCCCTGTGGTTTCAGCCTATGTCACCGGCGCTGCAATCCTTATTGTTTTCAGCCAGTTGCGTCATGTACTTGGCATAACAGGCGGCGGGTCTACAGCGTTGGAGTTGGCGAAAAACGTTTGGGAAAATCTCGGCAAGACAAATGCAGTGGCCCTGATTGTGGGTATTGGTGTCATAACCTTTCTCCGGTTGACCCGAACCTATTTGGCCTACGGGCTTTATAAGCTCGGCGTAAAGCGAAAGCCGGCGCGTTTGATTGCGCGTATGGGGCCGTTTGTGGCTGTGGTCGTGACCAGTCTTGCAGCTTATTTTATGGATTTAAACGGAGTCTACGGTTTGCGGATTGTGGGCGACATTCCATCGGGGCTGCCGCGGCTCAGCGTCCCTGTCGCGGATATGGCGTTCTACCGTGACCTGATGGCGGCAGCGGCTTTGATTGGTCTGGTCGGTTTCGTCGATAGCATGTCGACGGCGCAAACCTTAGCAGCGCGCAGCCGGACGCGGATTTCCCCGAACCGCGAAATGCGCGCGCTCGGCTATTCAAATTTGGCGGCCGGCATTTCGGGCGGTTATCCGATCAATGGCAGCATGTCGCGCAGCGCCGTGAATTACTCGGCCGGGGCAAAAACGCCTGTCGCCGGTCTTCTGACCGCCGCGTTTATGTGTGTGGCCGCGCTGTTCCTGACGCCTTTCCTGCGCTATTTACCCCTCGCGACTTTGGCAGGTTTAATTATTTTTGCCTGTTTTAACTTGCTCGATTTTAAGCATTTGTGGCGCACCTTCAAATATAGCCGTGCTGATGGCATTACGGCCTATTTGACCTTTGTCGCGGTTTTGGTGTTTGGGGTCGAATTTGCGGTTCTGGTCGGTGTTATACTGTCTATGGCGCTGCATATACGCTCAACGCTTCGGCCTCACGCCGTGCTGGTCGGGCGCTTTCCGGGGACAGAGCATTACCGGAACGTTGACCGGTTTGACGTGGAGACCAATGATTTCGTCAAAACCCTGCGGATTGATGAGAGCCTGTATTTTGCCAATGCGCGTTTTTTGGAAGATCGCATCGCTGCCGTCCTGCAGGAAAGCCCGAAGCTTACCGATCTGATTTTAATGTGTCCTGCGGTCAATCACATTGACGCCAGCGCGCTGAACAGTCTGATGTCGATTAATAAGCGTCTCGACAGCGCCGGCGTTAAAATGCACCTGTCAGAGCTTCATTCTGTGGTCAAAGACCGTCTCCAGCGCAGTACATTTTTTGAAAAATTGACGGGTGAAGTGTTTTTTAGCCAGCATGAGGCCATGACCGCCCTTGAGCCGGAGCCTGATTGGAGCCGTTATTCTGACCACGTGGACATGCATTAGCGACGCCGGTTAAAAAACTGCTTTGATTTTACGGCCTTTAAGGTACTCTACACGGGAAAGAGCCATGTGGCGCCGCTTTGGCGACCGGGCCGGAAAGTAGAGTGTCTATGTCGGACGACATCCCGTCCGCCAAGACCGACAGCGCTTTGGCAACGAACTCAAATTCGTCGTCACGTCGTCGCCGTAAACGCAAAGGCCCGTCCGGGTCTGCGAAAAACGCGACGTTTGGGGCCGTTGATCTTGGTACAAATAACTGCCGTTTATTGGTCGCCAAACCGACCGAAGACGGTTTTCGTGTTATTGATTCGTATTCGCGCGTCGTCCGACTTGGGGCGGGTCTGTCTGCGAGCGGGTCTTTATCTCAAACATCAATGGACGCGGCTGTCGATGCCATCGGGGTTTGCGCCGCGAAAATGAAACAACGCGGCGTCCGCCGTTGGCGCTGCATTGCGACCCAGGCCTGCCGTCAGGCGGATAATGGCGCAGAATTTATGGCGCGGGTTAAAGCCGAAACCGGATTGAGTTTTGAAGTTATTTCTCCGCGCGTTGAGGCGCGCCTCGCAGTGATGGGCTGCCTGAGTTTGGCTGATTTGGAAAAAGACGTTGTTTTGGTTGTCGATATCGGCGGCGGATCCAGCGAATTGTCTTGGGTGGATGTGCGTAAGCTAAAGCAGGGTGAGGATCACCGTATTCATCGTCCGCCGATCAGCGCGTGGGCGAGCCTGCCCGCCGGCGTGGTGACTTTGTCCGAAGCTATCCCGGAGCAGGGCGACAGCCCCGAAGCTTTGGCTGCGCGCTACGCGGCTATGAAAGCGCACGTTGTCGATCTGATTGAGAAAGCGGGATGCGAAACGCGCTTCACCAAAGCGTTTGCTGCCGGCAAGGGACACATTATCGGAACTTCCGGGACCATCACTTCTCTGGCCGGCATTCATTTGGGCTTGCCGTATTATCAGCGCAATAAAGTTGACGGCCTTTGGATGAATTCAGAACATGCCATCAATATTTCGCGCCGTATGGCGTCTTTGCCTGTAGATGAACGCGCCAAAGAGCCGTGCATCGGTCATGACCGCGCCTCGCTGTTAGTGGCCGGCTGCGCCATTATGGACGTGCTTTTGGAGATGTGGCCGGCGCAGCGTATTCGCGTTGCTGATCGGGGCCTTCGCGAGGGCTTGCTTATGGGGCTGATGTCACAAAGCCAGGCGCGCAGTTCAAAGCCAAACCCGCAAGCCGCGCCCGAGGCTCTGCAGCCTGAAGCGCCTCAAGGAGACGACAATGAGTGACGACAAACCAAAGCGCCGCGGCCGGGTCACCTCTAAGGCTAAAAAAGACGATTCAATTCGTATGATGGACACCTATGTAAAGACATCACGCGGCCGTAAAATATCCTCAACGCTCTGGCTTCGGCGGCAGTTGAATGACCCTTATGTCGCCAAAGCGAAATCTATGGGGTACCGGTCCCGGGCTGCGTTTAAATTCATAGAGTTAGACGATCGATTTAAACTGATGCGGCCCGGCGATAAAATTGTTGATTTGGGCGCGGCCCCGGGCGGCTGGACTCAAATTGCGTCTGATCGCGGGGCCAAACAAGTGGTCGGGATTGACCTGATTTACGTTGAGCCGATTAACGGTCTGGATTTCATTCAGATGGATTTCATGGACGAAAAAGCGCCTGATGCGATTAAAGAGCTGCTCGGGGGCGCGCCGGATTTGGTGATGTCCGATTTGGCGGCGAATACGACCGGCCACCGCAAGACCGATCACATCCGTACAGTGGCTTTGGTTGAGGCGGCGGCAGATTTTGCTATAGATACGCTTCGCCCCGGCGGACACTTTGTCACCAAAGTCTTTCAGGGCGGGGCAGAGGGTAAGCTTTTGCTGCGGCTGAAACAGACATTTAAAACGGTCAAACATGCTAAGCCTAAAAGCTCTCGCGATGGCAGCCCGGAAATGTATTTGGTTGCTATGGGGTTTAAGGGAAAGCCGTCCGAATAAATTTTTGACGAATATTATCTGCACGCTGTTGCCGGATGTTTGTGTCAGGTCTAAGCGTAAAGCATGACTATCGCAGCCGAAATACGCGCGCCTGTAACGGCAAGCGGCCCGATCCTTCGCCAATATGAATTGGTTGATAAAGTGCGGGCCTATAACCCGGCCGTTGACGAAGCCCTTTTGAACAAAGCTTACGTTTTTTCTGTCAAAGCTCACGGCAAGCAGCTGCGCCATTCAGGCGATCCATATTATGCCCATCCCATAGAAGTTGCAGGCATATTGACCGGTCTGAAAATGGATACGGCGTCTGTTTGTACGGCGCTTCTGCATGATGTTCTTGAAGATACGCCGACGACCTATGACGAACTGGCCAAAATGTTCGGCGATGAAGTGGCCCGTCTGGTGCAAGGGGTAACGAAACTCTCGCAATTAGAGTTGTCCGGCGAGGTTAGTACGCAGGCGGAAAATTTCCAAAAATTCGTCCTCGCCATGAGCAAAGACCTGCGGGTTCTGCTGGTGAAGCTGTGTGATCGCCTGCATAATATGCGCACGTTGCAATACCATCCGAAGCCGGAGTCTCGCGAGCGTATCGCCCGCGAGACGATGGAGATTTATGCGCCGCTGGCGCGCCGTATCGGCGTCGACAAAATCTGCTCTGAACTTGAAGACTTATCGTTCTTTTACCTGAACCCATCGGCCTATGAGAGCATTACAAAGCGGCTTGATGACTGGCGTTCATCGCGGGCCGGAGTTATTTCGCAAACCTCCGTCATGCTTCGTGATCTGATGGATGCACACGGTGTTAAGGCGCGTATATTCGGGCGCGAGAAGCGTCCCTTTGCCATTTGGCGCAAACTGGAGCGTCAGGGGATTTCGTTTGAAGATGTGGCGGATATCTATGCGTTTCGTATCATTCCTGAAACTCCGGATGAGTGCTACGCGGCGCTTGGGTTTATCCATCAAAATTTTCGTTGCGTTCCTGCCCGGTTTCGTGATTTCATTTCCGTCCCGAAATCCAATGGCTATCAAAGCCTGCAAACCACAATCGTCGGTCCGGATAATCGCCGGATAGAGGTTCAAATCCGAACCGAGCGTATGGATGATGTGGCAGAGCGCGGCGTTGCGGCCCATTGGGCCTATAAAAGCGGGACTTACGCTTATGACCCGGACAGCGCGAAAGCGGCGGGCGGTGACCCGCTGACCCGCATTCGCTCTTTGGTCGAGATTATGGAGCATGGCGGCGACGCTGATGAGTTTTTGGAAAATGCCAAGCTTGATTTGTTCACCGATCAGGTCTTCACCTTCACGCCGAAGGGCTCACTGATTGCTTTGCCGCGCGGCGCAACGCCGATTGATTTTGCCTACGCAGTGCATACGCAAATCGGTGATACTTGCGTCGGGGCGATTATTAATCGGCAACAAAAACCGCTGCGGACAGTTTTGCAGAATGGGGACGTCGTAAAAATCATTCGCGGCGGCACGGCTGAACCGCAACCGGGCTGGGAAAATATCGTTGTCACCGGACGGGCAAAATCAGCCTTGCGCCGCCTGACGCGGGACACCGAAGCCGAAGAGTTTCGCCGCGTCGGACAGATGCTGGCCGATCATGCGTTCTCTCGCGAAGATAAGGACTTCTCTGACTCTGTTATACTGGACGCCGTGAAACGCCTTCCCGGCGAAGAAACACCGGATGATGTCTATGAGGCTTTGGGCCGCGGAACGCTCACCGTTCGGGAGTTTATGAACGCCGTATTCCCGGGGCGCGATGAGGCGGCTTTGGTCGATAAATTTGCCAATCGTGATCTGATTGAAGACGCTACGGCGCGGCTCTATATCAGGTCAGATGAGTTGCGCGAAGGCGTCAGCCTGCATTTGTCGGAATGTTGCTCGCCGATCTTGGGTGACCGCATTGTCGGCATATCAGAGCGCGGCAAAGGCGTTGTTGTGCACACGATTGATTGCGAAACACTGGCTGCAAAAGAAGATGATTTTGATAATTGGATCGATTTGGGTTGGCGTAAATCTGCTGACGCTGCCGCGTCTATCGGACGTATTACGGCGACAATCGAGCATGTCCCGGGCGCTCTGGCTGATATTACAGCTAAAATCGGCGAGGCCGGCGGCAATTTGACCAATATTAAAACCCTGAAACGCTCGCCGAGCTTTTTTGACATGATTTTAGACATTGAAGTGCTGGACACTCGGCATTTGTCCAATATTGTGGCGGCGCTTCGCGCCAGTAGCTACGTCGTATCTGCCAAGCGCGCGCGGTCTGAAATTTTATAGAAAGCCTGCCATGAATACTGATGACGTTTTAGAGATTTTCCGCGATGCCGGCGCTTTGCTGGAAGGGCATTTCATCCTGTCATCCGGCCTTCGCAGCCCTGTATTTTTGCAAAAAGCCTTTCTTTTTAAATCACCGAAAACGACAGAATTGTTGTGCAAGGCTTTAGCTGATAAGATTAAAGCCGAACTTGATGTGATGCCTGATGTGATTATTGCGCCTGCAATGGGCGGCATTATCCCCGGATATGAAACCGCGCGCCATATGGGCCTCGACAGCATGTTTGTAGAACGTGAAGACGGCGATTTTACGCTGCGTCGGGGCTTCACCCTTGAGCCCGGTGAAAAGGTTTTGATGGTTGAAGATATCGTGACCACAGGCCTGTCATCGCGTGAATGCATTGCGGCAATTAATAAAACCGGCGCGTCGGTAATTGCCGGCGCCTGCATTTTTGATCGCTCCGGCGGCAAAGCTGATATTGGCGTGCCGCTTGTCAGCCTCGCGTCCAAAGCCTTCCCGGCTTATGAGGCGGATAACCTGCCTGATGATTTGAAAAAGTTGCCTGCGGTTAAGCCGGGCTCTCGCGGCCTTAAATGAGTACAAACTCGCTTCCCCGACTGATGCCTCGTTTGGGCGTCAATATCGACCATATCGCAACCCTGCGCAATGCACGCGGCGGGACGCATCCTGATCCTGTTGATGGCGCACGCCAAGCCATAGAATATGGCGCGGACGGGATTACGGCGCATTTACGCGAAGACCGCCGCCACATTCGTGATGAGGATTTAGAGCGCCTGCAGGCTTTGTGTTCGGAAACCGGTGTTCCTTTAAATCTGGAAATGGCCGCCGTTGAACCAATGTTGGAAATTGCGCTTAAGACCCGCCCGCACGCCGTTTGCATGGTTCCGGAGCGCCGCGAAGAGCGCACTACCGAGGGCGGTCTGGATGTCGCGGGCTTGCACAACACCGTCACACCTATGGTGCGCGATCTGCAAAGTAGCGGCTCACGGGTTTCGCTGTTTATTGAGGCTACAGAGCGGCAAATTCGCGCCTCTGCTTCTGCCGGCACGGATATAATAGAATTGCACACGGGCGCTTACGCTCACGCAATCGACGCCGGCGACATGACCTTGTCGCGCGAAATTCTCACGGCGCTGAAACAGGGCGCAAAACTGGGGCATAGCCTCGGACTTGAAGTGCACGCCGGACATGGGCTGACCTTTGATAATGTCGGTGACGTGGCCGCAATCCCCGAAGTCATGGAATTAAACATCGGCCATTTCCTGATCGGCGAGGCTGTTTTTATAGGTCTGAAAGCGGCGATGGAAAAAATGCAGGACTGCATTAAGGCCGGTCGCAGCGCATGATAATCGGAATCGGTAATGATTTGTGCGACATTCGCCGCATTTCCAAAACCCTTGGCCGCCACGGTGCGCGCTTTAAAAATCGAATTTTCACCTCGTCAGAGCAAGCTTATTGTGACGCCCGCTGCGATCCGGCTGCATGTTACGCCAAACGCTGGGCGGCCAAAGAAGCTCTGGCCAAAGCGCTCTCAACGGCCACAACCGGTGATTTAAATTGGCAAGACGTTGAGGTCACGAATGGGCCGTCCGGTAAACCGGCCATTATTTTGCACGGCGCGGCGCTTGATCGCCTCACGGGCATGACGCCCAAAGGCGTAAAAGCGGCTATACATCTCTCTCTGACTGACGAGCCGCCTTATGCGCAAGCTTTTGTCATCATAGAAGCGTTGTCATAGGGCTGCGCGGCGCTATGCTGTCATTATGAAACCAACTCAGCAACTAAAGGCGCTTGAAGCGCGTATCGGTTATGTCTTCAAAGACAGAGATTTAGCCATGCGCGCATTGACCCACAGTTCCTATGGTGACGGACAACGGCGCGTTCGTGACAATGAACGGCTCGAATTTCTGGGGGACCGCATATTGGGACTTTTGACGGCGGAGCGTCTGTTTGATTTGGAAAATACCAAAGAAGGCGACATGGCCCGTAAATTAAACGCCCTTGTCCGCAAGGAAACTTGCGCCAAAGTCGCCCGTGCCTGCGGCCTTGGCGATGCGCTTTTGCTGTCCCCGGCAGAAGAGCGACAGGGCGGGCGGGAGAAGACGTCAATTTTGGGCAATGCAACAGAGGCCCTGTTGGCGGCGATATATCTTGACGGCGCTATGCCGGCGGTCGCGACGTTTTACGATAAATATTGGGGCGAGGATTTCGCCTTAATTGCCAAGAAAAATATGAAAGATCCAAAAACGGATCTTCAGGAACGGGCCTTCGCTGCCTGTAGCCGGGAACCCGTCTATACCGTATTGGAGCGCAGCGGCCCTGATCACCGGCCGTTGTTTGTGATCGAAGTCAGCGTTGAGACGATCGGCAGCGCGCAAGGCACCGGAAAATCAAAAAAAGACGCAGAGCGATATGCAGCGCGTCACTTGCTTGAAAGTAAATTTACATGACCGAAACCCCCTCAGAGACCCGCGCAGGATTTGCCGCCGTCATCGGCGCGCCAAACGCCGGTAAATCGACATTGGTGAATGCCCTTGTCGGCGAAAAAGTCTCTATCGTTACCCACAAGGTTCAAACAACCCGATTTCAGGTGCGCGGCATAGCCCTGATTGATAAAACGCAAGTCGTTCTTGTCGATACGCCGGGAATATTTAAAGCCAAAGACCGTCTGGACAGGTCTATGGTGCATGCCGCTTGGACAGGGGTAAAAGACGCGAGCGCGATTATCCATATGGTGGACGCGCCGGCTTATCTTCGCGTGTTAAATGGCGATGAACCGACCTCCCAAGACAAACTGGGACGAAAAGACACAGACGCCGTAATAGAGGGGCTGCGAACAAAGGGTCAGGGGACGCCGACATGGATGTGCCTGAACAAAGTTGATTTGATGCCTCATGATGCAGCGCTTCAGCTGATTTCTCATTTTTCTGCTGCCAAAGTTTATGATGAAGTGTTTCTGATTTCCGCCACGAACGGGGAAGGAATTGACACGCTTCAGGCCGGCCTTAAAGCCGCTATGCCGGTCGGTGCCTGGCTGTATCCTGAAGATCAGGCAGCTGATATTCCCACCCGCTTGATTGCGGCGGAAGTGACCCGCGAGAAATTGTTTCTGCGTCTTCATGACGAACTGCCTTATAATTCTATGGTTGAGACGGAAAACTGGCAGGAAAACCGCGACGGCTCTGTGAAGATAGAGCAGGTGATCTATGTGCGTAAAAACAGCCAAAAACCGATTGTGCTGGGCAAAGGCGGTCAAACGATAAAGGCTATCGGCGCAAGTTCACGGGCGGAATTGTCTGAATGGCTGGGCCGTAAAGTACACTTATTCCTGTTTGTAAAAGTGCGGGAAAATTGGATGGAAGACCGCGCCCGTTACGACATTCAGGGCCTCGAGTTTGACGTTTAGCTGATGGAGTTTACGACGCAGGGATATGTTCTCTCCGCGCGCCGTCACGGAGAAACGTCTGCAATTATTGATATATTGACCCCGGACAAGGGCCGTCATGCCGGACTTGTGCGCGGTGGGGTCAGCCGAAAAATGCGCCCGGTATTACAGCCGGGAAATTTGGTGCGCGTCACGTGGCAGGCACGCCTGTCTGAACATTTAGGAAATTTTGCGGTCGAGGCTATCGATGCCCGAGCCGCGCAATTAATGGACGACCGGCTGTCCCTTTGCGCGCTCAATGCGGCCTGCGCTCTGACCTTGGCTGTTTTGCCCGAGCGCGAGCCCCATAGGGCGGTTTATGACGCCTTTGCGGTGATGCTCTCGCATATGGATGATCCGGATATTTGGCCTGCGCTCTATGTGAAGTGGGAAGCAGGCCTTTTGGATGCTATGGGTTACGGCCTTGATTTGTCGAAATGCGCAGCGTCCGGCAGCAATGATAATTTGACCCATGTGTCGCCGCGCACCGGCCGCGCTGTCTCTGCTTCTGAAGCCGAGCCATATCTTGATAAGCTTTTATCTTTGCCGGGATTTCTTTTGGGCCGCAGCGGTGTCATGCCGGATGACATTAAAAACGGACTGGCTTTGACCGGCAGTTTTATAGAGCGGCGCATATTATGGCCCGTTGATAAGCAATTACCGGAGGCCCGCGGCCGCATGATTGAACGCCTGACGGCTGAAGGGCGCCTTTAAGTGTCATAATGCTGCCCGAATTTGCTGTCATTCCCCGCAAGGCAATGCTTTACCCCGGAGCCGAATTTCGGCATAAAGACCCGCAAATCAGCAGAGTTCAAATCAGAGCCGCCGGCTCGCAGGAAACCTTATGGCTAAATTTTTTAAACGTATTTTTGCGTGGTGGGACGGCGAAACCCTTGGGACGTCATTTCAGATATGGCGTAAGGGCGCGAAAGTCGGCGCTGATGATTTCGGAAACACCTATTATGAAGAAAAAGGCAAAGGCTATGACGGCCGCAATCGCCGCTGGGTGACCTATAAAGGTTATGCCGATGCGTCGCGTATTCCGCCGGAATGGCACGGTTGGCTGCATCACATGTATGATACGCCGCCATCCGAGGAAGCCCTGTTCACCCAGCCATGGGAATTGGAGCATCGTCCGAATATGACGGGGACTGTCCACGCCTATAAACCCAAAGGCAGCCTGTCTAATGGCGGAGAGCGGGCTAAAGTGTCCGGCGATTATGAAGCTTGGACGCCCGATGCGTAAACTTGCCATTGGCGTCTTGCTCGCCGGTCTGACATCTGCGCCGGCCTTCGCTGATAACATAAAAGCCGAGACGATAACCCTGCGCGCCCTGGATAAGGTCACGGCCCATACGGAAGACTTTACATTAAAGGTCGGCGACACGCTGACGTTTGGAACGCTGGATGTGGCCGTTCGTCATTGTGAATACCGCCCGCCCGAAGACACGCCGGAGACCTATGCTTTTTTGCAGATTAAGGACCGCGGTTTGGATGAAGGCAAGAAGGTCAAAACCAAATCAGACGCAACAAAGCCGGACTATGTTTTCTCCGGTTGGATGTTTGCATCTAACCCTGCGCTCTCCGCGCTTGATCATCCCGTTTATGACGTCTGGGTTTTGTCATGCACCGAAGCCCCGCGGCTTCGCGATTAATCAAACTTAGCTTTAATGTCTAAGGCCGCATCAAGGCGCTCATGATAGTCATCTCTGCTGATCTCTATCGCGCCAAGCGTCTGCAAATGATCCGTGATAAATTGAGCGTCCAGCAGGTTGAAACCGCGCGCGTTCAGGCGTTCTACCAAATGCACCAAAGCGACTTTGGACGCGTCCGTGGCGCGCGAAAACATACTTTCCCCGAAAAACGCGCCGCAGAGCGTAACCCCGTAAAGCCCGCCGACAAGCGCATCGTCTTTATAGCATTCAACGCTGTGGGCATGCCCCATTGCGTGCAGCTCTCGGTATAATCTCAGGATAACATCATTAATCCACGTGCTTTCCCGGTCCGGAGCGCTTTGCGCGCACATGGCTACAGTTCCCATAAAGTCGTGATTTATGCGTACGTCGAATGGCGCTTTGCGCAGGGTCTTCTTGAGTGATTTTGATATGTGCAAACCATCCAATGGAAACACGCCCCGCATTTCCGGATCGAGCAAAAATATATCCGGATCATCCCGGCTGTCCGCCATAGGAAACACGCCGCGCGCATAACAGTCCA
>CALLXE010000015.1 GCA_938015875.1 uncultured Robiginitomaculum sp. | reverse complement strand
CATAAGTGGATTGGGGTTCCTTAGGAGACTAAGGTTTCAAAGATACCAAATTTATTTCCAAAATATTTTTTTTGGTCACTAAAGTGGTTTTTTCTCCAAACTCTGAAAACATGTATGCAGCAATTTCCTGCTCGCTTGAATTTCTTATCTCATTTGGGATGTAAAATGGCCATACACCACTAAGGGCGTGAGTAAGCATTATTGAATGAACATTTTGAGCGGCAATGTTTTCTTTATCGTTCTGGGCGACTGCATTTGTAAAAATCTCAACTATTTTCAATTCTTCATTTGAAACTTCAAAACGCGCCTTGTAAACGAGGTCCGCGGATCAACTTCTCGCGAAGTAGAAAAAGCTCCCATAAGCGTAAATGTCCCATTTTACTTCCATCTGATGTGACTTGAATACAATGCCATCTAATTCTGCGCCATTATGGGGATATGCCAGTTCACATTGAAATTTCGCAAAATTTCCGAGATCTTGATTTATAAATATGCTTCCATCATCAGACCTATTCATGACGTAAGCCTCGGCGACTGACTGGTCTTTTGTCGTTGAGACCATGTTCTACGTAAAGTCCCTTATATCCAAAATAGGTGCGTCAAAAGGATTGCCCTCCCCAACCGGATACCATCTAAGGTTTGGTCCATCTTTCAATTTCTTTTTTTGAACGGCCACATTTATAATGCCTTCTCTGTAGTGATGCGGTCAAATTGTAGATTAATCTTTACTTCATTAAGCAATCACTTTTCAACTTAAACTAAATGGAAAAGAAATAACCACTATAATGCAAATACAAGTTTAAAAGTTATGGCTGCCGTTTTAAAGGAATTCCCCACAAAATCGTGACTTCCCCCATGCGCTCCCGCCCGCTACGCTCATCGTAAATCACCCCTTACGGAGCTTCCCATGACTGATAATGCCCAAGATAATTTTCCTGCCGGTTATTTGCCGGCTGATGTTTGGAAATGGGACAAAGCGTCCGGCGGGAAATTCGCCAATATTAACCGCCCGATTTCCGGGGCAACCTCCGAGGTGGAATTGCCGCGCGGAGAGCATGATTTACAGCTTCATTCTCTGGCCACGCCCAATGGGGTGAAGGTCACGGTTATGCTCGAAGAGCTGCTTGAGGCGGGCTATAAGGGCGCGGAGTATGACGCCTATATGATCAATATCGGCAATGGTGATCAATTCGGCTCGGGCTTTGTTGATATCAATCCCAATTCCAAAATCCCCGCCATGATGGATCACGGCACCACGCCGCCGACGCGGTTATTTGAGAGCGGATCAATTCTGTTGTATTTGGCCGAGAAATTTGGCGCGTTTATTCCCAAAGACCATCACGGCAAAACCGAATGTATGAATTGGTTGTTTTGGCAAATGGGCAGCGCGCCATATCTGGGCGGCGGCTTTGGGCATTTTTATGCCTATGCGCCGATTAAAATTGAATATTGCATTGACCGTTTTGCTATGGAGGTGAAGCGGCAATTAGACGTCCTTGATAAGCAACTCGCAAGTAACGCCTTTATTGCCGGGGACGAATATTCCATCGCCGATATGGCGATCTGGCCGTGGTATGGCGCGCTGGCGCAAGGCAAGCTTTACAGCGCGGGCGAGTTCCTTGATGTCGCCTCTTATAAAAACGTTGTGAAATGGGCGGACAAAATTATGGAGCGCCCGGCAGTCAGACGCGGCGTGCAAGTCAATCGCGCTTGGGGCGAAGAATCCATGCAGCTTCGCGAGCGTCATGATGCAAGTGATTTTGAACTGCGCACCCAGGATAAAATTGAGGCTGCTGAAAAAGACGAATAATTATGCAGACTGAATTTGTTATTCAAACTCGCGGTCCGGGCCTGACGGAGTTCACAAATGAGGTCGCCCGGTTTGTGAAAAAGGCGGGCGTTGATACCGGACTGTTGACGCTGTTTGTGCGGCACACATCGTGCTCGATACTTATTCAGGAAAATGCTGACCCGGACGTGCAGCGTGATCTGACGGAGTTTTTCTCTCGCCTGATCCCGCCGTCAAATGCCCCGTCGATGAATTGGGTGATCCATACCGCCGAAGGTCCGGACGATATGCCCGCCCATATCAAAGCGGCCATGACGCCTGTGTCGATATCAATTCCGATCACAGGCGGCCGTATGACCCTTGGGACGTGGCAGGGCATTTACTTGTTTGAGCACAGAAACGCCCCGCATAAGCGGAGCGTTGCCGCGCATATCAGCGCCTAACTCTTCGGCGTGCGGCCCGGTAAAATTTTGCGCGCCGGGACCGTCCGTTTTCGCCAAAACCGGCGGATAAGCCAAAGCACCGGCAGGATAATAATCATCCACGGCAGGACGCCGGCGACAAAGCCGATAACGCTCGCCAAAGCATTGGAGAAATTACGGGTGAAGTCTTTGACGGCGCGCCCGATCGGCGAGATGGACTTGCGGGTCACGATTTTACGTTTTGTCTGATAGCTGATGCTGACTTCGGACATAGAGACCCGTTTTTTTAAAACCTTAAGCGTCGTTGTCGCACTTTCTATTTGTTGCTGAACCCGGGCCAATTCGCGCTCCAGCGCCAGTAAGTCCGGCAGTTTGGCATTGCGGGTTTCCAAAAGCCCCTCAAGGCGGCTGCGCAGGAGCGTTTGGGCTTTCAGGCGCGAATCCGTATCCACGATCTGCCGGGTTAAATCTTCGGCGGTAACGCCGGCGTTCAGCGTCTCGCCGTCGGCTGCCTCCACGCTGTTTGTCAGCGTATCTTTAAACTGCTCCAGCCAGAGCGGCGCGGCGCGCAGGCGCAAATTTGCCGTCACATAATCGGCGTTTTGCACATTGGTATTGCTGCCGAGCACTTGGCATGTGTCGGTGCCCGCATCCATACAGATTTGCATGTGGGATTTCGCCGTTGCCGCGACCGCTTTGACCGGTAAAGAGAATCCGTAATTGTAGCGGTAGGCCAGATAAGATTGTGAGGTTGGATTTTGCGTGGCTTGCCCGGGCTGCTGCGGGGCAGGGGCCGCTTGTTTGCTGCGGGTCGCCGCAGCTTGCGCAGCGGTGTCACTTATGCCTGTCGAATATTCGGCTTCTGCCATATCAGCCCGAGGCTGCGAGTCGGAATAATTGTTGTCTTGGCTGCAAGCGGCCAATGTCAACGCGCAGACACCGGTCATCAGTAAAGTTGAAAATTTCATTATGCTCTCCGCAATGATTTGCTCTGTCACTCTGTCATAAGGGCGATTGCGGCGCAAATACGGTTATCGAAAGGTCATGACGCGGCAAGGTCGTGGCGGGCAGCGCGCGCACGCCGCGACCCTTCGCCTCTTTTCACCGGCCCGCGAGCGGACTAAGCAAAGCTTATGGAATATTACGCCGTCACATTTTTGCTGACTTATATCGCTCTGGTGGTGATCATTATGACGCGCTATGTTGTCATTGCCGGGGCCGTTCACTACGCGCTTTGGATGCGTGATGAGGCTAAGATTAAAGCGCCACGCCTCAGCCGCCATGCGCCGACCCGTAAGGTTGTCCGTCACGAAATTACGCTTTCGTTGATCTCTGCTTTTATTTATGCAGCGCCGGGCGCGCTGCTGATTGAGATGTGGGAGCGGGGCGGCACAGCGATTTATCAGGGCGCGATTACCACGCCCGCCGGTTGGGGCTACGCCTTGTTTTCCGGCGCGCTGTATTTGTTTTTGCATGATACGTATTTTTACTGGACGCACCGCGTGATGCACATGCCGCGCTTTTATAAAGCGACCCATGCGGGCCATCATAAATCCAAACAGCCAACCCCGTGGGCGAGTTTTTCTTTTGATCCGCTCGAAGCCGTGATCAGTGCGTGGTTCCTGCCGGCGCTGGCCCTGTTTATTCCGATCCATGTCGGCGTGGTGTTAGTGTTACTCTCGATTATGACAATGAACGCCGTGTTTAATCATGCCGGCCGGGAAATATATCCGGCGCGCTGGATTAACGGACGGTTTGGCAAAGTGTTTATTACGGCTACGCACCATAATAAACATCACACCCGGTTTACGGGGAATTACGGCCTGTATTTTCGGTTCTGGGATTACGCCATGGGAACGGACCGAGGCGACGCTTGACGACGCCGACCGCGTTTGAAGAAAAAAGTTAAGCGGAGGCGTAACGGCTTTTAAGGCTTGGCGTGCCGTCAGATGTCAGGCGACCTGTTTCGACCAAATGAATGATGTGGGCCAAAACGCTGTGCGCAGCCGCCGGATGAAGGCGCTTATCGACATGCTGATAAAGTGCGCTGACTATATCACCAATACTTTCAAGACCTGTATCAACGGCGTTTAAAATTTGTTGTTCGCGGTGGCGGCGATGATCGATATAGGCCTGAACAAACGGGCCGGGGTCTTCGATACACGGGCCGTGGGTCGGCCAAATTTTGTCAAAATTTTGCGCTTTCACATGATCCAAACTTTTCAGGTAATCGCCCATATCGCCATCAGGCGGGCTGATGACTGTGGTAGACCAGCCCATAATATGATCGCCGGAAAACAGAGTTTTCTCCTCTTCAAGGGCGTAGCAAACATGATTGGATGTGTGCCCCGGCGTATGCAGGACCCGCACGGTCCAGTCTTTGCCGTTTATGATGTCGCCGTCGCGCACTTCTATATCCGGCATAAAGCCCAGATCATCACCGGCCTCAAGGCGAACTTCTCCGCCCTCGGGTTTACGCATTTGCAGGCCGTAACCATAGACCTTGCAGCCATGCTTTTCAGCGAGCGGCTTTGCGCCCGGTGAATGATCAATATGATGGTGCGTAACCAAAACATGGGTGACTCTGCAGCCCTCAAGCGCCGCGTCCAGCGCCGCCACATGGCTTTCATTAACCGGGCCGGGATCAATAACGGCAACTTCGTCCGTGCCGATAATATATACGCCGGTACCGGTGAAGGTGAAGGGGCCGGGGTTATCCGCCACGACGCGGCGGATCAGCGGGGACAGGGCCGCCGGCTTGCCATATTCAAAATCAAAATTTCGGACGAAGGGAATAGGGCTGATCATGGTGCGTCTTTCAATTTTGCATCTATCATTTTGGTCAGGCTTTTTGCCAAAATTGACACGGCCCGTAATTTATCTTTTAAAGGCAGGACAATAGGCCCCATATCCGTTTTATTCACATCAACAACGTAGATAAGGCCGCTGTCATTATCACGCAAGACATCCATGCCGCCCCAGTCCAGCCTCATCGCCGCAGCAAAACGTGACAATGTCTCACGTTCAGCGTCGCTCAAATGGTCTTCCGGTTTAGCCAGCCTGCAGTCTGAATTCATATTGGCGAACCTTTTGTCGGCCGGGCGACGTTTAATGTAAATAAGGTCAATATGTCCGCCGGCTGACGGGCAGCGCAGATCCGTAACAAAATCGCCTTTTGGTGTTGTCGTGCGGGTATTAATCAATCGCTGATAGACTTTGCCGGGCTGCGGCGTGACCGGGCCCTGGATAATTTTGCCGTCGTGAACGCCGTTAATTTCTGACTTTACGACCATTTTTCCGGTATGGGTCAAGGGGTCAACAGCAAGAGGGTAACCGAAAACTTGCTCAAAGACGTGCTCGACATGGGACTTTGATATGTCGACACAGTCGCCGTTAATACTGCCTGCGGGCAGATGGCCGGTCAGCGTCGTTTTATCTTGAAATGACATTTGAATGTCGGCGACATCCGGGGTTTTCACAAACTTATATCCGGCGTGATAGGCCGCAGACCACAACAAATACCAGGCTCTGGGACGGGCGGGCACTGCATAAATCTTTGCTTTTGGCTTGCCAATTCTGATCAGCACGCTGCGGCCGATTTCAGCCAGATAATATACGAACCAGATCAGTGTGCTTTTAGTGTTGTCTACGGTGATCGGCACAACCATATCTGTGGCGCGGACATAAATTCCGGCCCGCGTAAATTTGAAATCTTTATACCATGCACTCATAGTGTGCTTGATAGGCCGCCCCTCATTCGCCGCCAAGTCACAATCATAAAAAACTTCCCACTTTCCCGTTACCGCCATGTGAACAAGCGCGTCTTCAAAGCGTGCGGGCATCATAGATTTGTCAATGATTTGCCCGATTGCATTCCGCCCGGTATGTCATGACGATAAGACAGTCCGAAGGGACTTCAGAGGGCAAAGTTTATGGAACATTCACGCTTACCTTATCGTCCCGAATTGGACGGCCTGCGCGGCCTTGCAATTCTGGGTGTGCTGCTGTTCCATCTGGGGATAACGTCTCTTGAAGGCGGCTTTCTCGGCGTGGATGTATTCTTTGTTTTAAGCGGGTTTCTGATTTCCCGCCTGATTATGGTTTCGGTCAAAGACAAGCAGTTTTCCTTTGCCGATTTTTACATTCGGCGCGCCCGGCGTTTACTGCCGGCCTTGGTGGTTGCGGCAGCGTTTAACTGGGTGGCCGCAGCATTTTTTTTAAGTCCTGTTCATTTTGAACGTGCCTCAGAGGCCGGTATTTTTTCTGTTCTGTCTTTGGCCAATATTCAATCATGGCTCAGCGGCGGTTACTTTGACACGTCAAGCGCGGTAAAGCCGTTCCTGCATTATTGGTCGCTTAGCGTTGAAGAACAATTTTACTTAATCTGGCCTGTCCTGATTGTTTTGTGTTTCGGGCGATTAGCCCGCAAGGCGGGTCTTGCAGTTTTAGTGCTTGTATCGATTCTCAGTTTCAGCGCGCTCGTTTATTGGCAGGTGAGCCGGTACGATGCGGTGTTTTATTTAATGCCGTTTCGGATATGGGAATTCGGCTTGGGCGCTTTAATTGCTGCTTTGGGTTTGGGGCTGCCGCGCCCTGAGGGCAACGGGGAGACTCGCGCGTCAGCGTATGGAGCGATTTTGACCCTCATTGGCCTTGTGCTCATCATTACAAGTTTTTTGTTCGGGCATAATATTAATCACTTCGGGGCGCAATTAGCGTGGGCTGCATTGGGGGCTGTTGCGATTATTGCTGCGCCGTCCAACCCGATTTCAAAATTTGCTTTGGCCAATCGCCCGGCGGTATATTTGGGCAAAATTTCTTATTCTCTTTATTTGTGGCATTGGCCGGTGATCGTGTATTTGCGGTACTATGTCGGTCCGGAGTTGACACTTGTTTGGATGTGCGTCGCAGCGCTTACGGCGTTCGGTTTGTCCGTTTTATCGTATCGATTTGTCGAAGACAGGTTCCGCCGCCCGTGGAATAAAGACGTAAACCTTGATCGTATGGCTGTGCCGGCCGTTATCGCTCCGGCTGCGTTGACGCTGGTGTTTGCAGCGTCTTTAGCTTGGAATCAATCCGGATGGATGTGGCGGTTACCTGCTCAGATGCAATCCGTCGTCAAAGCGTCAATCAAACCTCCGGCAGCTGAGTGCGAACGGCGAAAGTTTGACGGCGCAACCAAGGCGATGTGCGTCTTCGGCGATAAGAGAGAGACAATTGATTTTGCTGTGATGGGGGACAGCCACGCTGCGGGCTTGTCGGCCGGTATGACAATGCGCATGAAAATGATGGGACTTACGGGTATATCCCAAAGCGTTGCCGGGATGGTCCCGTTTTTAAACACTGAAATGTGGAGTGAACAAGGCGGGGAACGCGGGGATTTGAATGAAAAATTCTCTGACGTTTTTGCGGCCAAACCTGAATATATTATTCTGCATGGGCGTTACGCTTTGTATTGGCTCACGGATGGAGCTGAGAATGAGTACCAGAAACTAAAGCGCTATCTGACCCCAACCGGCTTTGACGCTGATAAAACGATTGAAGTATCGCAAAAGCAATTCAAAGCCGGACTGAAGGACACGCTTGCGGCGATTAAGGCGCAAGGGATTACGCCTGTCGTTATTGGTCCGATTCCGAATCCGGGCGTTGACATCATACAGTGTTTGTCGCGTCCGCTCATTCGCACGCAAGAGGCTTCAATGGCGGCATGTCGGGGGTTGAGTCAGGCTGAGTCTCGGGCCCGTAATACCGAGGTCATCGCCATTTTAAAACGTGAAAGCGAACAATCCGGCGCGCTGTTTTATGACCCGACTAACCTGTTTTGCTCCAAAGGCGCTCCAATCTGTAAAAGAGTGTCCAAAGACCACCTTCTTTACAGGGATGACGATCATCTGTCTCTGTATGGCGCGCGAATTTTGGCCGGCAAAGTGCTCGGCGTAATTAATAAAGATAAGGCGCAGCGCGCAAACCCTTCGCCTTAAAATTTGCATGATAATTATCCCTGAGGAGTGATTGACAAACCGAGTATGCAATCGCACAAACTGCTTGTGCTTCGCTTTATTTTAAAACGCCTTTTGATCGCTGTTCCGACGCTGTTGATTATTATCACGGCGGCGTTTTTTATGATGCGATTTGCCCCGGGCTCGCCATTTGACACTGACCGTCAATTGCCGCCGGCCATTGAAGCGAAAGTTATGGCGGAATACGGTTTGGATAAACCGCTCAGCGCGCAATATTTTGATTATCTGGGGGGGCTGATGAAGGGCGATTTGGGGCCGTCGCTGAAGTATAAAGACAAAGACGTTCAGGACATTATTCGCGAAGGCTTTCCTGTCACTGCAACTATTGGGTTTTGCGCGCTCATGCTGGCGCTTACACTGGGCTCGCTGCTTGGAATATTTGCAGCCGTACGGCAAAATACAGGTGGAGATTTTGCGGTTATGGGGCTGGCGATGATCGGGATATGTATTCCGATCTTCGTCATAGGCCCTGTGCTGTCGGTTATATTTGGCGTGAAGCTGGGTTGGTTGCCCTCGGCAGGTCTTTACCGCGGGCAAATGACGTTTACGCACTTATTGCTGCCTGTGCTGACATTGGCGCTACCGTATACGGCGGTAATTTCCCGCTTGATGCGAGCCAGTATGATCGAGGTTTTGCAGTCGGGTTACATTCGCACCGCGAAAGCGAAGGGCCTGTCAAGCGGAGCTGTTATTCGTCGCCACGGCCTGCGCGCTGCCTTTCTGCCGATCGTCTCTTATCTGGGGCCGGCGGCCGCGCGGGTCATTACCGGCTCCTTGGTGATAGAGCAGGTCTTTGCACTGCCCGGCATTGGCCGAGAATTTGTCTACGGCGCGCTGAGTCGCGACTACACGGTCGTGATGGGGGTTGTGATTGTTTACGCCAGCCTGATTATTGCGCTGAATTTGCTGGCCGATGTACTGTACGGAATTTTAGATCCGCGAGTGAAATATGATTGATATAGACCGCGAAAAATCAACCAAGCTTGAGCGCGTTGCAGACGCAATGAACGAAGGTGCCGGCACCGTAATGTCCGGGCGCTCTTTGTGGGAAGATGCCCGTCGACGCTTGGCCCGCAACAAGGCCGCAATGGCGTGCTTTTGGATTTTAGGCATTGTTATTTTTATGGCGATATTTCTGCCGTTTATTTGGCCTTGGAGCTATGAGCAGATTGATAAATCCGCAATTGAAATCGGGCCAACGCTTAAGGACTGGCACTGGATGGGCACGGATGCGCAGGGTCGCGATATGGTTATACGGCTGATGATCGGCCTTCGGGTTTCGCTTGCCGTAGGCCTTGTGGCGACTTTGGTGTCGATGATAATCGGCGTGACGTGGGGCGCTACGGCCGGTTATCTGGGCGGGCGCGTTGATCTGGTCATGATGCGGTTTGTTGATATTATGTACAGCCTGCCGTTTATCTTCTTCGTTATCCTGCTGATTGTTATGGTTGGCCCTTATACCAAGGGCAATCCGGCCGCCAATATCGTTTGTATCTTTCTGGCGCTGGGCGCGGTGCAATGGCTGACGATGGCGCGGATAGTGCGGGGGCAAACTCTGGCCCTTAAGAATATGGAATTTATCGAGGCGGCCCGTGCCGGCGGCGTAAAGCCTATGACTATTGTGTTTCGCCATATCGTGCCGAACTTAATCGGCACGGTCGTGGTCTACGCCACACTGACTATTCCGGGTGTAATTTTGCAGGAAAGCTTTCTGAGTTTCTTGGGCTTGGGCGTTCAGGAGCCGCTGACATCACTGGGCAA
>CALLXE010000014.1 GCA_938015875.1 uncultured Robiginitomaculum sp. | reverse complement strand
CCGGCCCCTCGCCTCGATCTCCGCGTTCACCTCTGTCTCCGCGCATGCCTTTGCCTTTCGGCCCTCTGCGCGTCATAGCGCCTAAGACCGCTTTGCGCTCCTCAGCCGTGGCGGTTTCTAAGAAGGCGGCGATGGATGCGTCGCTGGCGGCGGAAAGCTTGGCGGATTTATTGCGCACATCCGTCATGGCGGCGCGCAGGGCTGCGGCGTCAAAGGGCTCTGCGCGGGCCAGTTTCACGACTCTGCCGCGGGCTTTGCGAAGCTCTGAAAAGGCGAGGCGGAGATCCGTATTGCCGGCCGCTTTGACGGCTTTATCAAAGTCTTTGCGCTGCTCAGGGGATAAATACCGGGGCAGGGTTTCAAGCCGCAGCTTGCCGGCGCCCATCGGGCCCGGACGGTCAAAAGATGCCGGCTGGCCGCCGCGTTTTGGGCCAAGAGTCTTGCCGATCAGAATACCGTTCAGCAGGACGGAAGCGAGCAAGGCGAGGACAAGCGGGTTTTTAAAAAGGCCGTTCATTATTGTCTCCCTGGGGCGGCGGCGCTATCGCCGAGCCAGTCATAATAATCGGCATCAATATCCGTGTAATCGGCCTGCGCAAGCATATCGGCCGTGCTTGCCGGCGGGCTAAATTGCGCGGCGGCAACACCGGTGAAAATCCCGACAAGCAGCATGGCGGCAATCGCGCGGTAAGGCAGGCGGTCATTTGCCGGTTTGGGGGCAGAAGTTTGCAAAGGCGCAGCGCCGGACATGATGCGCGCGCGCAGAAACTCGCTCGGCGGCGGCGCGGCTTGCGTATCAAGGGCCGTGTCAATTGCTGCTTGCTCGGCCAGCAATGTACGGGCGTCGTCAAATTTTGCCGCAAAGACGCCCATCTCCGCTTGCTCAGAGGCGGGCCACCGGTCAGGATTTGCGCCGTAGCTTTGCAATATTTCTATGAACCTTAGGGTGTTCATCTCAGTCTCACTTGGTTGGGTCATTTTATATATCCGATCGGGTCGCAAACCCCGTCAAAAGTGTATTTTTATCGGCCTCCAGAACGCCGCGCAAACTGCGCCGCGCCCGTGCCAAAAGCGACTCGTAGGCGGCGACGCTGATCTCTAATATGTCGGCCGCTTCCGTTTGGCTCATGTCTTGAAAATGACAGAGGGTCAGGGCGGCCCGTTGGCGCTCCGGCAGCGTGCCTATGGCGCTTTGCACGGCCTTTGCCGTATCGCGCTCTATCATGGCCTTATCGGCGGATATAGCGCCATCCGTGCGCTCAGGCAGGCTATCGCCGAGCACTTCTTTTTTCTTGCGCAACCGGTCAAGGCAGGCATTGGTCGCGACCCGTTTCATCCAAGTGACAAATTTCGCCCGACCGGGCTGCCATTTACGGGCCTGCAGCCAGCTTTTTAAAAACACTTCCTGGGCCACATCTTCCGCCGCTGCGTCATCGCCCAGCATATGCCAGGCGAGCGACTTTATTGACGTCAGATGTAAGTCCATCATTGCCGACAGCGCCGCGCTGTCACCGGCGGCCATAGCGCGGATTAACTCTGCGTCCGGGTCGTAATGGGGCGTTGGCGTGTCAGTCAGGCTCATAAAGGGCTCAAATTATCCGGTAAGGTCGGCAAGGCACAAAGTTACGCCTTGCCGGGGATTATGTCCATTGCGGTCTATTTACCGCCGCGCCGGCTACGTTTCCCGCCGCGCTTGCCGCGCTTTTTCGGCATTTCATCTGCGCTCAGTACGCCGTCACTATTGGCGTCCAACTTGTTAAATTGGCTTTGAACCATAGCGGCGTGCTCGGCTTGTGAAATTTGACCGTCACCATCCGTATCCGGATTAGGCCGCTCGCCGCGCATGCCTTTTTTGCCGGACCGCTCGCCGTCACCCTTGCGGGCTTTGCGCTCACCGGAGCGTTCGCCGCGTTTTGCAGATTTTTCAGCCATTTTGGCGTCCATGCGGGCCTGAATTTCGGCTTGTGTCAGGGCGCCGTCGCCATTGGCGTCAGCCGCTGCAAATTTCTTTGCCGCTCGCTCAGCCATATGAGCTTTCATGGCGGATTTGCGCTCATCTTGGGTCACAAAGCCGTTGCCATCTGTATCGCTCGCGGCAAAGCGTGCATCGGCATGGCTTGAGAATTCAGTAAAGGTGACGACGCCGTCACCGCTTGTGTCGATCTTATTCATCTTGCCGGCGGCGTGCGCGGACAGGGGAAGAACAATCAGGCCTGCAATAAGGGCTGTTTTAATCAGTTTTGACATAGCTAACTCCTTGTTGGTGTCAGCTCTCTAACGGGCACGTATCGCATATCCGTCGTTATGCCTGCACTTTTACGACATCAGGCCCGCATTGCGGCTTGTGGTCTGCGGGTCAGGGCCTCGCACATATACATTGCGCCGGCCTGCATATGCGCGCTTGCGGCGGGCGATCGGTCATCGATGCTTCCGCCCAGCGGCGGCGGCCCGCCTAAAAAATCCCTGACAGTTCCTGCCAGCAGATCATAAGTTTCAAACACGTCCGGTTTGCTGCCAATGCCGACCATATAAGGGTCGCAGCGCGGCGCGCCGGCGCGAATAGCGTCCAGCATCCAATAGGCGCGCATAAACCGGTCGCCTGCCGCGTGGAACGCCATGACGCTCGCATCTGCGGCGCCGGCCAATTGAACATGAGCCGGTGTGCACCCGGACGGAGCCGCAACAATAACGCAATCATAAGACAGTGACATAGCCGTAATTGGGCCGAGCAGGTCATGAAGCGCTGCTTGACCGGCAATGGCCACAGCGATGCCTGTATCCGGGGTTATATATTTAACATCACGAAGGGCGGCGCGGTCATTGATAACATCATCTAATGTCACAACCGGCATGACGCCCAGATCGCGGGCTGCTGTCATATCAGTGCAATCAATAACTAAGACGCTTTGCCCCTGTCGCGCCGTCTCGCGTGCCAATGCGGCGGCAATGCCGGCATGGGGAAGGCCGGCTTCTCCGGCGAAGACACTGACCAATCCCGCCGGCACGGAAGATACGCCGTGCACTTGCGCGCTTTTAAAATTTTCTGCCGTCATGTCCACCTGCCTGCGCCCTGATTATTTGCCGGGTCATTTGAAAAGCAGGTTATCCGAACAGTCTTAAATTAGCGGTAAGCAATACGGTAAACGAAAGATTGCGAAGGGCCCACTCACTTAAAAAGGCGGGCAACGCACATAAAAAAACGCTGCACCGGGGACGGGCAGCGTTTTTTTATTTTCGGTTTTAACCGCGTATCAGCGATAATATTGGGTGCGCGTCGTACGAAGTCCGGCAATGCCGTGGGCCTCGATACTGCGCTGCCAGTCTAAAAACTCTTCAGCGGACAGACCGTAACGATCACAAGCGCCTTCAAGTGTCAGAAGTCCACCGCGAACTGCGGCGACGACTTCGGCTTTGCGCCGGATAACCCACCTTACGGTATCCGGCTTTGGAAGATCGGCCATTGTCAAAGGCGTGCCCTCAGGGCCGATCACTACATTTTCTCTCTTAAGTCTTCGGTCCATTTCTTTGGCCCCTTGTATTTTTTCGAACTCTAAAGTCCCCACTGAGACGTTGTTTAAATCTTTCATCTTAAAAACGTCCTAATTTTTGAAAAAACAGGGCTAAAAAACGTAAGTAAATCAATTGTTTACCATGGTTAACGGCTGAAATAGCGTTAACAAATCCTGAGTCAATTTTGTAAGCGGTTGAATCTATTGAGAATCTTTCGGGACTCTTTGAGCCGGGGCTAAGGCTCGACATTTTGCCCGGGAAGGCTTATCTGCACGCAAAGCGCGCGCGCCGCGCCGTCTGTTAACTTTGCAGCAAGATTTGAAATGAGCCAGACCGTAAAAACCAGCCAAACCCTTAACAGTTTGGGATTTGATAAAGCGCCGGCCGATACGCGGGTCGTCGTCGCCATGTCCGGCGGCGTGGACAGTTCTGTCTGCGCGGCGATGCTATCGCGTGAAGGGTATGACGTCGTTGGCGTGACCCTGCAGCTTTATGATCACGGCGCGGCGATTAAGAAAGCCAAAGCCTGCTGCGCCGGCCAAGATATATATGATGCCAAGCGCGTTGCCGAAATATTTGGCTTTCCTCATTACGTGCTCGATTATGAGAGCAAATTTAAAGACAGCGTGATTGAAGATTTTGCCGACACCTATCTTATGGGCAGCACGCCGATCCCGTGTGTGCGCTGTAATCAAACCGTAAAGTTTCGTGACCTTTTGGATGTTGCCAAAGATTTGGGCGCAGACTGTATGGCGACCGGTCACTATATACAGCGCCTGGAAGGCCCGGAGGGGCCGGAGTTGCACCGCGGTTTTGACGGCGGTAAAGACCAGAGCTATTTCCTGTTTGCGACCACGCGCGCGCAGCTTGACTACTTGCGCTTTCCGCTCGGCGCGATGAATAAATCAGAGACCCGTAAAATCGCGGTTGAGCTGGGATTAAACGTGGCGTCTAAACCGGACAGCCAAGATATTTGCTTTGTGCCGACCGGAAAATATACGGACGTGATCGAGAAAATCCGACCCGGCGCCGCCTTGCCCGGAGATATCATGCATATGGACGGGACGGTTCTGGGCCGTCATCGGGGCATTATGTATTACACAATCGGGCAGCGTCGGGGGCTTGGCTTGCCGGACGGCAGTGGAGCCGACCCGCTCTACGTCATTTCTATTAATGCTGCTGAGAACCGCGTCATCGTCGGTCCCCGTGACGCGTTGATGCGCGATACGGTTTATTTAAAAGAAACCAATTGGATCGGCACCGGCGCCTTTGGCCCTGATCTGGACGGACGCGCTCTGGCTGTAAAAACCCGCAGTACGAAAGCCCCTGTCCCGGCGAAGTTTGCGCTGGAAGACGGAAACATCGTTGTGCGCCTCGACAGCGCTATAGACGGCATTTCGCCGGGCCAAGCCTGCGTGTTTTATGAAGCCACGGATAAGGCGTCGCGGGTTCTGGGCGGCGGTTGGATCACCGGCGCCGGCTTGAGCGATAGTGCCGTCGAACAGGGCGCGGTTTAAAGTTTCGGTACGGCGCTGCTGACAAGGCCAATCGGTACCGCTTTGGTATCTTTGGCTGTGCGAAGGACAATGCGCGATTGCAAATCAGAAACCAAGCCGGTTTGAAGCAAAACATCGCGCAGGAAAAAATCATAGGCATGCATATCGGTTGTCACGACCCGCAGCATAAAGTCTACGGCGCCTGTGACCACGCTGCATTGCACGACTTCGGGCATGCGGTTTACGGCTTTTTCAAATTTTTCCATATTATCACGATTGGGCAGGGACAGCTTTACGGCGACAAATACTTCAAAATCCAGACCCAGTTTTTGCCGATCCAGCACGGTAATGCGCGACACAATGATGCCGTCCTCTTCCATACGTTTGACCCGTCGCCAGCACGGCGAGGACGATAAGCCGACCTGTTCGGCGATCTCAGCCACAGAAAGGGCGGCATTGCTTTGAATAAGGTGCAGGATTTTTGCATCTATTGCGTCAAGTTTTTCGGTCATAATTGCCTTCTTTTGAAGTATAAATGATATTTTTTTTCATACAATAAGGTTTAAGGGGTATGCAATCAATAAAAATATGGAAATATTAGGTATGCATGCTCAGGGCATCACGCTAAATGATAAATATACTCTGACTGTCGGCCGCGCCTTTATGACGGGGGTACAGGCACTGGTCCGTCTGCCCCTTGACCAAGCCCGTCTGGACGGTAAATCCGCCCTTAAAACCGCCGGCTATATTTCCGGTTATCGCGGGTCACCGCTGGGAGGGTATGATCAGCAATTATCAATCGCCGGATCGTTTTTGGATGCTGCAAATATCGTTTTTCAAGAAGGTTTGAACGAAGATCTTGCCGCAACGGCTGTTTGGGGCAGTCAGCAAACACAGCTGTTTTCCGGCGCGAAATATGACGGTGTTTTTGGTATTTGGTATGGCAAAGCGCCGGGCGTTGACCGCAGCGGTGATGTTTTTAAGCATGCAAATTTTTCCGGCGTTTGCCCGACGGGCGGCGTTGTCGCCATTGTCGGCGATGATCCGACCTGTAAAAGCTCGACCCTGCCGAGCCAGTCTGAATATGCCATGATGGATTGCGAAATCCCGATTTTAAATCCGGCAAGCGTGCAGGAGGTACTGGACTATGGCCTCTACGCCATTGCCATGAGCCGCTACGCCGGATGCTGGACATCCCTTAAGGCTTTGGCCGATACAATGGACGGGGGCGCCGTTGTTGATGTGTCCGAGGACCGTCTGTCAATTATCACGCCAAAAATCGAAGGTCTGACTAAGGCCCGTTTTATAAAGCGTAAAGATGGCCGCGCAGAAAAAGAGAAAATCCACCGAGAGCAGCGCCTGCCCGCGGCGATGGCTTTTGCGAGGGCCAATCGTCTTGACCGCGAAACGTTGACCGCGCCCAAAGCCAAGATCGGCATCGTAACAACAGGGCGCGCCTCGCGGGACGTTTACGAGGCGATGGACGCGATAGGATTAACGCGGCCCGCGGCCAAAAAACTCGGGCTGAGCCTTTATAAGGTTGCTATGTCTTGGCCCTTAGAGCCGGAAGGCCTGACGGCCTTTGCCTCCGGCCTTGATACGATATTAGTCGTTGAGCATAAGCGGCCCCTTATTGAAGATCAGATGAAAGCTATACTTTACGACCTTCCGTCCCGGTCACGTCCGGAAATTATCGGGAAACGGCGCAAGGACGGCACGACTTTGTTTCCCGACACTTATGTCATTCCGGTGCCAACCATTGCGGCAGCCTTGCTGGATATTCTGCCCGCCGGCCCCCACAGAGAAACCGGTGAGGCCTATTTCAAAGATTACGGGGAAAGCCGTCACAAAGCCGGACGTCGCGCCGATAATAATATCCGCAGCCCGTTTTTTTGCTCCGGCTGCCCGCACAGCACATCAACACAATTGCCGGACGGCAGCCGCGCCTTGGCCGGTATCGGGTGTCATTTTCTGGCGGCGCTGAATGATCCAAACACTGATATGCACACCCAAATGGGCGGAGAGGGCGTCCCGTGGCTTGGCATGGCACCGTTCACGACTGAGTCCCATGTATTTTCTAACTTAGGCGACGGAACCTATTCCCACTCCGGCTCTCTTGCCATTCGCGCTGCGGTCGCAGCCGGGGCCAATATAACTTACAAGCTCTTATATAATGACGCTGTGGCGATGACCGGTGGCCAGACGCCGGAGCTTTCCGGGCGCAGCGTCCCGCATATCGTGACGCAGCTTGCCGCTGAAGCCGTCAGCAAAATCGTTGTCGTCGCAGATGATACGGACCGGTATAAAGGCGTGACCTTGGAGAGGGGAACCGAGCTTTTTCACCGCGATGATCTGAATGCGGTACAAAAGATGTTACGCGAAATCCAAGGCGTTACGGTGCTGGTCTATGACCAAACCTGCGCCACAGAAAAGCGTCGTCGCCGTAAACGCGGCCTGATGCCGGCAGAGCCGCGCCGCATGTATATTAATCCGGCGGTGTGTGAGAATTGCGGGGATTGCTCGGTGCAATCTCAATGCCTGTCCATTGAACCGACATGGACGGAATTCGGTCTGAAGCGCCTGATCAACCAATCGACCTGCAACCAAGACCTGTCTTGCGTAAAAGGCTTCTGCCCGAGTTTTGTGACCATTATCAACGGTCAAAGCGCCGCCGGGGACAGCGCCTTGCCTGTCTTTGACGGGCCTGATTTACCCTTGCCGCAAATTCCGGACTTATCTGAACCCTACAACATTTTGGTGACCGGCATAGGCGGGGCAGGCGTGACAACCATTTCGGCTTTACTGGGTATGGCGGCGCATATTGACGGCCACGGCGCAACCACACTTGACGCAACAGGACTTGCGCAAAAAGGCGGGGCTGTGACCTCTCATGTCAGAATAGCTGCAACGCCGGATGATATTCGGTCCGGCTCTATTCCGCCCGCGACGGCTCATACGGTTATTGGCGGGGATATTATTGTCACCCATGACGCCGAGGTTATGAAACTGCTCGGAAATCGCCGCACGCATATTGTGATGAACAGCGAGATCGTGCCGACTGCGGAATATTTGGGCGCCCGCGATTTGTCATATGGCAAGCCGGCTATGCTTAAGGATATTGCCGCAACGTGCAAAACCCTGACGCAGATGAATGCACAGCTCTTATCCGTTCAACATTTAGGTGATGCCATTTATGCCAATATGACCGTATTGGGCGCGGCGTGGCAGCAAGGCCGGGTGCCGGTGAGCCGCGCGGCCTTGTCTCGGGCCATTGAGCTTAACGGTATAAAGGCGGCGCAAAATCTGACTGCCTTTGAATTGGGACGACAATGGGTTTGTGACCCGGCCGCGCTTGAGCGCAACTTGCCGGCCGCTCGCGCCGCGCAGGACCCGCGCCGCTTGCCTTTGGATGAGTTGATCGCCCGCCGCATAGCACATTTAACCGCTTATCAGAACGTGGCCCTTGCCGATAAATACAATGATTTGGTTCGCCGCGCAGAGATGGCTGAGCGTGCCATAGGTGGCGGCGCAATACTAACCCGTGAAGTGGCCATTCAATATGCGCGCCTGTTATCTTACAAAGACGAATACGAAGTTGCCCGTCTTTATGTCGATCCTGCCTTTAGGGCCGGATTGGCCGGTACATTCGCGCCCGGCCACGGTCTCAGGTTTAACCTCGCTCCGCCGCTCTTTTCCCGCCGCGATTCGGACACAGGGCATTTGCGCAAAAAAGAATACGGGCCGTGGATATTTAAAGCGTTCGGCGTGCTTGCAAAACTGAAAGGCCTGAGGGGAACCGCGTTTGACCCGTTTGGATATTCGGCAGATCGGAAAACAGAGCGCCGCCTTATCAGTGAATTTGAAGCGCGCCTTGAGATGATATTGCGGGATCTGTCCAAAGCCAATCATGCGGTCGCAGTTAAACTCGTCGCGGCCACAGATGATGTGCGCGGTTTTGGCCATGTTAAAGACCGGGCCATAGACGATTTTGACCTGCGCCTGACCGGTCTGCTGCGTCAATGGCCGGGAGGTAAGGCGGGCGTCCCAAGGCCCGCCGGAGCCAAAGCCAAAGCGGGCGAGCAAACCCCGGCAATATAGCCGTAATTGCCCCTTGGCAGGGCCGCTAAATTCGCCTATATCGCGGCTTCCCTGATTTGCCTTGCGCAAGTTACGGCCAAACATGTGTGGTGGGGTAGCTCAGCTGGTTAGAGCGCAGGACTCATAATCCTGAGGTCGTGAGTTCAAGTCTCACTCTCACTACCATGTTTTTGGAATTTCATTTCACTGAAATTATCGCCCGATTGCCCATCGGGCTGCGTCTGCCACGACGGTATTTTCATGCCCGATAAAGTTCTTCGCCAAAGTTTTTAATTTCGGATCCTCACTATTGCCGATAGCGTAGAGCACGTTTCGCATAAATTGCGCATGGCCGATGCGTTTGATCGGAGAGCCGGAGAATTTATCCCGAAACTCTGTTTCTGAAAGCGTCAATAATTGTGCTAAATTCGGGGTATTTAAATCATCCCGGGCCTGAAGTTTTATGTCGCTCGCCTCGACGGCAAATTTATTCCAGGGACAAACAGCGAGACAATCATCGCAGCCATAAATCCGGTTTCCCATCAGAGCACGCAGGTCCTCATCAACCGGACCTTTATGCTCTATGGTCAGATAAGAAATGCAGCGCCGTGCGTCGAGTTTGTAAGGCGCGGGGAAGGCATTTGTCGGACAGACATCAAGGCAGGCGCTGCAATTGCCGCAATGATCAACCTCAGGGGGCGTTGCCTCTATGCGGGCCGCAGACAGGATGACCCCGAGAAAAAGCCAACTGCCATATGCGCGCGAGACAACATTGGTATGTTTGCCTTGCCATCCGACACCGGCCGCCATCGCCAGCGGCTTTTCCATAATCGGCGCTGTGTCGACAAAGACTTTAACGTCCTGCCCGGTGTCGCGGGCAAGAAGCGCGGCGAGCTCTTTCAGCTTGCCTTTAATAAGGCCGTGATAATCTTTGTTGCGGGCATAAACGGATATGGTCGCGGCGTCAGGTATGCCGAGGGTGACCATCGGGTCGCTGTCCGGGCCGTAATTATAACCGAGCACGATCGCTGATTTTGCGCCGTCCCACATGGCGTTGGGATGAACGCGGCGCTCCAGCGTTTCTTCCATCCAATCCATCGTGCCGTGATAGCCCGCGGCCACAAAGGCGCGCAGCCAATCGGCGTTTTGCGGATCGTGGATCGTGAGGTCAACGACGCCGTAGCCGGAAAAGCCCAGCGCGTCGGCGCGTTTATCAAAGGCCTTTAGCATAGCGCGTCTATGCCCTAAAAATCCAAATCCGCATAGTGGCGCGGCGGCATCAGGCCGGGGATGCGGTCCTTTAGCAGCGGTTGAAACGCAGGGCGGGATTTCAGTTTTTGGTACCACGGTTTCACGCCCGGAAAATTATCCCATTTAATCTCGCCCAAATAATCCAGACAGGACAAGTGACTGCCGGCGCAAATATCTGCAAGCGAGAATCTGCCCCCGGCTAACCAGTCGCGATCCTCCAGCAGCCAGGCAATATATTGCAGATGAAAGGCGAGGTTTTCGCGGCCGGCGCGCAGCACGGCCGGATCCGGAGCCCCGCCGCCGGAGATAATTTTCTCCAAGCGCTCTGAGAGGATGTAAGCGTTTACTTCGCCTGTGAATTTGCTGTCAAACCATTGACAGAGGCGACGCGCTTCGGCCTTGCCGGAGGCCGTGTCCGGCATGATGGAATTGCGGGCAGGGCTTTGGTCTTGGACAAATTCGCATATGGCGCGGGCGCTTGTGATGAGGACTTTGCCGGAGCTGAGCGGTTCTAATAAGGCCGGCGGCATGCCTTCAGGGCATATGGCCAAAAAGGCTTCATCGGGTGCCCAAAGATTGACCGACTCGAGCTTAAATTTCAGCTTCTTTTCACCCATAGCCAAGCGGGCCTGACGGCTGCCGGGGTCCAAGGGCCAATGGTAAAGGGTTCTCATAACGCCTGATTATCGGCGCTTATGGGTAACAAGCTCTTAACAGGCGAAAAGTTTGTAAGGCGCGTGCGACTTAGTCACCACGCCGAAAACGCGCATTGCCGTGACTGTGCCCGCATGGGTCAGGGTGGATGGTAACGTCTGCGGCGGGAAAGGCCGCCAGAACGCGCTGCTCCGCTGCGGTGATAATATCGTGGGCCTCAATCAAAGTCAGTGTTTCCGACAAGTGCGCGTGCATTTGTATATGGACATGAGGGCCGGAGGCGCGGGTGCGCAAATCTTTGACCGCGATAATGCGGTCATCGTGACCGGCCAGCGCGCGGATATAATCGCGCTCCGTATCAGGCAGTTCACGGTCCATAAGCTGGGTAAATGCCATTTTTGCGACTCTGTAACCTGTAAAGGCAAGCCAGCCGGCAATCATGATGGCGACGATACTGTCAGCACGAATAAATGGGGTGAAGGCGGCAAATGACACGCCGATAATCACGGCCATATTGGACGCCATATCGGCAAGAAAATGAGCGCGATCTCCTTTAATCGCAACGGACCCTGTTGATCGAATGGCATAAGTCTGGGCCATAAGCAGGCACGCCGTAATACAAATGGCGATAACCATCACCATCAAAACGGCCCCGCCCTGCTGCACAGCTTGCGGCTCCATGAAGCGCTCAATACCCTCTTCTAAAATATGCGCGGCGGAGAAAAAGACCAGGCAGGCCTGCAGGACGGCAATAAAGCCTTCCGCTTTACCGCGCCCGTAACTGTGGATTGCATCCGGGGCGCGGGCGGCATAACGCACACCGAAAAACGTGGCGAGCGCCGCGATCAGATCAAGACTTGAGTGGACGAGTGAAGACAAAATTCCGACGGAGTCAGATTCTCGCCAAATGACGAATTTTAAAACAATCAGAATAATTCCGACGATAACGGAATAAGATGTAATTCGCCGCGTTATGCGCGCCGCCGTTTCGGGGGCAAGCCTGCCCGGCCCTGAAATATTAGCTCGGCCTGCGGCGAGCGGGTCATGCAATTCCGGCGTATCGCAGCTATGATCAGCGGTGTCAGTCATGCCGTCATTGGCCCCTTATTCTCACCGAAGTGTTATAGCATTACTTTTTGGCGTGCGTATAGAAAAAAGACTGTGCATTTAACGCTCCGCCGGTTATTCATTAAGCGGCCTTCACAGCCTGATAATAGAGAGCGCTTGCTATGACATATTCCCGTTTTTTTCTGCCGTTATTCTTGGGGCTCACTCTGGCTTTGGCGGCGTGTTCCAAATCCGGTGACGGGGTGTATGTTGAAGATGCCGTGCCGCACGCGCAACTTGGCGATAACGTCGTTCCCGCGCATTACGCTGTTGATCTGCGTATTGATCCTGCGGCCGATACGATGAGCGGCGTGGTCGCCATTGACGTCGATATTAAAAACGCCACGCAGCAGGTTTGGATTCACGGCAAGGCCATGGATGTCAGCGATGTTTTTGTCACCCAAGGTGACGCCCTGATTAAAGGGATTTATACGCAGATTGACCCGGCCGAAGCGCCCTCCGGTGTGGCGCGCCTGAATTTCGAAACGCCGGTCAGCGTCGGGGCTGCGCGCCTGACGATTGCGTTTGAAACGCCCTATAACACGTCGCTGTTCTCGGCGTATAAAGTCAAGCGCGGGGATGATAATTACGTTGTCACCCAATTTGAACCGATGGGCGCGCGCGAAGCGTTTCCAAGCTTTGACGAGCCACGATTTAAAGTCCCGTTTGATATGAGCATTGCCTCGCCTGACGACAATGTCGTCTATGCCAATACACCAAAAATGGCAGAATTAGATGATGGCGGCGGATGGACGAAACATGTCTTTGCAACCACGCGGCCGCTGCCGACTTACCTGATTGCGTTTGGGGCAGGGCCGTTTGATGTGGTGGATTTCGGCGATATTCCCGCCAATGACATCCGCAGTCGGCCGATTGCGCTGCGGGGGCTGGCGGCCAAAGGCTCGGGGGAACAACTGCAATATGCGCTTGAAAATACGGACGGCATCTTAACGGCGCTGGAGCGGTATTTCGGAAGCGAATATCCATACGAAAAACTCGATCTGATTGCGGCGCCGGAATATGCGTTTGGCGCGATGGAAAATCCGGGCGCGATTGTTTACCGCGAATATTTACTGCTGCTGGATGATGATGCGCCGCTGTCTCAAAAACGCAGCTATGCCCGCGTTCATGCCCACGAGCTTGCCCATCAATGGTTCGGGAATTTGGTTACGCCCGTATGGTGGGAAGACATTTGGCTGAATGAGGCCTTTGCCACATGGATGGGCAATAAGAGCCTGACGCTTTGGAAACCGGACGGCGATTTTGATCGGGTAACGCTGAATGCGTCTTTGGAGGCAATGCATCTCGATAGTTTGGCCGGAACCCGAAAAGTACGAGAGCCTTTATCGCGGTCAGAAAATGTGATGGACCAATTTGACGCCATTACCTACCGCAAAGGCGGCGGAGTGCTGTCCATGTTTGAAAGTTATTTGGGCGAAGACGCGTTCCAAAAAGGCGTCCGCTTGCACATGGAGCGTTTCAAAGACGGCGTTGCGACCGGGGATGATTTTTTCAAATCTATCGCGGAGGGTTCGGGAAATCCGAGTGTGGTGAGCGCGATGAAAAGCTTTGTGGATCAACCGGGACTGCCGCGCATTTCAGGGGAGCTTGCGTGTTGGCAGGACGGATCGACATTTGTTGAGTTTACCCAAGCCCGCTACGCGCCGCTTGGATCAAAAGTGGAAAGCCGCGTCGATCCGGATATGGGTAATGGAGGATGGGAAATCCCGGTTTGTTTGAAATACAGCCAGGCCGGAGAAGTCAAAAAAATGTGCTATCTGCACAATTCAACGCGTCAGCGAACATCATTATCCAAGGCCTGTAATGTCGACTGGATTATGCCCAATTCTGACGGCGCTGCTTATTATCGGTTTAATGTTTATGCGAAAAATCCAGATACGCTTCCAAAAGACATTTCAGTCTTAAACACGCGCGAGCAGCTCTCTGCGCTGGATAGTTTGCAGGCGTCCTACGATGCGGGTCAATTAGAGAGCACGGACTATGTTGAGTGGTTAGAGACTTTCGCGATTTCACCGCAATATGACGTGGCATCATCTGCGGCCAGTGCAATATCAGCCCTTGGAAATGTCCTTCCCGCGCCGGATAACAAGGACTTTGCGCGGCTGATTACGGACAGTTTCGGCGCGCGTTATAAGGCTATTAAAGGCCAAGACACTGTCGAAGGCAATCTGCTTACCCCCACGCTTGCCGCGCTTTTGACCGGGGCGGGGAATGATAAAGAGCTGCAGGCGGAATTTGCCGCGATGGGCGCGAAATATCTGGGATTAAACGCCAAGGTCGATAAAAGAGCCGCGCCGCAAAACCTGCTTTCGCGCGCGCTTCGGAGTGTCGCCAAAACTGACCCCGAAAATGCTACTGCCCCGCTCCGAAAAATGGTTAAATCGGGAAGCGCTTTTGAAAAAGGCGCGGCGCTTGGCGCATTGGGGTCGGTAACAGATACTGAAATCGCGGCGCAGCTTCGTGAGGCCGCCCTCACAGATACAGACGGCATGACAGGCCGTCAGGCCGCATCTTTAATTTCTGTGATGATGAGCAACGACGCCGTTAAGGGCGACACATGGACATGGCTGAAAACTAATTTTGATGATTTTTCGGCGACCCGTATTTCTGATGTGCGCCGGCCGGGCATGCCAAATTATGCTAAGTTTTGCAGCCTCGAAAAACGTGATGACGCAAAGACATTCTTTGAAAGCAAAGCTGATTTGATGCCCGGCTATGAGCGCAATTTGGCGCAGGCGTTGGAGCGCATAGAGCTCTGCGCGGCCCTTAAGACGGCCAAGGGGAAAGAATTGGCCGCCGCCTTGAAAGCTCGATGATCCGCGCAGGGCTTTTGGGCGCGGCGCGGATTGCGCCGAAAGCTTTTCTCGCGCCCGCAAAGGCGCGGGGGGATATTGATATTGTCGCTGTCGGATGCCGGGAGGCCGCTAAGGCGGAAAGTTTTATTACCGGGAATGACCTTATATCAGCGAAGGCCGCAAATTACGCGCAGGTTTGCACCGACCCGTCTATTGATATTGTTTACTGCGCGCTGCCGCCAAGCGCGCATGTTAAATGGGTTGTTATGGCGCTGGAGCATGGCAAAGCTGTTCTATGTGAAAAACCTTTTGCAATGAACGCGGAGCAGGCCCGGGAAATGACGGCGGCAGCGCGCCGCGCGGGCAGTCTTTTGATGGAGGGCTATCATTACGCATTTCACCCCGCGTTTCATTTTGTCAGAGAACAAATTAAGGCGGGCGCCATCGGAACGCCAGAGCACTTTCGCGGCGAATTCGCTCATCATATCGAAAATACTCCCGGCGAGCTTAGATATGCGCGGCCGCTTGGCGGTGGGGCCTTAATGGATTTGGGATGCTATCCGCTGCATGCATTTCGCAGTTTGTTTGGCGAGCCGCAAATTACCCGCGCGCAAGCAGCGCGAGAGTCCGGCGTTGATGTGTCTATGCAAGCCGGCGTGCAATCCGGCGACGTCACAGGAGACATTATATGCGATATGAGCGCAGCCGCATCCGGCCGTGTCCTGTTTGAGGTTTCAGGCAGTCTGGGTACGTTGCGGTTTAACAATTTTATTGCGCCCCATAACGGGCACACGATTACGATCACAAAACCCGGAGAGTCCCGGCTCCATGTCAAAGCCGGAATCACGACCTATCGGGCGCAATTGGATGACTTTATCGGTGCGTTCACCGGCCAATCCGCGCGCCTGTCACCGCGCGATGCAGAGGCGCAAATGACGGCGATAGACGCCATTTATGCCGCCGCCGGTTTTTAGTCCCGGGTATCTTTTTCGTAAGACTTTATTCACCCTGTTTCTGAGCAAAACCTTAAGGCCGTCTGTGTTACGCGTGGGACATTAGTGGGAATGAGAGTAAAATTATGTCTGCAGATAATAAAAAGAATAGTGTGATGACGCGACTTGGCCGGGATACGCAGGGCAATGTGGCTATGATGTTCAGCCTCAGCGTATTGGGGCTTCTCACAGTTGTCGGCGCCGCTATTGACTATTCAGGCATGACGAAAGCCAAAGTCAGCTTGCAGGCCCAAGTAGACGCAGGCGTGTTGGCGGCGGCGCGCCTTCAACCCACAAAAGGCCGACTGACGGTCAAAAACTCTGATCGCAAGACTGTTGTTAACGAGGTTATGGCGCAAAACGGTTTTGATGCGGCAACCGGAAAAACGATCATTAGGATCGCAAACCCAACCATTACGGTTAAGGCACAAAGCGATTATAAGACGGCTTTCATGGGTATGATCGGGAAGAGTACCGTTAAAATTGGTGCCAAAGCCCAATCGCAGATTAATGCCGGGGGGACGTTAGAAATTGCTCTGGTGCTCGACAATACGGGTTCCATGACCATAAACGGAAAGCTTGATGCTTTGAAAGTCGGCGCAAAAGGTCTGCTTGGAACTCTGGAAAGCTTCCCGGCAGATAAAGTGACTGTCAGTATTGTTCCGTTTGCGCGGTACGTGAATGTCGGTTCGGATAAACGCGACGCGACTTGGCTCGACATGCCCGACGAATACACCGTAACCCGGAACGAGCCGGTGACAACAACAACGGGCGGGACGCCGGCAAACTGTACAGAGACGGGCGTGATGTTAACAGGTCAACGTGATGGGGCGTCTTATCAATACCCTGAAAAATCCTGCACCGGCGGATCGGCCGGAACATCAACCACGACGAATGAAGATCGGGATTATACAGCGGAATGGACGGGTTGCGTTGGTGTGCGTCCTGCGGGACTTCACATTGAAGATTCGACTTACTCGACGGCTGTGCCGGGATTGACCGGATTTGAGGCCAAGGAGCGTAAGGCAGACGGTCTTGATCGCCGCAATAATTGCCCCAGAGCCATTACAGCGCTGACCAATGACTTTCCGAAATTGAAATCCGACATTGATGCTTTACGTGGCGGTGGGAATACTTACATGCCGATCGGTATTGCATGGGGAACACGTGTCCTGTCGCCCGGTGAGCCGTTCGCGCAAGCTTCTGCTACGGCGAAAGATGTGCGAAAGCTGATGATTGTTATGACGGATGGAAACAACACGATCCATTTGGATACCCCGCCATATTTAGATAGCAATAACGCGTCGACATCAACCACGCTTGAGGAGAATGCGAACAAAGATACAGTTACAGCTTGTAACAACGCCAAGGCGTCGGGGTTTGAAGTTATAACAATCGCTTTTCAGGTTACCGATAAAAAAACCAAAACCATGCTTGGGGAATGTGCCAGCAGCAGAAAAAACTATTTTGATGCCGGCGACAATGCCAAGCTGATTGCGACGTTTGAGAAGATCGGTGCCCGCTTGAATGAAGTGCGCCTGACGCAATAAGCCTCAGTGACAGTCTGCAAAAAAGGCGTCTCATATGTGAGACGCCTTTTTTATGTTTATGCAACGTTTTTAACGGGGTGCTCTAATCGGTTCAGCATTTCTTTGGGAACGATTTGTTTGAAATTGGCTTTTTCCAAATCCCATTCCGCCAAGATTTTAGCCGATGTTTCAGAGCCCGTTTCTTTGGCATGCAAAGCAATCAGGTCTTTAAGCTGAGTTTCGTAATAGTCAGTCTCGACAGCCTGCCAGACGATATTGTCAGGATTGGCCGCTTTGGCAAATTTATCCTCGGGATCCCAAATATAGGCCATGCCCCCGGTCATGCCGGCACCAAAATTATCACCGACGCTGCCAAGAACGACAACCGCGCCGCCTGTCATATATTCACAGCCATTCGTGCCAAGGCCTTCGACGACTGTGCGTGCGCCGGAATTGCGAACCGCAAATCGTTCACCCGCGCGGCCTGCTGCCAGCAGCACGCCGTCGGTTGCGCCGTAAAGGCAGGTATTGCCGATAATGGATGATCTGTGTTTATCGATGCGTGATCCGCCTTGGGGAGACACGATAATGTGCGCGCCGGACAAGCCTTTGCCGACATAATCATTGGCATCGCCGTCGACGATCAGTTTTAAGCCTTTCATACCAAACGCGCCCAAAGACTGCCCGGCAGAGCCGCGCAGACGGACGGTCAATTGGCCGTCAGGCAGGCCATCACGGCCGAAGTTTTGATAAAGGTGAGAACTGGTCCGCGTCCCGATAGCCCTGTGCGTGTTTTGCACCGAGTATGTCAGCTGAGTTTTCTCGCCGCGCTCAAACGCTTGCGCGCCATCTTTGATGATTTGGGCATCAAGTGTATCCGGCACTTCATTACGTTTTTTACGCGATGAAATTACGGCGCGACTGTCGACCATGGCCAGCACCGGGTTTAAATCCAAATCGTCAAGGTCAGCAGAGCCGCGAGACACCTGCGTAAGCAGATCGGTGCGGCCGATGATTTCATCCAAAGATGTTACGCCAAGACTTGCGAGAATCTCACGTACTTCCTCGGCGATAAAGCTCATCAGATTGATGACCTTTTCGGGCGTGCCTGTGAATTTTTCACGCAGCGCAGGGGCTTGCACGCACACGCCGACAGGGCATGTATTGCTGTGACACTGACGCACCATAATGCAGCCCATTGCGACTAAGGACAGCGTGCCGATGCCATATTCTTCAGCGCCCAGCATTGCCGCAATGACAATATCGCGACCGGTTTTCAGCCCGCCATCGGTTCGCAGCGTAATGCGGTCACGCAGATTGTTAAGCGTTAAAACCTGATGGGCTTCGGACAGGCCCAGTTCCCACGGAATGCCGGCATATTTCAGGCTGGTTTGCGGGGACGCGCCTGTGCCGCCATTGTGACCGGCGATCAGGATGGTGTCGGCTTCCGCCTTCGCGACGCCGGCCGCAATCGTGCCGACGCCTGATGACGCAACCAACTTGACGGCAACCCGCCCAATCGGGTTGATTTGTTTCAGATCGTAAATCAGCTGCGCTAAATCTTCGATGGAATAAATATCGTGATGCGGCGGCGGTGAAATCAGGGTCACGCCCGGGGTGGCATTTCTGAATTTCGCGATCATTTCCGTGACCTTAAAGCCGGGAAGCTGCCCGCCTTCGCCCGGCTTTGCGCCTTGGGCCACTTTAATTTCAATCTCACGGCACTGATTCAGATATTCAGCCGTAACGCCGAACCGGCCGGAGGCGATTTGCTTCACGGCAGAGTTTGGATTGTCACCGTTCGGGAGCGGTTTGTAGCGCGCGCGATCTTCGCCGCCTTCCCCTGATACAGATTTTGCGCCAATACGGTTCATGGCGATGTTAAGCGTGCCATGAGCCTCCGGCGACAGAGCGCCCAAAGACATGCCCGGAGTGCAGAACCGTTTTCGAATTTCATTGACCGATTGAACTTCATGCAGCGCCACCGGGTCACCGGCCGGCGTCATGTCCAAAAGATCCCGAATTTGGATCGGGTGATCATTATTCACTTTATCAGCGTAGGTTTTATACAACTGATAATCATCGCCGCCGACGGCTTCCTGAAGCAAATGGATCATGTCAGCGCGATATGCATGACGCTCGCCCTTGGCCCGGACGCGGTACAAACCGCCAACAGGCAGCGTGACTACAGACGGCTCAAAGGCCCGTTCGTGATTTTGTAAAAGCTTGCTCTCCAGACCGCCAAGGCCAATGCCTGAGATGCGCGAACTCATGCCCGGGAAAAATTCCCCGACCAATGCCCGTGACAAACCGAGCGCTTCAAAGTTATTCCCGCCACGATAGCTTGAAATAACACTGATACCCATTTTGGAAATAATCTTAAGCAGGCCCTGCTCAATGGCGTATTTATATTTCGCAGCGGCTCCGTCCAAATCAACATCCAAAAGGCCGCGATTGACGCGGTCCTCTAAGCTGGCTTGGGCCAGATAAGCGTTGACGGTCGTAGCGCCCGCGCCAATCAGAACGGCGAAATAGTGCGTGTCCATACATTCGGCGCTGCGAACCAAAATAGAGCAGAACGAACGCAACTTGTTTGAGACCAAGTGCCCCTGAACCGCTCCGACGCACAAAATCATCGGCGCGGCAACGCGGTCTTCATTTGCGGCCTCGTCTGACAAGACTACATTTTCAATGCCGTCTTCTACGGCCTGTTTGGCCTCGTCTTTAATGCGCTCAATCGCGGCGCGGAGCGCAACGCCGGGCACAGCGCCCAATTCAGGCACAGGGAAGGTGCAATCAATCACGCGCAGGTTTTTACCGACCATTTTGGCATAACGGTCATACATGCCGCTCGTCATGACCGGGCTCTCGAGCGTGTACATGGAATTGGTTTGTGACTTGGTATCATTTAAGATGTTGCGCAGATTTCTGAAACGTGTTTTCAGGCCCATAACGCGAGTTTCGCGCAGCGGGTCAATCGGCGGGTTTGTAACCTGCGAGAAGTTCTGACGGAAGAAATGTGACAGTGGCCGGTAAATATCGGATAGTACCGCCAAAGGCGTATCGTCGCCCATAGAGCCTATCGCTTCTTTTCCGGTTTCCGCCATAGGCGAGAGCACCAGTTCCAAATCTTCCAGCGTCTGGCCGCAAGACATTTGCCGGCGGGCCAACTGCTCTGCGCTATAGCCGGATTTTGGCTCCGGGCCGGACAGCTTTTCGTCCAGATTGACAGTCGCCGCGATCCATTTTTTATAAGGGCGTGCATCGGCTAATTTGTTCATAATGGCGTGGCTGTCGTAAAATTTAGCCTCTTCCAAATCAACAGCAATCATGCGGCCGGGTTCCAGCGCGCCTTTGGTGATAATATCTTTTTCATCCAGCGGGCACATGCCGGTTTCCGACCCGACCGCCAAAAGGCCGTCATCGGTAATCGCGTAACGCAGAGGGCGCAGGCCATTACGGTCAAGGCCGGCCATACACCAGCGGCCATCATAAGCAACGAGGGCGGCCGGGCCGTCCCATGGCTCCATAACGGCGTTGCAATATTCGTAAAGGTGACGCCATTTGTCAGGCATCAAATCCCCGCGTTTTGAATAGGCTTCCGGCACAAGTAAAGTCTTTGCCATGGGCGCAATGCGGCCGGCACGAACCAGAAGTTCAAAGACCTGATCAAGGGCAGCAGAATCAGATCCGCCTTTTTGAATGATCGGTTTTACGTCTTCGGCTTGATCGCCGAATGCGCGGCTGGCCATGCGGTTTTCATGGCTGCGCATATGGTTGGTATTGGCTTTGAGCGTATTGATCTCGCCATTATGGGCGATCATACGGAACGGTTGTGCCAATGACCATTGCGGGAAAGTATTCGTCGAGTAGCGTTGATGATAAAGCGCGGCGCGGGACACAAATAATTCGTGCTGCAGATCCGGGAAGAACGTGTCGATATCCTGGGCCAGGAACATGCCTTTATAGATGATCGTTTGAACGGACAGGGAGCAGACATAAAAGCTTGGAATCGAGGCTTCGATGCAGCTTTTTTCAATGCGGCGGCGCACAATATAAAGTTCGCGTTCCAGTTTGTCGCCTTTGCGGCCTTTGGGGTCGCGGAACATGACTTGCTCAATGGATGGGCGGGTCGCTTTGGCTTTTTCGCCGATGACGGACATGTCGATCGGAACCTGACGCCAGCCGTAAATATAAAAACCTTCTTTCAAAAGTTCAGTTTCGACGATGGTCCGCGCGGCCTCTTGGGCTTTGAAATCCGTTCGCGGCAAAAAGATCATGCCGACAGCAATTTTGGCGTTGGACGGTTTATGGCCTGTGCGCTCAACTTGGGCTCGGAAAAATTCCTGCGGAATATCAAGACGGATGCCGGCACCGTCGCCGGTTTTTCCGTCCGCATCAACCGCGCCCCGGTGCCAAATATTCTTCAGCGCAGAGACCGCTTTGGTTACCACATCACGGCGCGGTTCACCCTTAATAGAGGCGACAAGACCAACGCCGCAGGCATCATGCTCGCTCGCCGGATCATAGGCACCGGCGGCCATAAGGGCGTCGCGGGAGGTTTCGTATTTCTTTAGCCAATCAGACATGTTTTTCTCTTTTCCAAATTTTTAGTTTGCGCGCATCAAGGCCGAAAATTATTCGGGGCTCATACTTGCAAAATAGGCCAATGTTTCTTCGCGGCTCATTATATTAACGTCGCCGGCATCGCTGTATCCGGCGGGAATGTTGTCAGCGAAATAATGCTGATTTATAGGCGCGATTTCGGACGGGTCATCAAGACTCCCGAGGGTCACAACCTTTGGGCCGCCACCGGAGCGAAGTTGCCAAAACATTGCGCTTCCGCAATTGCTGCAACTGCCGCGCCGGCCCCATTCTGATGAGTCAAACCAGTTAACCGGCCCGTTTACTTCCAGCGTTTCAAAGTTCACGCCGACAAAGCCTGCGCCCGCAAATCTGTGGCAATCATCACAATGGCAAGCATGGGCTGCCGATGGCGTACCGCCGGCGATGTAGGTCGTGTCGCCGCACATGCATCTTCCTGTCATCGTGCTCATGACTATTCTGCCGCAACTTGCGCGTCAGCAATCATCTGCGCTTTGAGGTATTTGTGCATGTGCTCGGCGGCGTCGCGGCCTTCGCGGATGGCCCAAACCACAAGGGACGCGCCGCGAACAATGTCGCCGGCGGCGTAAACGCCCGGCAGATTGGTTTCAAAAGTCAGCGGGTTGACGCGAACCGTTGACCAACGGGTCAGTTGCAATTGCTCTGTGATATTGTGAAGGTTTTCCGGGGTGAAACCCAGCGCCTTAATGACCAGGTCGGCTTTGACGTCAAATTCTGCGCCCTCGATCGCTTCCGGGCGTTGGCGTCCCGACGGGTCTTTCGGTCCAAGACGCATACGGTCAGCCCGGACGGCAGAAGCTGTTCCGCCGTCATCATGCACGGACTTCGGAGAGGCGAGCCATTCAAACACCACGCCTTCTTCTTGGGCATTGGCGGTTTCCCGGCGCGATCCCGGCATATTGGCGTGGTCACGGCGGTAAAGGCAGGTTACGGATTTTGCGCCTTGGCGAACGGCGGTGCGCACGCAATCCATCGCTGTGTCGCCGCCGCCGATAACAACAACGTCTTTGCCTTCAGCGGTTTCAGTTTCGACCAAATCGCCTAAATTGCGGCGGTTGGAATCCATCAGGAAAGGCAGGGCCGCCGTGACACCTTTTGCGCCGCCGCCCGGCACGTCCAGGTCGCGGGCCGCGTAAACGCCGGTTGCGATCAAAATGCTTTGATGCTTTTCACGCAGTTTTTCAAAGCTGATATCCGTACCGACATTACAGTTTAAAACAAATTCAATGCCGCCGTCCTCAAGTCGTTTTGTGCGGCGCTCGACGATAGATTTATCGAGTTTGAAATTCGGAATGCCATAAATTAAAAGACCGCCGGCGCGATCATGACGGTCATAGACTGTGACCTGCCAACCTTTCTCGCGAAGCTGCTCTGCGGCGGCGAGGCCGGCCGGGCCTGCGCCGACAATGCCAACTGACAAAGGTAATTCACGACGTGGTTTTAGCGGCGCAATCCAATCATTTTCCCAGGCTGTATCGGTTAAATAACGCTCAACAGCGCCAATGGTCACTGTACCGTGGCCGGATTGTTCAATTACGCAAGAGCCTTCGCACAGGCGATCTTGCGGACAAATGCGCCCGCAAATTTCCGGCATATTATTCGTCGCCGCAGAAATATGGTAAGCTTCTTCGGTGCGACCCTCAGCGGTTAATTTCAACCAGTCCGGAATATTGTTTTGCAGCGGGCAATGGTTTTGGCAAAACGGCACGCCGCATTGACTGCAACGGCTGGCCTGTTCTTCGGCTTTGACCGCAATATAATCGCCGTAAATTTCCATGAAATCTTCATTGCGCACCTCGGCGTCACGTTTTGTCGGCATGTCACGTTCAGTATTAACGAATTGCAGCATTTTGTTTGCCATTGGAAGCTCCGATATGTGTAGAGGCCGCGCGGTAATCGCTGCGGGCTGCAAGTCCTACACTGCACTTACAGGGCGGTCAAGCTGCGACACTTTGTCAAAATTTGATACGAGGCGTGATTTAATTTTCTCCAAATCATTGAAATGTTTCATAAAATATGGATGCAATGTATCGTTAACCATGTATTTATTTTTTTAACAGAGCCGTTTGACCGGTAAGTTTGCCCGTTTCGGGCCTAAACGACCCTTAATGGGCCTCACCGGCCTGTTAAACGCCTTGGTAACCCTCCCGCGTTAAAGCCATTCTATGACATTATTGCACCTTATCCTGCTCGCGATTATCCAAGGCCTGACCGAATTTCTGCCGGTGTCCAGCAGCGCGCATTTGATTCTGCCCGCCAAGGTCATGGGCTGGCCGGACCAAGGGCCTTTGATTGATTTGATGGCGCATCTCGGCAGTCTCGGCGCGGTGTTCGTCTATTTTCGCAAAGACGTTGCGCGGATGATAACCGGCGGGTTTGATCTGCTCGCAGTCGGTAAGCCCCGTCAGCACAGCGCAAACGCGAAATTGGCGCTCAATATTATAGTCGCAACGCCTCCGGTTTTAATTGTTGGCGCAATCATGGCGTTCTCCGGACTCGATGAAGCTGTGCGTTCGCCTTACATAATAGCAGTCGCCTTTATTGTATTCGGCATCATTTTGTGGATATCGGACATTTACGGCAAAAAGATCAAAACCGTCGATATTATGAGTTGGAAGGGCGCAGCTGTGGTCGGCTTAGCGCAGACCATTGCCCTCATCCCCGGTACATCGCGCAGCGGCATCACCATGACCGCGGCGCGCGCGCTCGGCTACACCCGGCCTGAGGCGGCGCGCTTCTCTATGCTGATGGCGATCCCGGTGATTATGGTCGGCGGCGCCTACGCCGCGCTTAAACTATTTACCGAAGGGCAAGGCGTGGCCGATATGGGCGATGCAGCGCTCGTTGTCGTACTGTCATTTTTTGCCGCATGGGCCGCAATTGCCGTATTTATGAAACTGGTGGCAAGGGTCAGTTTCCTGCCGTTTATGATCTACCGCGTCGCCGTGGGCGGATTGCTGCTGTGGTGGTTAAGCAGCGGCGGCGGGGCCTAGGCGTCACGCCGTCCCGACATCCAAACCGCCGCGAGCGCTAAAGCCGCCGGAAGGGCCTGCACATAGAATATGCTCGGTTTCGCGGTGAATCCGCCAAATATCCCTGCGGCCAGAACGCAGAGCAAAAAGAAAATCGTCACGTCACGCTTTTTGGCGATCAGTCCCCAAATTAAACCTGCCGCCAAAAACCCATTATATAGCCCTTGGTTCGCCGCATTGACTTTTGTCTCTGCGGACAGCTCCGCGCTCATATCGAATATACCGCGCCCGACAGGGTGGTCCCAAAAGAACATCTCCATGATCATAATGCCGATATGTTCGGCTGCGATAAGGGCGACGATGAGTGTGGCGATGAGTTTCATGTGCGGGAGTTTGAGGGAATGCGGGGGGTGAGTCAAAGGGCGCTCAATTTGAAAGGGTTTGAAACCCGGGACGCCCGGCGTCTATCGGCCTTCTCCCCAAGGGAGAAGAATATGGGGCAGAATTTGATATTCACTCTAAGTCTTCGGTCTTAAGATGCTAAATATCTTAAGGCACGATTCCCGCGCCCTTTAATATCCGCAGCCATAGCCGTTTCTCGACATAGCCGTCCGCAATCACGCCGTTGGCGCTTTGCCAGCCGCGTATGGCTTTCATGCTGTTCGGGCCAATCAGACCGTCGACGCCGCCGGTGTCAAAGCCTTGCGCGGTCAGGGCTTCTTGCAGTGCCTTCTTTTGCGTCAGGGACAGGGCCTCATCCGCTTCCGGCCACGGCGTGCTGATCGCGCGCTTGCCGTCAAAGCCAAGCGCAAGAGCGGTAATGCCCATGGCGTAGCTGTTGGAATTATTATAGCGTTTTATCACGTCAAAATTCTTAAATGTCAGCAGAGCCGGGCCTTTGCTGCCGGCGGGAATATAGAGCTTGGCCTCAAGCGTTTGGCCGGCCGGGGTGAAGCTGCCGCCTTGGACGGGGCGCGCGCCGATGGCGGCCCATTCAGAGACGGTTTTCTTGCGCCCGTCAGACAGGGAGTAGTCAAAATCGGCGGGCAGAGTAATTTCGGCCATGACCGGCTCACCGCGTTGCCATTTACTGCGCGACAGGTAATTGGCGGCAGAGGCGAGAGCGTCGCCGGAATTACCCCATAAATCCATATTGCTGTCGCCGTTAAAGTCGACGGCGTAATCACGGAACGTTGCCGGGATAAACTGGGTCATGCCCATCGCGCCGGCCCATGATGATTTCAGTTGGTCACGGCGCACTTTACCGGCGGTCAGCAGATCCAATACGGCAAACAATTGCGCTTCGCCAAAGTTGACGCGCCGCCCGTCATAGGCAAAACTGGCCAGCGCATCGACGGCGTCATAATTGCCCAAAATTGTGCCGTAACTGCTCTCCAATCCCCAAATCGCGGTCAATATGTTGCGATCTACGCCATAGCGGGCCTCTATGGCGTCAAAGCTGCTGCGATGGGCGGTCAATTTGCCTTTGCCTTTATTCAGGCGGTCGGCGGATGCCGCGCCTTTGACATAGCTCCAGATCGGTTTTGTAAATTCGGGCTGCTCATCATTGGATTTGACGGCGGACGGTTTAAACGTCGCCCCGCCAATGACGCCGCGCACGAGTTCAGGCCTGTAACCTTTTGCAATGGCGCGGGCTGTGAAATCGGCTTGCCATGCCTTAAACCTTGCGGCTTGGTCTATGATTGCCGGGTCGCGCAGGGGCGCAATGGAGGGTACAGGGATGGTTTTCGCCGCCGCAGCCTGCGTTGATGTGGGCGTACTTGCGCAGGCGGTTAAAGTCAGGGCGGGGATGATTAAATATTTGAGCATGGCCGAATCTAACCCGCTAAACGGCCCGCGTCCGGATAAAAAGGGTTAAAAAGCAGCGGATTTATCGTAGGCTGCGCTTGACTTGCGCCGACCCGGCCCGTAGGTAGCGCGCTGATTATTAATTTATGACTATAGGTGCTGCTGTGAAAGTTCGTTCTTCTTTGAGATCTTTGAAAAATCGCCACCGCGATTGCCAAATTGTTCGCCGTAAAGGTCGCCTTTACGTCATCAACAAAACTGACCCGCGTTTTAAAGCCCGCCAAGGCTAAAACCGACCGGTCCTGCCGGCGCATTATCGGCGCGGCATATACGATATATATGATGACGCCTCTTGCGCATTGCCGCAGGGGGCGTCATTTTATGTTTATGAAGCGATTAATGACCTCGGCCCTCGGCCTTTTGTGTTTAGCTGTGGCCCCGGTTACCGCTGCGCAACTCTTGCCGGATCTGCCGGAGACGCAAATCTTGCCCGATGCCATACCGGAGCCGCCGGCCATCGACCTGCAGCCTGTACCTGAGGTTAAAGAGCCAAGCCAGGCTGACGGCGCGGCGGATGCCCGCCCCGATATTATCATTACAAGTGACGCAGAGCGTGCAGAGAAACTCGACGCGCTGTTTGCCAAGCTTAAGAAGACCGATGATTCGGACGCGGCCAATTTGGTCGCAGAAGAAATTTGGGCGATTTGGCTTCGATCCGGCAGCGCGTCGATTGATTACGTTCTGGGGCGGGGCAATACGGCCCAAAAGGCCGGGCGCATTGAACTGGCAGCGCGCATGTATGACCATGTTATCCGATTAGAGCCCGGCTATGCTGAGGGGTGGATTCGCTCCGGCCGTTTGGCTTTGGAAAACAAAGAGCTGTCGCGCGCAGCCGCCGAAATTACCCAAGGCCTGATATACGAACCGCGTCATTTCTATGGCCTGTGGACGCTCGGCAATATTTTCGAGCAACTCGGCCAAAAAGACGAAGCGTTTGAAGCCTATAGCGAGGCGCTGAAATTATATCCGGCGTTGAAACCGGTCAAAGAACGGGTGGAATATCTGTCCGGCGACGTCGAAGGTGAGGCGCTGTAATGGCCATGCAAACGATCATTGCGACCAATAATATTGTCACCATCAGCTTTGCAGAAGCTGTCTTAAAAGAGGCCGGAATTGATTACTTTGTGGCCGATATGCACAACAGCGTCATTGAAGGCTCTATCGGTATAATTCCGCGCCGCGTCATGGTGATTGACGAAGACGTCGCGCCGGCCCGCCGCGCGCTCGATTTGGCCGGCCTCGCCGATGAGCTTGAACCGCTGCGCTAAATCTATACGGGGTTGATTAGCGGCGCGGGCGGCCTTACTACGGGGCAAATTTTCACAAGGCTTTTTTCCATGTCAACGCCCGGCCAACCGCTCTGTTTTCAAGACCTTATTTTAACGCTGCAAACCTATTGGGGCGCGCAGGGCTGCGCCGTTTTGCAGCCGTTTGACGCCAATGTCGGCGCCGGCACTTTGCATCCCGCGACTGTGCTGCGATCCTTGGGGCCAAAGCGCTGGAATGTGGCCTATGCGCAGCCGTCGCGCCGTCCGGCTGATGGCCGTTATGGGGAAAACCCAAACCGCCTGCAACATTATTATCAATTCCAAGTCCTGCTGAAACCGAACCCGCCCAATATTCAAGATTTGTATTTGGGAAGCCTTGAGGCCATCGGCATTGATATGGATTTGCACGATATTCGCTTTGTCGAAGACGACTGGGAAAACCCGACCGTTGGCGCGTGGGGCCTTGGCTGGGAAGTTTGGTGTGACGGTATGGAAGTGTCACAATTTACCTATTTCCAACAAGTCGGCGGTTTGGATTTGGACATGGTGTCCGGCGAACTGACCTATGGTCTGGAACGCCTCGCCATGTATGTGCAGGGCGTTGAGAGCATTTACGATCTGCGTTGGAACAATCCGGAAAACCCCGAAAACCAGCTTTATTATCGCGATGTGTTTCATCAAAATGAAGTGCAGCAAAGCGCCTATAATTTTGAAGCTGCGTCCGTTGAAATGCTCAAGGGATGGTTTGAAGATGCAGAAAAAGAATGCGCGAAATTGCTCGCCCGGGATAATCCCCTCCCGCTCCCGGCCTATGAATATGCGCTAAAGGCGTCCCATTTTTTCAATCTGCTCGATGCACGCGGGGTCATCTCTGCGACGGACCGGGCGAACTATATTAAGCGCGTGCGCGATTTGGCTAAAGGCAGTGCCGTGGCGTGGAAAGATTGTGAAGCGGCGTTAATTGCGGCGGAGCAGGGGGCGTGAGTTTGTATCAGGCCGCTCCCCCCACCCCTAGCCCCTCCCCGCCGGGGGGAGGGGTAACCTCAGTGGAGCATCTTGCGCCTCCCTCCCCCTCGCGGGGAGGGATTGAGGGTGGGGGGAACGTCCGGGTGACACAGCTATGAAACAACGCCCTCGCCTTAAATCATTCGCCCGTCAATTGCGCAAAGATCAAACTCAATGTGAACAAAAGCTTTGGTATGAATTGCGCGCCTTGAAACAATATGGCTACCGCTTTTGCCGGCAGGTCATATTTCAAGACTACATTGTTGATTTTGCCTGTCACAAAGCAAAACTGATTATCGAAGTTGACGGTGACAGCCATGTTTTGGGTGACGGCGTGAATCGCGATAAGGTGCGCGATAAATATTTAGCGGGTCGGGGCTATACGGTTTTTCGGGTGTCCAATCCCGATATTTACGAAAATTTGGGCGGCGTTATGGGTGGAATTATGGAGCGCTTGGCTCCCGCCCGTCTTATGCCTTCGCTGCTAACGGAAGAACACAATGTCTGAACTCTTATTTGAAATATTCTGCGAAGAAATTCCGGCGCGTATGCAGGAAAAAGCCGGCAAGGATTTGGCCAAAGCCATGACTGACGGCCTGACCAAAGCCGGCCTGACCGTGGACGCGCCGGCGATTTTGACCGGGCCGCGCAGATTGGTGTTTACCGCCGATATTCCGCTGCGCAGCCCGGACATTTCCGAAGAGCGTAAAGGCCCGCGCACCACTGCGCCGGAGCAAGCTATGGCCGGTTTCCTGCGCGGGGCGGGGCTGACGTCTATCGACCAAGCCGAAACGCGCACGGATAAAAAAGGCGAATATTATGTCGCCGTGATTGAAAAACCGGGCAGTGACAGCGCCGATATTCTGGCCGCCCTCATCCCCGATGTGATGAACAATTTCCCGTGGCCGAAATCCATGAAATCGGGCACGTCAAATTTCAAATGGGTGCGTCCGCTCACCTCTATGATCTGCCTTTTAGGCGGAAATCCCATCGGGTTTGAAGTCGGCAGCATTGCCTCCGGCGTCACGACCGAAGGCCACCGCCGTATGGGGCGCGGGCCGTTTACGGTCACAGGATTTGCAGATTACAAATCACAACTCGAGGGCGAAGGCAAAATCGTGCTCGACGCCGAAGCGCGCAAGGCGACAATTTTGGATGATGCCCGCAAAGCCTGCGCAGCTAAAGGTTTAGAGCTGGTCGAAGATCAAGGGCTGCTGAATGAAGTCGCGGGCCTCGCGGAATATCCCGTGGTTATCCTCGGCGATATGGACCCTGAATTTTTGAAATTGCCGGGCGAGGTTATCCGCCTGTCCATGCGCACGCACCAAAAATACTTTGCTGTGCGTGACCCAAAGACGGGCAATCTCGCGCCGAACTTTATTGTTGTCGCAAACCAAGTCGC
>CALLXE010000013.1 GCA_938015875.1 uncultured Robiginitomaculum sp. | reverse complement strand
CCGCGCGCCCACTTGACACCACACCCAAAATATCCGACTCCCCGCAGGCATTAAATGCGCGCCGGACAGTCTATCCGGTGGCCCCTTCGGGCCTTGCGCCACAGGAGACCATCATGCACGAATTTCGGACCCATACTTGCGGCGCGCTGCGCATTTCTGATGTTGGCCAAACGGTTAAATTGTCAGGCTGGCTTCATTCCAAACGTGAACATGCCAATGCGCTGTTTATTGATTTGCGTGACCATTACGGCATGACGCAGGTTGTCGTTTATCCCAATGTTGACTTTTATGAGTCGTTGAAACGCGCCACGGTTGAGAGTGTTTTGACTGTGACCGGGGAACTCCTCGCCCGCGATGATGTCGCCGTAAATGATAAAATGTCGACAGGCGCGGTCGAGCTTCGTGCTGATACCGCGATTGTTGAAAACGCTGCTGCGCCGCTGCCTTTGCCGGTGGCCGGAGAGCAGGATTATCCCGAGGAAATTCGCTTGCGTCACCGTTACCTCGATTTACGCCGCGAAACTTTGCACAAAAACATTATCCTGCGCATCCAAATCATTGCCAGCTTGCGCAAGCGCATGATTGACGGCGGATTTATGGAGTTTCAAACACCCATTTTGACGGCCAGTTCCCCTGAAGGCGCGCGCGACTTCCTTGTACCGTCCCGCCTTAACCCCGGTCAGTTTTACGCCCTGCCGCAAGCGCCGCAGCAGTTTAAGCAATTGATCATGGTTGCCGGTTTTGACCGCTATTTCCAAATTGCGCCATGTTTCCGCGACGAAGATGCCCGCGCCGACCGTAGCCCGGGCGAGTTTTATCAGCTTGATATTGAGATGAGCTACGCCACCCAAGAAGACGTGTTCGCTGCGATCGAGCCTGTCATGGCCGGCGTGTTCCAAGAGTTTGCAAACGGCCGCGAAGTTCAAACCCCGTTCCCGCGCATCCCTTATAAAGAGTCTATGGAGAAATACGGCTCCGATAAACCTGATCTGCGTATTCCGTTTGAAATCTCAGATGTATCAGAGTTTTTCCCTGACGAGGCTCTGACCGGCTTTGGCTTATTTGCCAAAATCGTAGGCGGCGGCGGCAAGGTTATCGCAATCCCCGCGCCGGGGGCTGCGGCGAATCAGTCGCGTAAATTCTTTGACTCTATGGATAAGTGGGCCAAAAAAGACATGCAGGCGCCCGGCCTGGGCTATGCGCGTCTTGAGGCGGATGAAGACGGCAATGTGACCAGCCGCGACCCTGTCCTGAAAAACTTTAAGCCGGAGCATTTAGCCAAGCTTCTCGAGAAAATGGGCCTTGGCGCCGGTGACGGTATTTTCTTCTCTGCGGGTAAGAAAAACGACGCCTATAAATTGGCCGGCGCAGCGCGTAATAAAGTGGCCGCTGATCTTGATTTAATCGACAAGGACGCCGGTTTTAAATTCTGTTGGATTGTTGATTTCCCGATGTATGAATGGGACGAAGATAACAAAAAAGTCGACTTCTCCCATAACCCGTTCTCTATGCCCCAAGGCGGAATGGAAGCGCTTGAGACTAAAGACCCGCTCGACATTTTGGCCTATCAATATGATATTGTCTGTAACGGTGTCGAGTTGTCTTCCGGCGCAATCCGAAACCACAAAGTCGACGTCATGTATAAGGCGTTTGAAATCGCCGGTTACGATAACGCCACTGTGGATGAAGAGTTTGCCGGCATGATCAACGCGTTTAAATATGGCGCGCCGCCCCATGGCGGTATTGCTCCCGGTGTTGATCGCATCGTCATGCTGCTCGCGGGCGCGGAAAATATCCGCGAGGTTATCCTGTTCCCGATGAACCAAAGCGCGCAGGATTTGATGATGAACGCCCCGTCAGAGGTCGATCCGAAAGCTCTCAAAGAGCTGCATTTGAAATTAAATCTGCCGATTGAATAGGACGATAAATATACAAAGAAAAAGGGAGCCGGCCGGCTCCCTTTTTTATGCGCTAAAGCCCGTCATAAAGCCGTTTTAAATGGGCGCGACTCATTTCAAGTTCTGCTTTGGCGGCGCGCGATCCGCGCGGCGGCAGGGCCGCGATGGCGCGGTCTATCGTGTTGATATTTTCGCGAATTCCCGACTTGGTAATTGCCAATTGATCCAGCTTCGCGCCGACATCCACGCCGTCATAAATGACGGTGCGCCGGGACCGTACGCGCGGCACAATATTGACCGTTGACGCGACTTGCAGATATTCTTTGCAATACGGTATGGACAGGCCGATCCCTTGAGGGATTTGCGTCGACGGACTGCCGCAGCCTTGATTAAGTTGGCCTTGGGTCAAGCCGACAGTCGCGCGAAGGTCGGCCCCGGACAGGTCTGCTGCGGTAAAGTCTGCGCCGGCCAGATTGGCTGTTCCAAACTCCGTATGCTTTAATTTTGCGCCGATAAAGATTGCGTCCTGGAAGCTTGTGTGATGCAATTTTGCGAGGCCGAAATTCGCGTCCGTAAAATTCGCGCCGCCGGCATTCCCGGATGTAAATGTAGTTTGCGAAAAATCACTGCCTTTGAAACTGCCGCGAGACAGGTCTGCCCGGCGCAAATCGGTTTCCGATAAATCTGACCGGTTCAGCGCTGCTTCTGTTAAGTTGGCATCGGCCATAACAGCGCGGCGCAAATTCACACCTTCGCCTTTGGCTCGCATCAAATAGGCGCGGGAAAATTGCGCGCCGGCCAGATTGGATTGGTTGAACTCGCCGCCGGACAAGTTAGAGCGCGAGAAATTACTTTTCGAAAAATCTGCGCCGTTCAAAGACAGCCGAGTCATTTCGCGGCCGGACAGGTCACAACTGCTACAAGATCCTGAGATGTATAATCCGGTGCTGACTGAAATTTGCGCATGAGCGGTCAGGCCTTGCCAAAGCAAAGCTGTCAATGTTGCGCCCACAACACGTAACGTCGTTGTTTTCATGAGTGTAATATAGGCGGCACCTGCGTAATGGTTAAGTAAATATTGCGTAATTTACTGAGTTTTATCCCGGTGTGTGGTTTTTTGGTTGCAGGGCAAGTCGAGCCTCACGAACAGCCCGTCGTGAGGCTTTAGGAGCATCCCGTAGTCGTGCCGCAGGTGGCGCATTTTTGGCAAGTTCCGCTGCGGACTAATGTGAAATGTCCGCAGTCCGGGCAAGCATCACCGGTATAGCCGGAAAAACGCGCAGTTTGGGCTGCACTTGGCACGGGTGTGTCACGTTGCGGTTTTATCCCGCTGCCGCTGACAACGGGCTTGGCTTCGGCTTCAATCTCGATGTCATCGCTTTTCTTGGTCTCATTTGCATCGGCGGGCAGGCCCGCTTTAAACGGCAGAACATTATCGTCTGTCCCGCCTTCGCGGACAAAGCCTTTGGAGTAATTGGGCAGACTGTCTTGCCCCCGGTCGCGGCTGCGTTCGGATGCGCCGGCGCCAAGGGAGTCCGGCGTGCTTTGGCTCTCATCGACTTGAGATAAATCGTGCCAGCCCAAATAAGAAATTCCAAGTTCCCGAAAAATATAATCTAAGATGGAATTGGCAAATTTCACTTTGTCATTGCCCTGAACGGGGCCGGATGGTTCAAACCGTGTGAAGACGAACGCCTCAACAAATTCTTCCAGTGGCACGCCGTATTGCAGGCCAATAGAAATTGCGATTGCAAAATTATTCATGACAGACCGGAAGGCCGCGCCCTCTTTGTGCATGTCGATAAATATCTCGCCAAGTTGCCCGTCGGCAAATTCGCCGGTGTGCAGATAGACTTTGTGTCCGCCCACGGATGATTTTTGAATATAGCCGGTGCGGCGGTCGGGCAGGCGGCGGCGTTCAGCCGGTTTTTCGACCACGCGCTCTATGATTTTTTCGACGATTTTCTCAGCCGCTTTTCCAGCCGTCGGTTGCTCTTCCAGATCGGCCAAAGAAGCATCATCAAAGACGGCGCCTGCGAGCGGTTGTGATAATTTTGATCCGTCGCGGTAAAGCGCAATGGCTTTCAGGCCCAATTCCCACGCTTTGCGGTAAACTTGCCCGCAGCCGTCAATGGTGGCATCGGCCGGCATGTTGACCGTTTTAGATATCGCGCCGGAGACAAAAGGCTGCGCGGCCGCCATCATATAGATATGCGCGTCAGTTGATAAGGAGCGGGTTCCCGCGCGGCCGCACGGTGTGGCGCAATCAAAGACGGGAAGGTGCTCAGGTTTTAATCCCGGCGCGCCTTCTAAGGTCATCGCGCCGGAGGCGTAAATATTCGCGGCCTGAATTTGGAGTTCGGTAAATCCGAGCAGGGGAAGCAGGTCTGTTCCGCTCGCGTCCAGTTGGGAGAGCTTCAAGCCCAGCGCTTCCATGCAAAACTCATCGCCGAGGGTCCAGCGGTTAAAGATGTGGCGAATATCAAACGCGCCTTTAAGGCCGGCCTCAACGCGTTCAATCTCCAGATCAGAGAAGCCTTTGGCCTTTAGCGCCCGATGCCCGATTTCCGGAGAGCCCTTAAGCGTGCCCCGTCCCAGCGCGTGCGTGATAATGGCCTCGCGGGCCTCCGGCGCATAACCCAGCGCGACAAGGGCGCTTGGTACGGCTTGGTTGATAATTTTAAATATCCCGCCGCCGGCCAGTTTTTTAAATTTCACCAGCGCAAAGTCCGGCTCAATCCCGGTCGTGTCGCAATCCATCAAAAGGCCTATTGTACCGGTCGGCGCAATTACGCTGACTTGGGCGTTGCGAAATCCGTGTTTTTTGCCAAGGGCCAAAGCGTTGTCCCATACGGCGCTTGCGGCCTGCGCGACGCCTTTAAACGGGACGTGTTTGGTTGGCATAGCCATAGGCAGAACGGTCAGTTGATTATAAGCGTCCGGCGATTTTTCGCCGCGCGCTGCCGCTGCGTGATTGGCAATCACGCGCAGCATAGGGGCTTTGTTGGCAGCAAAGCCTTCAAACGCGCCCATATTTTTGGCCATGATAGCGGATGTCTCATAAGCGACGCCGGATAAAAGCGCCGTAATTGCAGAGGCTGTCGCGCGGGCCGCTGCGCTGTCATAGGCAATGCCCCGGCTCATTAGTAATCCGCCCAGATTGGCATATCCTAAACCCAATGTGCGGTACTTATAACTGCGCTCCGCGATAGAGCGGGACGGGAACTGCGCCATCATGACGGATATTTCCAGCGTTACAGTCCAAAGACGAGACGCATGGGAAAAGCCCGCGACATCAAAGCCGGATTTATCATCCCAAAACTTTATCAAATTAAGCGACGCCAAATTGCAGGCTGTGTCGTCCAGGAACATGTACTCACTGCACGGATTCGACGCGGTGATGTCACCGTCATTAGCGCATGTGTTCCACGCATTGATCGTGTCATGAAATTGCAGTCCCGGATCCGCGCTGGCCCAGGCAGCGCCGGCGATTTTCTCCCACAGGGCACGGGCTGATACGGACGCAGCAACCGCGCCGTCTGTGCGGCGGATTAAATCCCATTGCTCGTCATTTTTGGCCGCCTCGATAAAGGCGTCAGTGACGCGCACCGTATTATTGGCATTTTGTCCTGACACCGTGGCGTAGGCTTCGCTGTCCCAATCGGCGGTCAGGTCGGGCACGTCAATGATGTCAATCCCTTGGCGGGCCAGTTGCAGCGCGCGGGCAATCGCGCCGCCGGGAACGCCGGCGCGGGAAGCAGCGCGCATTTCGCGGCCAAGGGCTACGTTCTGCGCCGGCTCAAAACAGACATCGTCAGGCCCTTCGCAATTTACGCAGGCTTTGATGATTGCGTTCAGATGTAACTTAAGCGCTTTACTGCCGGCGACCAGCGCGGCGACCTTCATTTCCTCGGTGACTTTCCAATCGATAAAGGCTTCAACGTCGGGATGATCGATGTCGACGACAACCATTTTGGCCGCCCGCCGCGTCGTGCCGCCGGATTTAATCGCGCCGGCAGAGGCGTCGCCGACCTTTAAAAAGCTCATCAGGCCGGACGATGTTCCGCCGCCGGACAGGGGTTCACCTTTCCCGCGTACAGATGAGAAATTTGATCCTGTACCGCTGCCAAATTTAAACAGGCGCGCTTCACGCACCCATAAATCCATAATGCCGCCGGATCCGATCAAATCATCGTCAATCGCTTGAATGAAACAGGCGTGGGGCTGCGGATGCTCATAAGCATTTTCCGACAGATGCACCCGGCCTGTTTGGTAGTCCACATAATGATGACCTTGCGGCCCGTCAGACAGTCCATAGGCCCAATGCAGGCCGGTATTGAACCATTGCGGAGAATTTGGCGCAGCCATCTGTCTTGCCAACATATGGCGCATTTCATCATAATAGGCGCGGGCATCAGACTCGGCGTCAAAATAACCGCCCTTCCATCCCCAATAGGTCCAGCATCCGGCCATGCGGTCAAACACTTGACGCGCATCCGTCTCGCCGCTCGTACGCTTGGCCTTGGGCAATTTTTTAAGGCCGGCGGTATCAGGGACGCGCGTTTGAAGCCAGTCCGGCAGATCAGGATCAGTGACGGGCAGGGTGAGGGCAGGAACCCCCGCGCGGCGGAAATACTTTTGCGCGAGAATGTCACACGCGACCTGTGACCAAGATTCGGGCGCCAGAAAATCACCGGCGTCAGAAATCATATTGCCGTCCGGATCGCGAATTTCACTGCGGCGCGCGGCGAAACTCAGCCCGCTATAGGCTGATTGCCCGGCTTTGGTGAAATGACGGTCGATACGCATAAGCAAGATATAGGCCTGACACTTGCGTCCGGCAAGAACGCCGCACGGCGGGCATTAAGATAGCCGGGGGTTAAATTCCACCCCCGGCAGTCAGCAGGTCATCTACTGCTTAATAACAGCGCAGGCCACGCGCGCGCCGGCACCGCCAATGGGCTGGCTGACTTGATCGTCGGCATTGGCATGAATGACAAGGGCGGAGCCGTCACTGTCAAACAAGGCAGGGCGCGCGCCTTCACCGTAAAAGGACAGGCGCTTATTACTGACCGTCTGTTTGGATGTTCCGTCCGCGTCCACAACTAAGTTCGGTAAATCAGCATTGTCGGGGCCGTCTTCATTTTTCAGGCCGTGCTGTTTATTCATTGGGTTGATATGTCCGCCGGAATTCTTAAACGCCTTATCGCTGCAATCGCCTTTGACATGAAAATGCATGCCGTGCTCTCCGGGGGATAAACCTTCGATTTCAATGGCTGCGGTAATACCGGTCGCCGTGCGGGTCAGAAAAACTTTGCCTAAATTAGCCCGGTCATTACTGATAAAATATGCTGTGTGAGACGCAGGCCCGTTTTTGGGCATTTGCGCGGCGCTGACAGGCGTGCTCGGATCGGTCATAACAGCCTTTTTCGGCTCGGCCTTGCCGCAAGCTGTCAGGACTAATGCGGCGCTTACGCCTACAGATATCTTCGTAATTATGTTCATTTCAGTCTCCGGTTTGAGGCTTGAGTGTAAACTATAGGGTGATTACGGGCGAGCGCATAATTTGTTTCATTTTACGGCTGTTTAGCGGCTGTTTTTAGGGAGCTCTGATTTGCTCATGGGGGGATAAACCGGTAAGTTTTCCTATGGATTACGCGCGAATCGTTGCGTAAAATTAACCGCAGTAAAGCAGGTCCCCGTGAGCGACGAAACAGACACTCCCGAAGACGAGAATACCCCTGATACAGGCTCTGATAACGGAGGCGTAAACCCGCCGCTGGAGCAGGGTATTTCACCGATTAATATTGAAGACGAAATGAGCCGGTCTTACCTCGATTACGCCATGAGCGTGATTGTGTCCCGCGCTATTCCGGATGTTCGCGACGGCCTGAAACCTGTGCATCGCCGTATTCTTTATTCTATGCACGAAAACGGATTTGTACGTGAAAAACCGTACAAAAAATCTGCTCGTGTTGTCGGTGACGTTATCGGTAAATATCACCCTCACGGTGACAGCGCAGTATATGATGCGCTCGTCCGTTTGGCGCAGGATTTTTCCATGCGCCTGCCATTGCTGGATGGCCAAGGTAACTTTGGCTCTGTCGATGGCGACAGCCCGGCTGCCATGCGGTATACCGAAGTGCGTATGGATAAGCCGGCGGCGTTCTTGCTGGCGGATATTGAAAAAAATACAGTCAATTTCCAAGATAATTATGACAGCTCTGAAACAGAGCCTGTGGTTCTTCCGTCTAAGTTTCCAAATATTTTAGTCAATGGCGCCGGCGGTATTGCCGTGGGTATGGCGACGAATATTCCGCCGCATAATCTGGGCGAAGTTTGTGACGCTGCGCTCGCTCTGATTGATAATGGCGATTTGACCGATGAAGAAATATTAGAGATCGTTCCGGGGCCGGATTTCCCGACCGGCGCTTTGATTATGGGCCGCGCCGGCTCCAAGGCCTCCGTCCTGTCCGGCAAGGGCTCTATCATACAACGCGCTAAGGTCGATTTTGAAGATATCCGAGGTGGTCGCACGGCGATCATTATTACGGAGCTTCCGTATCAGGTGAACAAAGCCAATATGATCAAGAAGATCGCAGACCATGTTCGCGAAAAACGCATTGAAGGCATCTCCCATATCCAAGACGAGTCTGACCGCGTCGGCATGCGGGTGGTCATCGAGCTTAAACGTGACGCCGTCCCTGATGTTGTCCTGAACCAGCTTTATCGTTTTAGCCAGTTACAGCAAAATTTCAGCTCCAATATGCTCGCTCTGAACGGCGGTCGTCCGGAGCAGATGAATGTGCGGCAAATGCTGCAGGCGTTTCTGACGTTCCGCGAAGATGTTATCGCGCGGCGCTCCAAATTTGATCTGTCCAAAGCCCGTGACAAAGCCCACATATTGGTGGGCCTTGCGACGGCGGTTACAAATATTGATGAGATCATCAAGCTTATCCGCACGTCGTCTAATCCCAAAGAGGCGCGCGAGCGGCTCTTGGCCCGAACATGGCCTGCAAAGGATATGGGCGCTTTGATTACGCTCATTGCGGATCCACGCTCAATTTTGCTCGATGACGGCAATATAAAGCTCACCGAAGAACAGGCGCGCGCCATTTTAGAGTTGCGCCTTTTAAAACTGACGGCGCTGGGTCTGGACGAAATTACTGATGACGCGAAAAAACTCGCGGCGCAGATTACAGATCTTTTGGAAATCTTGCGCTCCCGCGATCGCGTGCGCGAGATTATTCGCGGCGAACTGACTGAGATGAAGGAAAACTTCGCAACGCCGCGCCGTTCAATTTTTGTCGAAGGCGGCATTGATTTTGATGACGAAGATTTAATCGCTGTTGAAGATATGGTCGTGACCGTCACGGCTGCCGGCTACGTTAAGCGGACTTCCCTTGACACATATCGCGCTCAAAGACGCGGCGGTAAGGGTCGCTCCGGCATGTCCATGAAGGACGAGGATTATGTGACAACCGTATTTGTGGCGTCCACCCATACGCCGGTGCTTTTCTTCAGTTCAACCGGCATGGCGTATAAGCTTAAAGTTTGGAAATTACCTGTCGGCGGGCCGGCCACGCGCGGAAAAGCACTGGTCAATATATTGCCGCTGGATCAGGGTGAAAAAATCAACTCCATTATGGCGCTGCCTGAAAATGAGGATGATTGGGCAGGCATGGATATCATGTTTGCCTCGCGCTCAGGCGGGGTTCGCCGTAATTCATTGGCAGATTTCACCCGCGTTAATCGCGGCGGCAAAATTGCCATGAAGCCGGACGAGGGCGACGGGATTGTCGATGTGCGCATCTGTTCAGAAGACGACGACATCATGCTGACTACGGCGATGGGCAAATCCTTGCGGTGCCGCGTGACAGATATTCGCTGCTTTGTCGGCCGGACAAGCTCAGGCGTGCGCGGAATAAAACTCGCCGCCGGCGATGAGGTTATCTCAATGGCTGTCTTGCATCATGTCGACGTGGAGACGGACGAGGCGCGGGCTTATATGAAGCACGCCAATGCAATGCGCCGGGCTGCCGGTGACGACACTGAGGATGATGCGTCAGATGATGGCGAGATTGAAACATCATTGTCCGAAGAGCGTCTTGGCTATCTGGGCGCTGCGGAGCAGTTTATTCTGACCCTTGCGGAAGACGGCTTTGGCAAACGCAGCTCTTCTTATGATTATCGCTGCATGAACCGGGGCGGGCAGGGCGTGACGGCGCAGAATCTGTCTCGCAAAAAAGGCGATCCGGACGCGAAATTGGTGCGCAGCTTTACCATTTCTGACGACGATCAAATCATGATGGTGACTGATGGCGGGCAGCTTATCCGGTGCCCGGTCTTGAATATTCGCATCGTCTCACGCAGCTCCCGCGGCGTGACCGTTATTCGCGTCAAAGACGAGGAGCGCGTTGTCAGCGTTGAGCGCATTGAAGACGACGGCAGCGATGATGAAGAGGCCGGAGGCGAAGAGAGCGCTGTTGAAAACTCGAACGCGCCGGACGCTTAAGTCTATGAATTTGTTGGTGATTTAATAATTTTGTACGGCGGCACGCAAGAAACGTGCCGCCGTGCAACGCATCTTTAATTTTTGTGCTATACTGATACTCCCAAAGGCGAAGACCTTTAACGTGAATTTGGGATGTGAATTATGGCGATGAGCCCTCAGTTAAAGATGAAGCAGAGCCAGTCTCTGGTGATGACGCCGCAATTGCAGCAGGCGATTAAGCTCTTGCAGTTGTCTAACATCGAATTGTCCGCCTTTGTTGAAGAACAGCTTGAGAGCAACCCTTTGCTTGAGCGCGGGACAGGCGACGAAAACCGCCGTGGTGAAGATGCCCGCGATATTGAGCCGGCCACTCGCGACGACATTAATATGGAAGCTGCGCCCGGCAAAGCTGTCGAAGCCATGGACGTTCCCGACAGCCGCGAATATGAGGATGCTTCCCCCGGGGAGCGCGCCCAGCAAATGGATGCGCCGGTTCAAAGCTCCGGCGGCGAAATTGATTGGTCGAAAAGCTCAAGTTCCGGCGGGTCGTTTAATTCCGGCGGGGACTATGACGCGGCAGCCAATACGGCGGCAGAGATTACTTTGTCCGAACACCTTACAGAGCAGCTTCATATGAGCGTTGTTGACGCGCGCGAGCGCCTGATTGGCGCGCACTTGATAGATCATGTAGACGAAAACGGCTATTTGCGAATTACCGTGGATGAAATAGCAGAGCGCCTTGGCGCGTCTGTTTCCAAGGTCAGCTCCATGTTGACGATGATGCAGACATTTGAGCCAACAGGCGTTATGGCGCGGGATTTATCAGAATGTCTGTCTTTGCAGCTGCGCGAAAAAGGTGAGTTAACCCCGCCTATGGAAGCGCTGCTTGGCAATCTTCAACTTCTGGCCAAACGCGATACGGCGCGCCTGATGGCGCTTTGCGATGTGGATGCGGCGGGCCTGGGTGATCTGACGAAACGCTTGCGCAGCCTCGCGCCGAAACCCGGCTTGATTTATGGCGCCGAGGCCGCAGCTACGGTAGAGCCGGATGTGTTTATTCGCGAAAACCCGGCCGGTGGCTGGGCGGTGGAGCTGAATTCGGCGACCCTGCCGCGCGTTCTGGTCAATTCGCGCTATTACGCCGAAATCGTTGACGCAACCAAAGATGAGAGCGTCAAAACATTTATGAGCGAATGCCAAGCCAATGCAAGCTGGCTGGTAAAGTCCCTCGATCAACGGGCGCGCACCATACTCAAAGTGTCCATGGAAATCGTCAAACAGCAGGACGGATTTTTTGCTTACGGCATTGATCATCTGCGGCCCTTAAATTTAAAAACCGTAGCTGACGCCATTGAAATGCACGAATCCACCGTATCGCGGGTGACGTCCAATAAATATATGGCAACCCCGCGCGGCACATTTGAACTGAAGTATTTCTTCACCGCCGCCATCCCGGCGATAGGTGGTGGCGACGCCCACAGCGCCGAAGCTGTGCGCCATAAAATCAAAGGCTTAATATCCGAAGAGACCGTGGCCAATGTCCTGTCCGATGATAAAATCGTCGACCTGCTGCGTCATGAAGGTATTGATATTGCGCGGCGCACCGTCGCAAAATATCGCGAATCCATGGGCATACAAAGCAGTGTTGAACGGCGCCGAGTGCTGAAGTCTGAGGGGTAAGGACCAGCCGTACTCTATTCCCCGCGTTTCTTCGGTGTGCTCACAGTCCCCGGAGTTTTCGTCCCCCGCGACTTCCAATTTTCCTTTGCCGCGCTTTGCCCTTTGGTCCCGAGCGATCGCATAGATATTTTCTTGCCGGATTTGCGCCCCGTCTCTTTATCGGTGCCGGATGCGGGCGTTCCCTTCATGCCTCTTGATCTCATTTTCAATTCGCGTCCTTTCATGACGGCGTCTTTGCCAAATTTATCACGCGCCTTATCAGAGGCCCGCTCCGCTTTGGCACGGTTCATCGCGCCGGGGTCGAGCAGGTCGCCGCTGTCCCCGGTCGGCGCAGACAGTCCGGACAAGCCGGCCCCGATGAGGCGATAAGCGTTTCCGCGCGGCTCCCGTTCTAACATCTGCGCGCAGGTTTTAAAAATTATATCGGCGAGTTGCGTCGGCTCGGTCAGGGTTTTGCGGCGGGTTATGCTTTTGAAATCCGCGCTTTTGAGCTTTAGGGTGACCACGCGCCCTGCAATGTCTTTGGCCTTGGCATGATCTGCGGTTTTCTGCGACACAAACCAAAGCTTATCAAGCAGAGCGTCTTGCTCGCTGATATTTTCGTTAAACGTGGTTTCGGCGGATACTGATTTTCGCTCCCGCTCAAGCTTCACCGGCCGGCTGTCCTCGGCCCGTGCGAGCCGGGCGAGGCGAAGTCCGCCTTCCCCGAACAGTTCCATCATTTCCCGGTCAGAACGCTGCCGGACATCGTTGATTGTGTCGATGCCGGCTTTGCCGAGGGTCTTGGCGAACGCCGGCCCGACGCCAAAGATAAATCCGACAGGTTTATCGGCCAAAAAATCAAGGGCATCGGCGCGGCCGAGCATGGCAAAGCCGTGGGGCTTGTCTAAATCAGACGCGGTTTTCGCAAGAAATTTATTGTAAGATAAACCGACGCTGACGGTGACGCCGACTTCATCCAGCACCCGCTTTTGAAACCGCATGAGCATCAGCGCCGGCGGCGCGCCGTGCAGGCGTTGCGTGCCGGTCATATCCAAAAACGCTTCATCAATCGAGAGCGGTTCGACCATTGGTGTTAAATCCAGCATCATGTTTTTAATGCGCCGGCCTTCATAACTGTATTTGCCGTGATTTCCGCGAATGACCACGGCATTAGGGCAGGCCTTAAGGGCTTTAAACATTGGCATTGCAGATCGCACGCCATAAACACGGGCATTATAACAGGCCGCAGCCACAACGCCGCGCCGCCCGCCGCCGACTATGACCGGTTTGTCGGCGAGATCGGGGTTGTCGCGTTTCTCGACGCTGCAAAAAAATGCGTCGCAATCAATATGCGCGATAGCCAGCCGACCGGCCTCGGCGTGAGCAATACGGCGGTACGACCCGCAAGCAGTGCATTGAGGATCAGGGGTGATCGGCGCTTCGCAATCGCGGCACCATCCCGTTATGTTTGCCGACTGCACCAAATGAGTTTCCTTAAAATGGGCGGAGTTGCGCCGTGCTCGGGTCACAATTTCCGTTTAGATATTATTATAGTGTTGCTGTTATGTTCTGTAAACGAATGGTTAGCGGCGCGTAGACTCTAAATTAAGGATATTGCGCCATATATAGTGGAATCGAGAAAGCGCCTAAGCGCTGAATATATAAATGGTGAGTCGGTAGCATGTTGCAAATTATGCCCAAAAAAGTCCTGATTGTTGAAGATAACGAACTGAACATGAAGCTGTTTCATGATTTGCTCGATGCGCACGGTTATGAGGTTAAGCAAACCCGCGAAGGTCTGAAGGCCATTGCGATGGCAAAAAAGCACAAGCCTGACCTCATATTAATGGACATTCAATTGCCGAAAGTCTCCGGGCTTGAAGTGACAAAATGGATTAAGGACGATGACGCGCTGAAGGATATTCCTGTTGTTGCTGTTACGGCCTTTGCCATGAAGGGTGATGAGAAACGTATCCGCGAAGGTGGCTGCGAGGCTTATATTTCTAAGCCGATTTCTGTTGCAAAATTTCTGGCGACCGTCCGTAAATTTACCAAATAGGCCCGCCTTATGAGCGCTCGCATCCTTGTTGTCGATGATCTGGCGCCCAATCGTCACCTGCTTGAAGCTAAGCTGAGCCGCGAATATTATGACGTTCTCAGCGCCGGATCAGGGCAAGAGGCCTTGGACATTGCTGATACAGAGAAGCTCGATTTGGTACTGCTCGATGCCATGATGCCGGGCATTAACGGATTTGATGTGTGCCGCCGCCTGAAAGCGGATCCGAAAACATGGCATATTCCTGTTGTTATGGTGACGGCGCTGGAGGAAACCTCTGACCGGATACGCGGGCTTGAAGCCGGAGCGGACGATTTTATCTCCAAACCGATTGATGATTTTAACATGATGGCGCGGGTGCGATCGCTTCTGCGCCTGAAAATGATCACCGATCAATTGTTGACCCATACCGGGCAATCCCTTGAGGATTCGCGCCCGATGATTGAGAGCCTTGATCGTCCGAACGGCCGTATTTTGATCGTCGATGACCATGCGGGCCGGATGGAGCGTATGGCGGTGCAGTTGCGCGTGCAGCACGACGTCAGCTTGCAGATGGATCCGCGCCAAGCCATTGAAGATTCGCGCGGCGATATTGATCTCTTGATTGTCAGCCTTGTCAGCGATGAATTTGACGGGCTGCGCCTGTGCGCGCGTCTGCGCTCTGATGAGAAAACCCGCGATCTGCCGATTCTTGCGATTGGCGAAGCCTCGGAAGAGGCGCGTCTGGTGCGTGCTTATGATGTCGGCATTAATGACACGTTGATGCGGCCGGTTGAGACGCAGGAATTAATGGCCCGCGTCGCTACGCAGCTAAAGCGTAAATTTTACGCCGACAGCCTGCGTGATAATTTTAATGAAAACCTTGAAATGGTGGTCAGTGACCCGCTGACGGGTTTGGGCAATCGCCGCTATTTTGATCGCAGTATGATGCCCCTAATTGATCAGGCCAAGACGGGAACCGCATTTTCACTGGTTATGTTTGACGTTGATCACTTCAAACGGGTCAACGATATCTTGGGCCATGATACAGGTGACACTGTCTTAAAAGAAATCGCCGCGCGCCTTGTGACGAATTTTCGCTCTATTGATATTGTCAGCCGTTACGGCGGCGAAGAATTTGTTGTCGCCATGCCGGAAACCACGGCGGCAGACGCTAAAATTGCCGCCGACCGCATTCGCGCCCTTATCAGCGGGACGCCGGTCTATCTGGACGGACAGGCGCTCAGCGTTTCTGTCAGCGCAGGCATTGCGCAGGCCACATCCGGCGAGAGCGCCCGCGATATATTTAAACGCGCGGATGAGGCGCTTTATAAAGCTAAGCTTGGCGGCCGCGACAGAGTCGAAACGTCACCCATAAAAAAAGCGGCCTGAGAGCCGCTGATTTGATAAAATGAAAAGCTAAATCTATTTGATTTTGCCTTCTTTGAAGTCGACGTGCTTGCGCGCGACCGGATCATATTTCTTTTTGACCATTTTCTCTGTCATGGTGCGGGCATTCTTTTTGGTCACATAAAAGAAACCGGTGCCGGCCGTAGAGTTCAAACGGATTTTGATGGTGGTTGGCTTAGCCATAATAGACGCCTGTATCAGGTGTTAAAAACAAGCGCGCAACATACGCATGGCCGACCGTAAGTCAACGCCGATTGCGTAAAAAGTTCAGCCTTTTCCTGCGTCCTTCGGAAATGGTGTCAGGACAAAATTTCCGCGCTCAAACCGTGAATATGGGACGGTTGGGCCGGCCGCTTCAGTTTTTAAATATTTCGAGAGCACATCAATCATCATTTCCGTAATCGCATGCATTTTCAATGTCTTAGCGTCATTTAGGCTCACCCAGCGCGTATCCAAAAGCTCGTCACTGTCGCCAAATTCGCGGTGGGCATGGGCATCCGGCAGGCGGGTCATGAAAAACCAAGTATCAAACCGTTTGGGCCGGTAAGGCGGGGTGACGGCGCGGGCAATGACGTGAATTTCTGATAAATCCGGGGCTAATCCCGCTTTGGAAAAGGAAATCCATGACGGATGATTTCCGCTGTAAGGGGCGTAATCTTGCGGCTCTCCGATGATAAAACCTGTCTCTTCCCAAGTCTCGCGAATCGCAGCCAGAACCGCTGCTCGTGCGCGGGCCGGGGGCAATGAGGCCTCTAAAATGGCTTTGGTGCGCGGGTTCAGGTGATCAGCCGCTTGGACGCGACTGTCCCCGGGGTCAACACGTCCGCCCGGAAAGACGTAAACGTCCGGCATAAAGTCATGCTTTTTGGATCGCAGGCCGACAAGGATTTCCTCTTTGCCCGGCGCGCCGCGTACCAAAAGTATCGTCGCGGCCAGTTTCGGTTTTGGCGCGCGGGGCATGGCTGCGCGCTGCTCTGAGTGTTTTTCGGAAACAATCGAGGCAATCTTGCGATTAAAGTCCGGGAGTTTCCCGCTCATCGGCGGCGTCGTTTGTTTTTATCCCGCGCTTTGGAGCCGCCGGTGGAGGAGGACTTTTTCTCAAATTTGCGGTTATGCGCGCCGCTGCGTTTGCTCGGTTTTTTGCCGGGCTCGGGCTTTGAAACCATTTCAAACGTCAGGCCGCCCGATACCGGCGTGGCTTCAACCAACTGCACGATAACGGCGCGGCCAAAATTATATGTCCCGCCGGTCTCTCGCCCGATAAGGCTGCGGGACTTTTCATCAAAGACAAAATACTCATCTCCGAGATGACGCACAGGAACAAGGCCGTCCGCGCCGGTCTCATCAAGGGTTACAAACAGGCCAAATGATGTCACGCCGTTAATCCGCGCGGGGAATTTTGCGCCCACCCGGTCAGACAAATAGGCGGCGATATAGCGGTCTTTACTGTCGCGTTCGGCAGCCATAGCGCGGCGCTCCGTATCGCTGATATGCTCGCCGATTTCCTGCAAGCGAGAGGCCTCATGACGGGTTTGGCCATCATCGCCAAGCTCGTATGCGGAAATCAGCGCGCGGTGGACAATCAGGTCAGAATAACGGCGAATAGGCGAGGTGAAATGCGCGTATTGCGTCAGGTTCAGGCCAAAATGTCCGCCGTTTTTCGGCGAATAAATGGCTTGGCTCTGGGTACGAAGGACAGCCATGCCGACAACTTCCTGGAGTTCTTTCTCGCGGGCTTTGGCCAGTAATCGGTTGAACCGGTCAGTTGTAGCCTTTTCTCCCGCCGTCCATTTAAGGCCCATAACAGGCAGGAAATCTGACAGGCCGAGCAGTTTTTCCTGACTCGGCGCGTCATGGACGCGGTACATATGGTCAATCCCTTTATCATCCAAAGCCTGCGCGGCGGCGACATTGGCTTGGATCATAAATTCTTCGACAAGCTTATGGGCGTCAAAGCGCTGCTTTACCTGAATGGATTTAACCCGGCCGTCATCGCCGACCCGCACGCGGCGCTCCGGCATATCAATTTCCAGCGGCGCGCGGGCGGCGCGGGCTTTGGATAAAATCTGATAGAAGGCATAAAGGTCCGCCAGTGTGCCAATGCAGTCTTGGGGGATGTCACCGGGACGGCCCTCAAAAGCGGCTTGGGCCTGCTCATAGGTCAGGCGCGCCGCAGAGCGCATGACGCCGCGGAAGAACTTGTGCCCGATCTTGCGGCCGGAATTATCAAATTTCATGCGCACAGCCATGCAGGCGCGGTCAACATCGGGCCGCAGCGAGCATAAATCCGATGACAAAGCATGGGGCAGCATCGGCTCTACCCGGTCGGGGAGATAGACGGAATTACCTTTGTCAAACGCAGCTTTATCCAGCGGACTGCCCGGGGTGACAAACGCTGCAACGTCAGCAATCGCGACCCAAACAGTCCAGCCTTTCTCGGTGCGCTCTGCAAAGATGGCGTCATCGAAATCTTTGGCATCGTCCGGGTCAATGGTGAGAAGTGGCAAATGGCGCAGATCCTGCCTCGCACCACCAATCTCGGGCATAGTGGCGGATTCGGCCTGATCAATCACGTCTTGCTTGAACCCGACCGGAATATTGTGTTCATAAAGCGATATCAGGGATGCCGCTTTAGGATCGTCGACATTGCCGACGGTCTCAATGACGCGCGCTTCTTTAAAACCTGCGCGGCGTTTTTGGCCGGCGGGTTCAAACAGTACCAAATCTTGATCTTTAATTGTGATGCCGCCGCGCTGCGGGACGTAGTTGTCACGGCTGCGTTTGCTGACGGGCTGAATTTGAAACCCCCGCCCGCCGGCAATAACAACGCCAAGTTGCCGACGTTCAGACCGGCCCAGCACGGTGATGACCTGCGCCGTACCGTTTTTTTGGTTGAGCTTACACAGAGCTTTACCGCCGACGCCGAGAGCCGCTTTGCCTCCGGATTTCGACCCCTGCGCCGTTTGCTCGACAACGATAAACTCCGGCGGTTTGTTCGGGCTGTCCCATTTGGCAGGCACGCCGATCATGTCGCCTTCATTGTCAATGCGCTCAATATAAAGGATGGTGACGCCGGGCATGCTGCCTGCGACGCGATATGTGCGGCGGTCAGATTTTTCGATCTTTCCGGCGTCAACCAACTCTGACAGGGCAATGCGCAGGTCACGCCGTTGATCGCCGCGCAGGCCGAGAACCTTAGCGATTTCCCGCTTTGATAATTTGTCCGGTTGCGCCGTTACGGCTTTCAGAATCGCGTCTTTGTTAATGGTCATGCCGCTTCATACGCGTCGCGGCGCGAAAAGGGCAGGAAAAACTTGTAGCGGCCCGCCGGCGGCCTTAAACACAGCCTATGACATCGCAGCTTAAAATCGCCTCAGCCCAGCTAAACCCCGTCGTCGGAGACCTGTCCGGCAATATGGAAAAAGCCCGCGCCGCCTATAGCCGCGCCAAGGCCGGCGGTGCCGATATTTTAGTCCTGCCCGAGTTGTTTATAATCGGCTATCCGCCGGAAGATTTAGTGCTCAAACCTGCTGCCGTTGAAGATTGCCGCAAGCACGCGCTGCAGTTTGCGTCCGAGACCAAAGACGGTCCTGCCGTGGTGTTTTCAACGCCTTGGCTTGATGATGACCGGCTTTATTCCGGCGTTTTGTTCATGCGCGGCGGCGAAATAACGGATGTGCGGTTTAAGCATCATCTGCCCAATTACGGCGTTTTTGACGAAGCGCGCGTCTTTAAACGCGGCCCGCTGCCCAAGCCCGTTGAGTTTAACGGCATTAAAATCGGCCTGCCGGTCTGCGAGGATTTGTGGCAGGAAGGTGTTGCCCGGCATTTGGCCCGCGAAGGCGCGCAAATTCTAATCTCACCGAACGGATCGCCTTGGCGGCGCACAGCTTTGACGGAGCGCCAAGACAGTGTCGGCACGCGCGTTCATGCGGCCGGCTTGCCTCTGGTTTATGTCAACCAAGTCGGCGGACAAGACGAGCTTGTTTTTGACGGCAGCAGTTTTTGCCTGCAAGCCGGCGGCGAAGCGGCGCAAACCATGAAATCTTTTGTCGAAGATTTCGATATCAGCACATGGGTTATGGCCGGCAAAACTATGACCTGCACGGACGCTGTGCGTCACCCGCAATTGTCGGGATATGAAGCTGACTGGCGCGCCATGTGCCTCGGTCTTGGCGATTACGTTAATAAGAACCGGTTTAAGCAAGTCATTCTGGGTCTGTCCGGCGGAGTAGACAGCGCGGCCGTGGCCGCCATAGCTGTGGACGCCCTGGGTCCGGACCGGGTTTGGTGCGTGATGATGCCGTATGATTACACATCCCCTGAGAGCCTGAAAGACGCCAAAGATTGCGCCGACGCGCTGGGCTGTATCTACGATATTATTCCGATTTCTCCGGCCGTTGAAGGTTTTGAGTCCATGTTAGAGTTCAAATTCAAGGGGCTTGAGAAAACGACGGCAGAAGAAAATCTGCAATCGCGCACCCGCGCCGTGACCCTGATGGCCTTGTCTAATAAATTTGGGCCGATGCTTGTGACCACAGGCAATAAATCGGAAATGGCCGTGGGCTATGCCACGCTGTACGGCGATATGTGCGGCGGATATAATCCGGTCAAGGACATCTATAAAACAGAGCTGTTTAAGCTGATGAATTGGCGCAATGAAAACAATCCTGATGATCTTTTGGGCGGCGATCATCCGTGTCCGCAAAACATTATTGACAAACCGCCGAGCGCTGAGCTTCGCCCGGATCAAAAGGACAGTGACAGTCTGCCGGAATATGACATTTTGGACGACATTCTTTTTGGCCTTATAGAGCAGGAAATCGCCGTTGAAGACCTGATCGCGCGCGGCCATGACCCTGCGACGGTCAAACGTATTCAACATTTGCTGTACCTCAATGAATATAAACGCCGCCAAGCGCCCCCCGGCGTGAAAATCGGTAATAAAAACTTTGGCCGTGATCGCCGCTACCCCATTACAAACAGATACCGGGACGCCGTGCCGGGCACTGACACATAATTTTACGAGAGTTTCTATGACCAAACCAATCGTTCGCTTTGCCCCGTCGCCGACCGGGAAACTTCATGTCGGCAATGTGCGTACGGCTCTGATGAACTGGCTGTTTGTCCGCGAAGCCGGCGGCACAATGATCCTGCGGGTTGATGACACGGATCTTGAACGCAGCACCAAGGCCTATGAAGAGGGCCTGAAAACTGACTTAACGTGGTTGGGCCTCACATGGGACGGCACGTTTAACCAGAGCGAGCGTTTTGATCGCTATGACGCTGCCGCGGCCAAACTGCGCGATGCCGGCCTGCTTTATGCGTGCTATGAGACCTCGGAAGAGCTGGATCGCCAGCGTAAATTGGCTCGCGCTCAGGGCAAGCCGCCGACCTATAACCGGGCAGGTTTGGCGCTTACTGATGAGCAGAAAAACGAATACCGCCTGGAAGGCCGTTTGCCTCATTGGCGGTTCAAGTTGTCGGGAGCGCCGGTCGTCTGGGACGATATGGTGCGCGGGGAGCAAAGCATTGATACATCCAGCATTTCCGATCCGGTCTTAATCCGCGCCGACGGCACTTATCTTTATACGCTGCCATCCGTGGTGGATGATATAGACGAGGGGATTACCCATATTATTCGCGGCGAAGACCATGTCACAAACTCCGGCGCGCAGATTGAAATCCTCAAAGCGCTGGGCGGAGAGCCGCCAATATTTGCGCATACGCCTTTATTGGTCGGCGCAGATGGCTCGGCCCTGTCCAAACGTCTTGGCTCGCTGTCTATGGATCAACTGCGCGAGCAGGGGGTAGAGCCTATGGCGATTTGCTCACTGCTGGGCAAAATCGGTACGTCCGATCCGGTAGAAGCAAGGCCTGATCTGGACATGCTGAAGTCTGAATTTTCATTTTCAAAAATCGGCCGCGCGCCGGCGCGATTTTCCGAGGATGAATTGGCGCTGGTCAATGCCAAAGTCCTTCATGACATGCCATATGAAGAGGCTGAGCCTCGCCTGAAGGCGTTGGGTATTGAAAACGGCGAAGATTTTTGGACATTGATTCGCGCAAATTTAGAGAAATTCCACGAAGCGGCCGGCTGGGCGACGATGTTCAACGCGCCGATGGCCGGGCAAATCGCCGATGAAGACTTTGACTTCTGCCGCGCCGCCGCCGCCATCATTCCGGACAATATTACAACAGAAACGTGGAGTGAATGTACGGCGAAGTTGAAAGAGGCGACCGGGCGCAAAGGCAAGACTTTGTTTATGCCGCTGCGGCTTGCGCTGACGGGCCGCTCTCGCGGGCCAAGCATGGATCAGGTTTTGGTCATGCTCGGCAGTGAGAAGGCGAAGGCGCGTTTGATGGGTGAGGTGGGCTAGGCTGCTTGGCCTGGCTTGACTTTCAACCGCGTCCCCCCAACATCTACCCTATGAAGTCGACCGATATCACAGCCGCGCATTCGCAAGCTCCCTCCTTGGCGCGAGCCTTCGAGAGTGAGCGCCGCGATTTGCAAACGCTCCTGTCCGGCGATGATAAATCAGCAGCGATGATTGTCAGTGAAGCCCGTAAAGCGCTGGACCGAACCGGAACCGTTTTCGCGCAGCAAACCTCCGATGTTCAGGTGCATAAGGCCGGGCTTTGGTTGATCGAAATGGTGAAGGCCGGGGCGGGTGTTTTGGACAGTGGAGCCCGGGCAGAGATCGTCTGGCGCGAAGTTCCGACGCAGCCCAAGCGCGAAATTGCGGGCAGTTCAATTTTTTATATGGTGGCGGCCGGTTTTGCCGTTTTGGGGTTTTTGCAGGAATCGCGCACAGCCATTATGGCTGCCGCCGTTCTGGCCGCGCTGCGGTTTTTTGATCCCGCGGATTGGAAAAAACTGCTGACGAAAATACCGTTTATTGGCCTTAAAAAACCGGCGCAGATTACCGGGCCGGATGGTTTGGCGCGTCTTGCTGATGCGCGCCTGACGGTCAACAGCGCCGGATTTGTCGATGGCCTTGCTGATGCACTGCGAACAGCCGATCATATATTGCTGCGATTATCAGAGCCTGCGCCGGAACAGTTTTGGCATGATAACAGTCGTTTAATGGGATTTGTTCACGGTATGCTTGAGGCAAATGCTGCCGGCGACGGTGACTTTGCGCTTCGTCTGATCGATACTGAACTTAAGGGCGCGTTGCGGGCCGAGGGGATTGAGACTGTGACCTATTCCAAGAATGACAAGCGCTTGTTTGATGTTTTGCCGGGCATTGGCATGAGCGGTAAAGGCCCGGTTATGGCGGCCCCCGCTTTGGTTAAAGGGGATCAGGTTTTAAGGCGCGGCAGTGTATGGACATCCGATGAGCCGTAAAACAGATTTGGAATTTATCGGCTATGATCTTGGCCACGGCGAAACCGCTATGGGCCGTGCTTATGCCAAAGCCATGCGCGAGCCTGAGATATTAGAGTTTCGCGGCGAACGCACATTTGTGACCGCTGTCGCCCGGCAAAAGAGCGAAGTCTCCATCGGCGCTCAGGCCGTCAATATTTCCGCCATGGGCAAAGACGCGAAGGTCTGGGTGAAGTTCAAAGGCCGCGATTTAACTGACCCGGCGATAACAGAGCCAACGCAGCTTTTTACAAAAACCCTGATGACGGAACTGGCGGCGGATAAGAAAATTCAAGGCCTGAAAGACAGCCGGTTCATTATCGGTTGCCCGTCCGGATGGAGCGGCCAAGATCGCATGAATTACGCTTCCGTATTTAAAGATACCGGGCTTGCGAATGTAACCGTTGCGCCGGAATCGCGCGCGGCGTTAATGACGGCGTTAGAGCAGGGCTATCTGTCACTCGAGGCCGCGCGGTCATCGGTTCTGATCGTCGATATCGGAAGCTCGACAACGGACTTTACCTATTGCCGTGATTTGTCTGCCGAAGATGTCGGGCATAATGTGCTTGGCTCCGGTCTTTTGGATGGTCTGATATTTGAGCGTAATTTGGCCCGCCAGAAGGATCGTAAGAAGATTGAAAAACTGATTGCGCGCTATCCGCATTACCGCCCTATCATGGAATATTGGTGCCGGCTCGCCAAAGAGCAGTATTTTAACGGCGATGATCTGCCGGTGGAAATGCTGCGCCGATTGCCGGTGGATGGCGGAGTATTGTTTGAAATTCGTATTGATAAGGCGGATTCCGATGTGATTTTATCGGCCGATATTGCGGCGCTGAACGGCTATAATTGGCCGGACGCTTTTGATTACGCCCTGCGCGAAACCATTGATATGCTGGGCGGGCGGGCGCCGGAGACCGTGCTGTTAACCGGCGGGGCGTCGCGTTTGCCGCTGGTCGGTCCGGCGTGTGAGCGCGCCTTCCCGCAGGCCAATATTGTGCGCGGCGCAGAGCCGGAATTTGCCATTGCGCGGGGCCTTGCATGGCTCGGCCGATTTGAATATTTGCACGGCAATTTTAAGCAGGAAGTCAAGGCACTCCTTGCTCCCGGCGGCGCTGTGCACGGCAAAGCCAACGCAGCAACGGATGCTTTGGGTGATGTTCTCGCACCTGTCTTGGTTGATGCCCTGATAGAGAATTGCGTTCTGCCTGCGTTTCGCGATTGGCGCAGCGGGAACATCGAAACCCTGACGCAAATTGAAGCCGATTTGGAAGGCCGGGTTAAAGCGTGGCTCATCAGCGACGAGGCTCGCGATGAGCTTCGCCCCGTCATTGAGGAGTGGTTCGCAGCGCTTCAGCGGGACATTGAAAAAGATACCGATCCGCTTTGCCGTAATCACGGCCTGCCGGCTATGGTTCTGTCACTTGATGACAGCGCCCATGTCAGCCGCCATTTGGAAGGACTGAGCATGTCCATGCCAAAGCTGGCCAATATGGAGCAGGACACGGCCATTGCCGGGACAACGGTTTCTGCCATTGTTATTGGCGTGATACTGGCGAAAGCCAATCTGCTGCTGCCGCTTTTAACCAATCCTATCGGTTTGGCCCTGGGCGGCGCAGCGGGCCTTGGCGGCATCGTTTTCGGGCGTAAAGCGTTGGAGGGGAAGATGAAGGCATCGAACCTGCCTTTGCTGCTGCGCAAAACCATGACGGACGGACGACTGCGAAAAGCCTCAAAACAACAGCGCGGCGACATCATCCTGACTGTGCAAAAAGCGTGGAAAGAGGCTGCCTCTGAGCGTTTCTCCGGCGAACTGGTTGAAACCCTGTCTTCGGCGCTTATTGATCGCACGGATGAACGGGCCGTATTATTCTTGATTTAACCGGCCACGCTCTTCATACCGTGCATTATGTCTGATCGATTTTTCTATCCCTTTATTGTGCTTCTGATTGGGGCAATTATCGCGGCTGCATTATATGCAGGCGGGCCGCTTAAAACACCTGAACTGACGCCTGAGGAAATCATTGCGCAAGGCTACATTGCGCAAGGCGATGATTTGCGCCGACTGGTTAATGCGCCCGGGACGATGGTGCGTTATGCGGTTAACAGCGATGGCGTGGTCAGCCATGCGGTTTTGTCTGCCCACCAATCCAAGGAAAACGCGCCGCCTTCTGCCGGCGTCTTCGTCACGCTCGGCCCCAATTACGAGGCAGCCTTTGGCGGAAAAACGCTGGAAGTCACTGTGCGGGCCAAAGCCGGTGCGGAAAACCCAAGCGATGAATTTGCCATGCAATATTTTACGGCAGGCAGAGGCGACAGCGAAGAAGAGTTTTTCGGTCTTACCGGCCAATATCAGGACTATGTCGTCATTTTCAAAACCAATCCGCCGCGCGGCGAACCGGCGTCGGATTATGTCGGCATGTGGCCCGATTGGGACGGAAAAAAACGTACGATGGACCTGCAAAGTATCCGCGTAAAAGTGCTCGATTAGTTTTTAAGCAAATCCTGCATAATTTTGCGCGCAGCAGGCCCGATTTGCGGGTGATCAATGGCATAGGCCGCAACGGCTTCGAAATAGCCTTCCTTTGAGCCGCAATCGTAATCCTGTCCGGCATATTCAAAACCGTGAAAGCTCTGGCTGCTCATCATGCGTGCCATAGCGTCGGTGAGTTGGATCTCTCCGCCGGCGCCGGCTTCCTGATCGCGAAGCAAGGCCATAATTTCCGGTTGAAGAATATAGCGACCTGTGATTTTTAAATTCGAGGGCGCGTCTTTCAACTCCGGTTTTTCAACCATACCCGTCATTTTCGTCAGGGGGCCGTCCTTTGCGGCTGTTTTGTCCGGGGCAATGACGCCGTAACTTGAAATGCGTTCATCCGGCACGGCGTCCACAGCAATAATATTGCCGCCGACGCGGTTGTAAGCTTCCATCATTTGCGCAAGGCAGCTTTGCTCGGATTTAATCAGAACATCCGGCAGCAGTATGGCAAAGGGCTCGTCACCGATAATATCACGGGCGCACCATATGGCATGGCCCAATCCCAAAGGTGATTGTTGGCGCACGAAGCTGACGGAGCCCGCTTTGGGAACCGTTTGCATCAGTTCGTCTAAAATGGCGGTTTTGCGTTTTGCGTCCAGCGTGACTTCAAGCTCAAACGCGCGGTCAAAATAATCCTCGATCGCGCCTTTATTGCGGCCCGTCACAAAGACGATATGGGTAATGCCGGCAGCCATCGCCTCGTCCACCACATATTGCAGGGCGGGCCGATCTACCACAGTCAGCATTTCTTTGGGGACGGATTTCGTAGCCGGCAGGACGCGCGTGCCAAATCCGGCGACGGGCAGAACGGCTTTGCGGACGGGTTTTATAGTCATATCGGGCTCTATTCTACGGTAACGGATTTAGCGAGATTGCGGGGCTGATCAACATCAGTGCCAAGGGCCAGGGCGGTGTGATAGGCCAAAAGCTGTACGGGGACAGACAGGACAATCGGCGCAACGGTTTGCGGCATGTCAGGCACGGTCAAAACCGCGTGGGCCATATGTCCAGCGAGTTTTGCGCCCTTTGCATCCGTAATCAAGGTGACTTTCGCGCCGCGGGACAGGACTTCCTGCATGTTAGACACGGTTTTTTCAAAAAGCTCGTCAAAGGGAGCAATGACAATTACCGGTGTTCCGTCTTCGATGAGGGCAATCGGACCGTGTTTCAGCTCGCCCGCGGCATATCCTTCCGCGTGGATATAGCTGATTTCCTTCAGCTTTAACGCCCCTTCAAGAGCGAGCGGAAAATGCGGCCCGCGTCCCAGATAGAACGCGCTGCGATTGCCGGCCAAATCAGCGGCGAGGGTCTTGATTTGCGCGTCCAAAAGCAAGGATTTCCCGACTAAGGCCGGCACAGCGGCTGCGGCCTTCATCAAATCAGCCTCAGCAGCGACGTCAATGCCGCCGCGCTGCTTACCGGCTAAAACCGACAGAGCGTAGAGCGCCATAAGCTGCGATGTAAACGCTTTGGTGGACGCCACGCCTATTTCCGGTCCGGCGTCGATGGGGATGGCAATATCGGCCTCGCGCGCCATGGTGGACGTCATGACGTTGACCAAAGCGATGGTCGTTTGGCCTTTTTCTTTGCAGTAGCGCAGGGCGGCCAAAGTGTCGGCAGTTTCTCCGGATTGAGAGATTACCATCGCCAATCCGCGCGGGGACAAGACCGGGCTGCGATACCGAAATTCGGATGCAATGTCGATTTCGCACGGCATTTGCGCGATTTGCTCAAACCAATACTTCGCCACATGGCCGGCGTAAGAGGCGGTGCCGCAGGCAATTAATGTCAGCCGATCAAAGGCGGTAAAGTCCAGACCTTCCGGCGCTTTAACGCTCTCGCCGTCGGCATAATTAGAAAGCGTTTGACCGGTTGTGCGGACTTGCTCGTGTACTTCTTTGAGCATGTAATGGGCAAACGGACCTTTATCTGTAGCAATCGCGGCATCATCAATACGGGTCGTGTCCCGGGATACGGCTGTGCCGTTCTCATCAAAAATTTCAACGGAGTTCGCGGTGATAATCGCGCTGTCGCCTTCTTCCAAATAAACCATATCCGATGACAGGGCCGCCAGAGCGATGGCGTCAGAGCCGATATAATTCTCGCCGTCCCCAAGGCCAATCGCTAAAGGGGAGCCGCGCCGAGCTGCATAAATGTGACCGGCGTTATCCCCGACAATAACTCCAAGAGCAAACGCGCCGTGCAGCTGCTTTAAGGTATGGGCGAACGCGTCTTTGGGCGTCATGCCGGCGGACAGGGCGGCATCCATAATATGCGCAACAACTTCGGTATCGGTGTCGCTTTCAAAATTGCGCGCGCCGTCAAAGCTTGCCCGCAAAGTCTCGTAATTTTCGATAATGCCGTTATGGACAACTGCAACCCGGCCGGAAATATGCGGATGCGCGTTAGCAACCGTCGGTTTGCCGTGGGTCGCCCAGCGCGTATGGGCGATTCCGATCAAACCATCAATCGGCGCGCGGGACAGCTCTGCCTCAAGCTCGACGATTTTGCCTTTGGCGCGACTGCGTTTTAAATCACCGCCTTCAATGACGGCGATGCCGGCGCTGTCATATCCGCGATATTCCAATCGTTTCAGCCCATCGACAAGACGGGGCGCAACAGGCCTGTTGCCGACAATTCCGATAATTCCGCACATATAAAAGTCCCGATAAGGCTAAGGTCACAAATGATATTCCCCCTTTAGGCGAATAAACCGATTGCCGTGTGGTAGAATTCTGGCAAATCGGTGTAAAGATCACGTAAATCACAATGTGTATCGTTTAACGCCATTTTCACCTGCCCGGATTATCCTGTTGCAAAGGGTTAAATGCGACAAAGGCAGGACTATTTCATGGCAAAGGCCAAATTCGGAACAGACGGTATTCGCGGGAAAGCAGGCGAGGGCGCGCTGACAGCAGATATATTGCGCGCCATTGCGGCGTCTGCCGGGCGGCATATGCGCAGCACGTCAAAAGCCCGCCGGTGCGTTATCGGTCGCGATACCCGCCTGTCAGGTCCTGAAATACAAGACGCGCTGACGGAAGGCCTTATCAGCGCAGGCATTGACGTGACTCACATCGGGGTCGTGCCGACGCCGGCCCTTGCCATGAGCATTGATCATGTCGGGGCGGATTTCGGCGTGATGATTACAGCGTCGCACAATCCGTGGCACGATAACGGGATTAAGTTCTTCAAGTCCGGCGGAACGAAACTGTCCCGCGACGAAGAAATTGCCATTGAAGAGGGCTTGGACGCGCCGCATAGCGATATTAAGCCCGGCAGCATATTATCCCGTGATGATGCCGGCGGTGCTTATGTTGCCGCTCTGACCGCCGGTTTTAAGGCTGCCGATTTATCAGGTCTGAAAATCGTGCTGGATTGCGCGAATGGCGCTGCGTTTGAAACCGCGCCGGCGGCGCTGCGGGCGCTTGGTGCAACATCCTTGACGGTCATCGGGAATACTCCGGACGGGCGCAACATTAATCGGGACTGCGGCTCCACGCATACGCAAGTGCTGAGCCAGGCCGTTGTTAAGTCCGGCGCAGATATCGGCGTGGCGCTTGACGGTGATGCGGATCGGCTGATTATGGTCGACGAGCAAGGCCGTGCGGTCGATGGCGATCAGCTTCTGGGCTTCATGGCGCGGGCTGCTCATGCTGACGGGACGCTGAAAGGCGCAGGCATTGTCGCGACGGTCATGTCGAATTTAGGATTGGAACGGTTTTTAAGCGGGCAGGGCCTGACGCTCGACCGAACGCCCGTCGGCGATAAACATGTCGCCGCCCGGATGCGTGAGGCCGGCTTTAATATTGGCGGGGAACAGTCCGGTCACTTATTGCTGACGGATTACGGCCCAACCGGCGACGGCACGCTGGCCGCAATTGCTGTCTTGGCTCAAATCGCAGCGATGAACACGCCGGCGAGCGAGGCGCTTCGCGTGTTTACGCCCGTGCCGCAAAAGCTGGTAAATGTACGTTATGCCGGCAAAAGCCCGATGGAAAATGCAGGTTTCATGGCCGCAATTGCCAAGGCCGATACGCAGATGGGCGAGGGCGGACGCATTTTAGTGCGCGCATCCGGGACAGAGCCTTTGATCCGTATTATGGCCGAGGGGGACGACAGCACACTTGTCGATCTGTTGACGGAACAACTGGCTGATTTCATCAATACGCCCGTCAAAGGTTAATGAGGCGTTAACAAAGTCATTGATTTAATTGAACTTTTTTCATTAAAAGCTGTTAACCATACTTGCCTGTGGATAGATTTGCTGTCAGCGTACAACAATGATTCGGGCCCCTGCAACGATGACAGGGGCGGGCTTGGGAGAGATAAAATGGCTAAAAAAGGTTTCTTAGATCGGTTAATCGGACGGGACGATGAAGACGCGATGCCGCAATCAATAACGTTTGAGCGCCGCGCGCCCGCATTGACCAAAGATAAAGACATCAAATCTTCTGCCGCTGATATTTCGCGACCTGCGCCGAAGCTTGAAGATCATGACGAATTGACGGGCGTCATGAACAATATGCCGGAGATCGCGTCTGCAAAGCTCAATGAGCTTAATCGCGCACGGGCTGATTTGGCGCAAATGGAGCAGGAGTTATCCAAATCGCAGCGTATGTTCTCATTGGCAACGGACCGGATTGATGAAATCGGCAAGTTTCTCAGCGCTTCAGAGGTGAACCTGTCCACGCTTGAGCGGCTTGAGCCTGAAAATGCGAAGCTGTCGTCTAAAATCTCTGAGCTGCGCAGTGAAGTCACCCGCGAAAAAGCCCTGTCTTCCGAGACAGAAGCTCGCGTTACGGCGATTGAGGGGAAGTACCTCGAGGCGCAAAAAGCCAATGAGCAATATCGCCAAGACGCTTTGACGCTGACGGAGACTATCCGTGGTCTGCGCCAGTCTATCGATGCCAAAGCCCGCGAAGTTCGTGACCTGATGGTTCAAAATGATGATTTAAAAGACAAGCTGGATACAGAGCGCGACAACGCCGCGATCATGGCTGAAAAGCACAGCCGTATCGTTGCGGATATGTCGACGACATCGCGCAAAAACCTTGAGCTTGAAAAACGGGTCGAGGAGCTTCAAGCCTCCGGCAAACGTAATGCCAATGAGCGCGAAGAAGCGTTGCTCGACTTGAAATCCCTGCGTCTTGAATACTCAGCGCTGCGCGATGCCAATATTGAAAAGACATCCCGCCTTGAAGCTGTTGAGCATGACCTGAAGGTCAAAGAGCGCAGCTTTGATGAGAATATAAAATATCGCGACAATGAAATTTTTGGCCTGCAATCCGGCCTTGAAGATTTCAAAGTGCAGCTTCGCATTAAAGAAGAAGTCTCGCGCCGTACAGACCGCGAACTGATTGATCTGAAATCTATGGTCGGTGAAGAAACAAAACGCCGTCGCCGGTTAGAGAAAGACCTGGATGATCAGGCCCGTGAGCTCAGTCAAAATCGTGACGCCCTCGTTCAGGCCCGTCAAAACTTTGATGACCTAAATCGCCGCTTGATCGACGCTCAGGCTGAGCTTCGTTCCGTTAAGGCGATCAATGCGCAACAAGCCGCGAAACTTGAGCAATACTCTGCTGTCGGCGGCGTGGTCGTTGATTTTGCCGAAGAAGCTAAAGCGGCTCGCGAGAAGAAAACCGGCTAAACTTCTTTTGGTATGAATAATAAAAAGGCCCCGCATGCGGGGCCTTTTTTGTGTCTGTTGCATTGCGTTTGTGCGGGGCGCCGGTGCGTTTCTGGGCCCCGCAAGCGTTCAAATGTTAGGGCTAATTATCGCCGCGATAATTGCCGCAAACCCAGCCTGTGCGATTGCCCTTTTTGCCGCCGCCATAATAGTCAGTCAGGCTGCTTTGAGAAATGCCGAGACGCAGGGTTTTCGGATCCGCGCCAATACCGCCATTTCCGCAATAGCCTTTACAATAACAGGCGAGGGGGCCGCCGCTGCCGGATGTTTTGGACGGGACAGCGCAGGTCCAGCCTGTGCTTGAATGCGGCGTAAATTTGGCTTTGGCATAGCTTGAGGAAACTTTGGTGAATACGTCGCCATAATTGCCGCCGATTGCACCATTGCCACAGCCGGAGCCTGTACAGACGCAGGCTAAATTACCGGATTTATTTATCGGCGCATTTGAGCCGGAGTTTGACGGGGGTGAATAGGAGCCGCGAAAGCTGTTGGTATTGCTTTTACAGCTCGCCGTGGCTGCGGCCCATCCTTTGCCCATATTGATCCCGCGCGTAAAACAGTCCCGCGTCGCCGCCGGGTTGCGGGTTCCCGAACATAAATCTTTGACATTGCCGGAGCTCCAGCTTTTGCTGCCGCTTCGGTTCCAAGCGACTTTGCCTTGAATCAGATTATAACAGGTTTGTTCAGTATTGGCGGCAGGCCGTGGAGGCGGTGTGGGTCTCGGCGTAGATGTCGGGCGCGGGTTCGATGTTCCTGATGAAGACCGTGACATGACCTTAACGGAAGAAATCTCATCATTCATGCCATAGGTCGTCAGGCAGGATGTGTTGCCTTCCAATGTTCGCCGCGCGCCACGGTAGCCGGCATCCTGATAAATCACAACTTTGTAGCCGGGCGTGACTTTAATGGACGAAACATCGTCATTTTGCATGCCCTTGGCTTCCAAACTTGAAAGGCTGAAAGATCCGACCGGAAGCGATACGCGGTAACCGGTATAGTCACAATGTTGGTAAAGTGTCACTTTACCGCCTGATGATGATGAATTGCCACGGTTGAGCGGGCGGATTTGCGGCGCTGAACTTCCGGCCTTAAACCGCGTTACGGGATAAAGATCGCTGCGCGCGCCGCCGTTCCATCCGGCGGAAATCATTTTGCGGTGAACGTCAATTTGCAGATCGCCGTTACGGCTGTCATCGCGCAAATAGACGGACCACGCATCCCGATGTGTTTCCCGAAACGTAAATCTCGGCCCGCCGCTGTTTGCGTATTCTTTCCAGACCTTTGGTGACGTTTGCTCAAAACGGCCGCCGTTAAAATAAGCGGCTTTAACGTTTTCACCGTTTACGCTTTGGTTTGAATAGGACTGCGCCGTTGCTGCAGCTGTTGTAATGTGCGCGGCCGTCAGTCCTAATGAAATGACGGTTGCCGCTGAAAATATCAAACTTAAAATTCGCATAATTGTGCCCCTTATTTAAATGTACGGGGCGATTATATTTCGCGATAGATGTCAGTATGCCCCGTCCGGACATTGGCACAGCCCCTTTCGGGCGTAAATCAGGTGAATCCCCCGGTTTTGGCAAAATTTACGAACCGCTTTATCGGACGCTTGTCAAAATAGCCTAAGGTCTCTTGAGTGCGCAGGCTTTTAAAGTGCCGCAATAACCCCGGTGTTTCAGGACAAGCACCAAATTTACAGAGTCATCTCCGCTGTCCTGCACTTATGCTGTAAAAGACGCGTCTTGCTGCGATCAGCAAGCGCCTCGGGGCAGGCGCAGAGTCTGACCGGGGTCAATAGTGTAGGGCGCGTAGACGCCGCTGCTGCTGCTGAGGGCGTCGAGAGAGACGCAATGACGACGGGCAATTGAATACATGGTATCGCCACGGCGCACGCGATATGTCGGCGCATTGTCATAGCTCGGCGCGCGATCGGAGGCTTCATAAGTGCGCGGCGCATCCTGTCGGTAATCCCGGGCAGACGTTACCGGCCGTGCCGTGCCTGTGCTGTCATCAATCGCGTAAACCCGCTCGGGGCCGCCATCAACGGCCACGCGGATAGTTCGTGGTCCTGCAAGCATGGGCTGAGGCTCAACCTGCGTGTTCGCTGTCGTGATATACGCCTGGGCGGGCGCGTGATAAACCGGGGCGCGGTCAATGCTGCGGGTGATCGTAGCCGGCGCTGAATATGCGCTGCAATCGATAGAGACGTCAGAGACGACGCTCTGGGAATTGCCGCTCTCATCAATGACGACAAGACGGGTTTTATTGTTTCCGGCCTTGGCGCAGGCCAGGGCGCGCTCTTCTTCAGACGCATAGCTGCGCTGTGACGCCGGGATGATCATTGTCGGTTTTTTCGCCGGCGTAATTTTCTTGACCAAGCTTGCTGTCTTCACCGCTGCTTTGCCGGTTGTCGATTGAGGCTCAACGGTAATGCAGGCGCTTAAAAGACCCGCTGCGCAGAAGGCTGCGGATAGACTTAAAACGGTGCGTAAAGCTGTCATGTAGAAATCTCCGATAATACAGGCTCGGAGACTATGACAATCATGCCTAACGGAGCGTTAATATTGTACCCTCCGAGTGTTAACGCCTTGACATTTTTTGCGGCTCGTAAGATAGAGCGATCAGGCAACGTCTTCCTACCAAGGCGCACTTTTTAAGATGCTACAAAAACGGCATCTGTGGAGCATAGATATGACAATAGTCACCCCAGCGGACCTCGGTCCCGTGAGGCCGGGCGTGAAGCCCGCTAACCCGTGTTTTTCAAGCGGCCCAACGGCGAAATTTCCCGGTTGGAAAATTGAAGATTTAGATTTGGAAATCGTCGGACGCTCGCACCGCTCTGCCCTCGGCAAGGCGCGCTTGAAGCTCGCGATTGATTTGACCCGCGAAGTATTGGGCGTGCCGGATGATTTTCGCATCGGCATTGTGCCGGCGTCTGATACAGGCGCGGTGGAAATGGCCATGTGGTCAATGCTGGGCCCGCGCGGCGTTGATGTTGCGGCTTGGGAGAGCTTTGGTGCCGGCTGGATTACCGATGCGCAGCAGCAATTACCGCTCAAAGACCTGCGTATTCTCAAGGGCGATTACGGCGTTTTGCCGCCGCTTAATGATTATACCGGCGACCGTGACCTGGTCTTCACATGGAACGGCACAACATCAGGCGTGAAAATTGCCAACGCTGACTTTATTCCGGCCGACCGCAAGGGCATTACGATTTGTGATGCAACCTCTGCTGCCTTTGCTCAGGAAATCGAATGGGACAAAGTGGATGTGACCACGTTCTCATGGCAAAAAGTTATGGGCGGCGAGGCCGCGCACGGTATGATTATTTTGTCGCCACGGGCCGTTGAGCGCCTTGAGACTTACACGCCCCCTTGGCCGCTGCCTAAGATTTTTCGCCTGACCAAAGGCGGTAAGCTCATCGAGGGAATTTTCTCCGGAGCAACGATCAATACGCCGTCCATGATCGCAACAGAGGATTACATCCTCGCGCTGAAATGGGCGCAATCTATCGGCGGAACCCAAGGACTTCGGGACCGCGCAGATACAAATGCCAAAATATTGTGGGATTGGATTGAAGCAACGTCTTGGATTGAAAATCTGGCAAAGAATGAAAACGAACGCTCCAATACCGGCGTCTGTATGGTCTTTAATGATTCGCGAATTACGGACTCCGCTGCCTTTGCAAAGTCGTTTGTTAAGCTGCTTTCGGATGAAGGCGTCGCTCTTGATTTCGGGTCTTACCGTGACGCGCCGGCAGGACTTCGGATATGGGCCGGCAGCGCAATTGACGCGGATAATATTCGCGATTTGTTGCCGTGGCTGGACTGGGCGTTTGAACAGCTTATTGCTGACTCCTAGTCAAATCTTCATTATTTCAAAGACTTAAATTATTTTTTAAAAGGAGAGCGTCATGCCAAAAGTGCTGATCTCTGATAAAATGTCATCTTCCGCTATGGAAGTTTTTAAAAATCGTGGCATCGATGTTGATGTCATTACGGGCTTGTCTAAGGACGAGCTGATTAAAATTATCCCGGATTATGACGGGCTTGCCATTCGGTCATCAACAACAGCAGATGCTGAAATCATTGCAGCGGCCAAAAACATGAAAGTGATCGGACGGGCCGGTATCGGCGTCGACAATATCGATATTCCCTCTGCTACAGAGCGCGGCATTGTCGTCATGAACACGCCGTTCGGGAACGCCATCACTACGGCAGAGCACGCCATTGCCATGCTGTTTGCCGCCGCCCGGCAAATCCCGGCAGCGTCTGCCCGCACGCAAGATGGTGAATGGCCCAAGTCTGATTTTAAAGGCGTGGAGCTTTTTAATAAAACGCTGGGCCTCATCGGTTGCGGCAATATTGGCGCGCTTGTGGCCGAGCGCGCACTGGGTCTCAAAATGAAGGTCATCGCTTATGATCCGTATTTGACCCAAGAACGCGCGGTTAAACTCGGCGTTGAAAAAGTTGAGCTTGATCAGCTGTTTCGCCGGGCCGATGCGATTACTTTGCACACGCCGCTGGTCGACGGGACGCGCGGTATTGTCAGTCGCGAGATGCTTGCGATTACAAAAAAGGGCGTAATTATCGTCAATTGCGCCCGCGGCGGCTTGGTTGATGAAGACGCGCTGAAAGACGCGCTTGAGGCCGGTCATGTTCGGGCGGCTGCCCTCGATGTATTTGCTGTTGAGCCGGCAAAACAGAACGCCTTGTTCGGTACGCCGAACTTTATCGCGACGCCGCATTTGGGCGCGTCTACATTGGAAGCGCAGGAAAACGTCGCAGTACAAGTGGCCGAACAAATTGCCGATTATCTTTTGACCGGCGCGGTGTCTAATGCACTGAACACGCCGTCTATATCCGCCGAGGAAGCGCCGCGTTTGAAACCGTTTGTCGATTTGGCAGCAAAGCTCGGCACAATGATGGGGCAGCTTTTGACCGATCCGATCAAATCCGCTGAATTTGCTTACAAAGGCGAAGTCACCAAACTTAACACCAAGCCAATGACTGCGGCTGCCCTGTCCGGAATTTTGCAAAGCACAATGCCTGATGTGAATGCCGTGTCTGCGCCCGGGCTAGCTGCCGAGCGCGGTATTGAGGTCAAAGAGAGCTATGTTGATACGTCAGAGCGGGCTGACTCGCTTATCCGTATCAGTGTTGTGACGGAAAAGCGCGTGTTTGCCATCGTCGGTACAATTTACCGGGGCGAACCGCGCATTGTGCGTCTGTTTGGAGTTCCGATGGATGCGGGCTTTGCTGATAAAATGCTTTATGTTCGTAACAATGATAAGCCCGGTTTTGTCGGCGCGCTCGGTAAGCTTCTGGGTGAAAACGATATCAATATCGCAACATTCTCAATGGGCCGTATGGAGCAGGGCGGTGAAGCCGTTTGTTTGGTTTCTGTAGACGGCGATATATCCCCTGATGTTGTGACCGAAATTAAGGCTATTTCGCAGGTGTTGATTGTTAACACTGTTTGCCTTTAATAGGGCTATAAAATTTCCGGCTCTGCGGCTCGAACGTCTTCATAAAGCCTTACGTCGCAGGGCATTTTTTTTCATTATTATAACGGGGCCGGTTATGTCATACAAAGTCATCAACAAAGTCATCAACAAAGTCATCAACAAAGTCATCAATAAAACTATCGCCGCAACAGTTTTGTCTCTTGCCGGCATGGCCGCAATGCCGGCCGCAAATGCGGGTGAAATTCGTCTTGGCGTTTTCAAACACGACGTCGAAATCGCCGGTATCGGCGGTGCGAAAGAAAAAGAAAAAAGCGAAGCGATCGAGTTGGATTACCGGTTCGACAGTCCCGACATTTTTGACGCGATTTGGTCACCTAAACCTTATGTATATATCTCCGGAAATACGGCCGGGAATACATCCCATGCCGGCGCAGGTCTTGCGTGGCAGAAGGGCTTTTCCGATTATTGGTACGGCGAATTTGCCTTTGGTCTTTCGGGGCACAACGGCGAAGAGCGGGTGGCAAACCCTGCAGATGCCGAGGCAGACTTAGCCGGGTCAACACCGGCAGAAATCGCAGCGGAAGTGGCCCGTCGAAAAGAGCTCAAAGACAACACGATCGAATTTGGTTCCAAAGCGCTGTTTCGGACCGGCCTTGCGATCGGATATAACTGGACGGATAATTGGGCGACAGAGCTGGCCTATGAGCATTTGTCCAATGGCCGTATAATCGGCGGCCCGGAAAACGAAGGCCTCGACAATGTGGGCTTGCGGATTGCGTATAAATACTAGGCGGTAAGACCTGACGCAGAGCTTAGCGGGCGTGTCAGGACGTTTTCCTGTCGCGACGTTTTTGTATGATGGGCATGAGTGCAGACAGGAAGATATTGGCGCGCCGCTTTAACCCACAGAAATCCCTGATTTAGATTCGCCAAACGGGCCAAGAGCCGTTAAACCCTGTAAAAGCCTGAGAGAGATTCTTAAGGCGCGAAGCGGCCATCCGTTTTGCGCCTGTTTTTATGTGATGAGAGTGAGGCCGTATGGCGAATGTTGTTGTTGTCGGATCCCAATGGGGAGACGAGGGTAAAGGAAAAATCGTTGATTGGCTGTCCAGCCGCGCCGACGTAGTCGCGCGCTTTCAGGGCGGACATAACGCCGGGCATACTTTGGTCATTGACGGCAAGGTTTACAAATTGTCCCTGCTGCCCTCCGGCATTGTGCGCGGCGGTAAAATGTCTGTCATCGGCAATGGCGTCGTGGTTGACCCTTGGGCGCTGATGGATGAGATGAAACGCATTAAGGACCAAGGCATCAAGATCACGCCGGAAAACCTGATGGTCTCTGAAACGGCTGCCCTTATCTTGCCAATCCACGGAGAGCTTGACGCTATTCGTGAAAATCGCGCTGACGGCGTAAAAATCGGTACCACGAAACGCGGTATTGGCCCGGCCTATGAAGACAAGGTTGCCCGCCGCGCTATCCGCGTTTGTGATCTGGCTGACCCCGAACATCTGCCCGAGCGCGTTGCCAACCTGCTGCATCACCATAATGCGCTGCGCACCGGTCTGGGGCATGAGCCGGCGGATGCGGATGAACTGACGCAAAAATTGCTCGATATTGCGCCGACAATCCTGAAATATGCCGGCCCCGTCTGGCAGGCGCTTGATGATGCCAATCGTGCTGATAAGCGGATTTTGTTTGAAGGCGCCCAAGGCGCTATGCTTGACATTGACCACGGTACGTACCCGTTTGTTACCAGCTCGAATACGATTGCCGGACAGGCTGCTGCCGGGACCGGCATGGGCCCGCGCGCGCTCAATTATGTGTTGGGTATCACTAAGGCTTACACGACCCGCGTCGGCGAAGGGCCTTTCCCGACAGAGCTGACAGACGCCATCGGACAGCGCCTCGGTGAACGGGGCCATGAATTTGGCACGGTCACCGGTCGTCAACGCCGCTGCGGTTGGTTTGATGCCACTATGGTCAAACAGGCCGTAATTACCGGCGGTATTGACGGCATCGCCCTGACAAAATTGGATGTGTTGGACGGTTTGGCGGAGTTGAAGATTTGCACTGGCTATAAACTTGGCGATAAAATCATGCGCCGTTTTCCGTCCGGTATGACAAACCAAGCCAATGTTACGCCCATTTATGAGAGCATGCCCGGATGGACAGGCAGCACGCAAGGCGCGCGCAGCTGGGCGGACTTGCCGGCAGAGGCCGTGAAATATGTCCGCCGCGTTGAAGAACTGATTGGCTGTCCTGTCTCTATGGTGTCCACATCGCCTGAGCGTGAAGACGTTATCTTGATGCGTGACCCGTTCAAAGCCTAAAGCGCTCTGAGCTTTCAAAGTATTACCGCGCCCGGAATATTTGTTTCGGGCGCAGTCACATTTACGTCATACGTTTTCTGCTGTCTTGAAACTTCCCGGCACCTGTCATAGCCTGTGCCAAACACCCAATCGTGAGAAGGAATCCCCATGGACGGATTACAAATTGAGACCAATGCAGATGTTCGCGGCGACGTGCAGGAGCGTTATGCCGCCGGCGCTAATGAACGCGAAGAACTGCTTTGCTGCCCGATTGATTATGATCCCCAATATCTGAAAATTATCCCTGAAGAGGTTTTGGAGCGTGATTATGGTTGCGGCGACCCGTCCCGCTACGTTCGCGAAGGTGATGTCGTTTTGGATTTGGGCTCCGGCGGGGGTAAGATCTGCTTCATTGCGTCTCAGATCGTTGGCCCGAAAGGTAAAGTCATCGGCGTTGATATGACGGATGATATGCTCGAGCTTGCCCGCAGTAATGCGCCGATCATTGCAGAGGCGACAGGGTACGCCAATGTTGAATTTAAACGCGGCCATATCGAAGATTTGAAAACTGATCTGGATCAGCTCAACACATGGCTTGCAGCTAACCCTGTCACGGACGCCGGCGGTATGGAGCGCATGGAAGAAGAAATTCTGCGCCTCGGCAAAGACATGACAATGATTCCGGATAATTCTGTGGATGTCATTGTCTCTAATTGCGTGCTGAATTTGGTTTCTGATTCAAAGAAGAAACAGATGTTCGCCGAGATGTTCCGCGTCCTGAAGGTTGGCGGCAGGGTTGCTGTGTCGGACATCGTATCAGACGAGGACAGTCCTGAAAGCCTGAAACAAGATGCCCGTCTTTGGTCCGGATGTATTTCCGGCGCGCTGCGCGAAGATGAGTTCTGCACCGATCTGGAAAAAGCCGGTTTTCACGGTATTCATGTCGATAAGTTTGAATATGAGCCGTGGCAAATCGTTGAGGGGATTGAGTACCGTTCGGCCACTTATCTCGCTTATAAAGGCAAACACGGCCCGTGTTATGAAAAGAACCAAGCGGTGATTTATAAAGGCCCATTCCGCCAAATTCAGGATGATGACGGTCACACATTCATGCGCGGTGAGCGCAGCGCCGTGTGCGGAAAGACGTTCAACCTATTGAAAAGAGAACCTTATTCTGATCTTTTCTATTTTATCGAACCGGCGATTGAAGTGACTGAGCAGATTGATTTTGAAACAGGTTGCGCCGTTCGCCGCCGTGATCCGCAGGAAACAAAGTCCGGCGTTGCCAAAATAACGTCCGATCCCAGCCAGCGGGAAAGCTGCTGCTAAATGCGCACGCTGACCGCATTGGCTCTTGCGGGCGTCCTGATGACAGGCTGCGAGACGATTGATAACCGAGACGGAGTCATGAAGCAGTCCGGCAGTGATTATGATATGGTCAAAACGGATGCGCGCACCATTGCGGACGACGAGCGCACACATATACGGTTTGAGCAGGGCGCGTGTTTCGGCATTTGCCCTGCTTACGAGATGATTGTAACGCCGGATGATCGGTATTACGTTTATCCGGTGGCTCATGTTCATCGTGAAAGGCCTTATGCCGGTGAGTTGGAGCGAGGCAGTTTCGAAAAACTGCGCCGGCTCATTAAGGCACCGGAATTCAGCACGCTGCGTACAGATTATACATGCCGCCCGGTCAGTGATATGCCAAGCTCGCAGTTTGAGTTAACGGAAGAGGCGTTTAATAAAACCGTTGATGTCTATTGGGGGTGTAATGATCCGGACATGCCGCGCGTTAAAAAAATGTTTGACGAAGCGATGCGTCTGCTGGATCTAAACCGCACCGTTTATAAAAAATTCCGCGGCGGTGAAGGCGTAGCTTACCCAAGCAATCAATAGTCCTCGGGCATTGGCAAGGCGGCTCGCCTCACAGGTGTGTTCTTTCGGCCAAAAAATGGCAGCTTTTGACTTAAATCCGCCGCACAATAGGTCTATGCAGGATGTATAATTCCCGTTAGGTCAGGATAAACCCGTTTAGGAGCTGTTATGTCAAAAATTATTCTCGTTATCGGTGCGGCCGCATTGACTTTGTCTGCGTGCGTAACTGTGCAAGAGCCTGTGCCTGTTAAAGAAATCGTTGTGGTCAAGCCCGTCCCTGTTCGCACATGCTCGTTTAAATCAGAGCTCACCAAAGTTGTCGTGCCTGCTGAATATAAAGAGGGTTTCACGATTAATACGGTCGAGAGCGCGCCTGAATATATTACCGACCCGGAAACCGGCGAAGTGCGCGAAGTGACCACGCAGGGACCCGGCGTTAAAACGCCGTATAAGACCTTGGTCAAAGAAGAAGAGGTTTACTACGTCAACAGCGAAGACCGCGAAGTTACCGACATTTGCGGTGATGATGTTCCGCTCGATGCTGTCAAAGTGCCGGAAGGCGTTGATGATGTCGTTATCGTGACGCCCAACGGATAGACCGTTTCAGTTATCGTCAAAGCATAAAAAAGGCCCTGTCATCGACAGGGCCTTTTCGTATTTAATGTCGATTGGCTTAGTCAGCCATTGAGATGTTCTCAACCGCGCTTTTACCTGAGCGCTTGTCGACGGCTGTGTCATAAGTGACTTTGTCGCCTTCGTTCAGGCCTTGAAGACCGGAGCGCTGAACTGCAGAAATATGCACAAATGCATCGTCGCCGCCATCATCAGGGGAAATAAAGCCGAAGCCTTTAGTGGTGTTGAAGAACTTTACAGTACCGTTTTGCATTGACATGGGAATTTCCTTTCACGTCATATTATGCTGCTCAAAGAATGCCGAGCAGCGGGAAGTCGACTTGGGAAGAAAAAACTCACAGTCCCTGCGCTTTTGGAAGGCGCAGTAGTTAGCCTGGTTGTCCGGCCGTAATCGATAGTCCTTATTTACGCTCAATTCGGCGTTCGCGCAAGAGGCGTGCTGTGATATTAATTTTCACAGCGTGTCTGCTCGCGCTTTATCACACCCGCTCCAGCCAGCCCTGATAGTGCGCAATACGCCCCGCAAGCGGGATTTTTACACTGACGTTAAAATGAAACCGGCCGTTTTCTTCAAATTCGTAACTGTCTTCTTTCGGCAGCATGAAGCCGGGAAGGGGCACGCCAAAAAGTGTGACACGGCGCGGAATAAGTCGCAGCCGGCCGTCTTCAATAACTAAGGCCAGACCGATCTTCGCCGGCCCAAATTTTTCAACCATCAGGCGCTCATTTTTTCCTGTGCCTGCGGTAAACCGGCTTTTAAACCTATGCGGGCCAAAGCTGCGTTCCCAAATTTCCCCTTCATGATCCGGGGTCACGCGGACATCCAGCGGCCAATCTCCCGATTTTAAATTAAGGCCGACAATCTTGGCGATTAATTTTCCGAGCAGAGTATTGGCCGCGACCGCCTTAGCTTCGCCGCGCCAATTGTGAGGGCCGGTTTGGCTGTGAAACAGTTGCAGGCTCGCCGGGAGGTCGTCAAAAGCCTGCCCGGCCACAGTTTCAAAAATGGGGACCGCAGCCGGCGTATCATTGCGAAAACCGGCGTAGATTTCACGATCTTCAAACAAGGCCATGTAATCGCTGATTTCTAATTCTTTGCTCGCGATGCGAGCTCCGGGGGGCGGTTTTATGCCGACGGCGCGTTTACGGACCAGTGCCTCAATGGCCATAGACGGAATATACGGCCCGTCATCACCCTCGGCGAGTAAGTGCCAAGATGCCTTGGCCGGCTTGCCGTGATCATCAACGCCCTTGGCCATTACGAACATGCCGCCGCGATGCTCGCCAAACTTCATCTTATTGAGTACCCAAAAGAAAAACGGAGAAAAAATTTCAAAACTTGGCAAACGCAAGGCGGCGCGGGTTTTCGCGAGCAGGTTTAATACCCTGTGCAGAAATTCCGGCACAGGCCCTGCGCCCATCCATATGTCTTGCAGATCGGGATTTTGCGCGGGCAAGATTTGCAGATCCGGTACATCAACAAGGCTGTAATGCAAGTTTTTCAGCGGTAGCCTGCCGGGTACGGCCACGGTGTAACGTAAGCTCTCTGCAAGGCCCTTTGCTGTCTGCGCGCCGCCGCCGCGTGTCAGTTTTACGTCACCGCCGGCATAAGAGACAACGGCCCGCATTACGTTCAGCCCGATACCGGCATAAGGGGACGGCGCAATTCCGCCGGTCAGGCTGTGTACGGTCATGGTTTTTTGAAATTGCCGCAAGACGGCGGCGGTTAAGACCGGAAAACTGCTGACGCCGGACAAAATTGTCACGCCGCGTTCCTTGGCTTCCGCATCGAAACGGCTGACCCCCAGAGCAAAATCAGCGGCGTCGGCAAAGTCCATATAATCAATCCGCGCGTCGAGGCAGGCGCGAATAACGCTGTAAGGGTTGTCGCCATAGCTTTGAAACGGACCGGAGGCATCAATGACCAAATCCGGGGTGTGCGTTCGCAGTGCACCGGAAATATTCACGCGGTCCAGCTTGACCGGTGTAAACCGCGCTTTACCGGTCAGGCGATCACAGAGTGCGACGGCTTTGGGCTCGGATCGGCCACAGATCAGAACCTCAATACCCATATCCGCGATCAGCTCAGCCAGCCGTCCGCCGAATACGCCATAGCCGCCTATTATCAGGATTTTCATCGGGTAATCTCCGGGTCTTTAAAAATGATGGTTTGATGCAGCAGCCGGCCAAACAGTTTGTGGTGCAGGCTGAGGGTAAACAGAAACCTGCCGCTGCCCAAATCTTCATGCCCAACGCGCAGGGCGCCGGGGCAGAAGGCTTTGGGGATATATATCCGGCGTTTCATGCCGCCCAGATAATACCGGTCACTGTCAAACCAAAGCGCACCGTTCTCTTCACGCAGTCGTAAGGTCAAGCCAATGCCGGCGCCGATATATTCTTCAAGCCCGGTCGGGCCTGCAAAGCGTTTAGTGCTGTGCAGAACTTGCGGAAAGCCTTTGGGGCGGCCGTATTGGCGTACCCAAAACTGTCCGTTTCCGGCCGCGTCATCGGTAATGCTGACCACTGCCGCCGCGCCGGAATTGCCGGGGTCTAAGGGTAATGGGGCGCCGATGATGCGCAGGACTTGCGCAAGAATTCGCCCGGGAAAGCTCATGTCTGTACGTTCTATTTGGCCACGATAGACGCAGGCCTCGCCCGGGGCGATTTTGCGGGAAAACCGAATTTGCACTGCACGGGGAAGTGCGTCCCATTCTGCCTTGCTGAGACAGCCTTCAAAGCGCCGTTCGCCGATTTCAGATATATCGCGGCGCGCTCGTAAATCCTGATGATCGTCTTTAAGAAGGTAGCGCATGGGAATATCCTTTTCTCCCGATTTAGGCTTTGGGTTTTCGTCCCATATTCAGAAGGCCGACGATTTTGTCGCCCATCTTGATTAAACGCAGCAAGGTCGGCGTCGGGACGCGGAGCATTTGGTCGTGAAACCCGCTGACATCGGTGGTGAATTTGTGCATGGCCTGCAGGCGCTCGCGCTGTGTCTCGCTGACGTTTATGTCGTCTTTCGCCGCTGCAAGGCAGAAGTCCAAAGTCTCCAGCGCCGGATCAAGCTCGCGCTGCTTTCGCACGCCGGCAATGTGTTTGGCGATTTCCCAAACATCAATCTCTGCCACATAATGATCACGGCGGTCCCCGGCGACAGGCTGCCGCCGGATAATTTTCCAGCCAAGTAATTCTTTGAGGGAATTGGACACGTTAGACCGCGCAATGCCCAAAACATCGCAGATTTGCTCTGCGGTTAAGGGCTGCTCAGAGATATAAAGCAGGGCATGTATCTGCGCGACGCTGCGGTTAACGCCCCATTGCCCGCCCATATCCCCCCAGTGCAACACAAAGCGTTTGATCGCATCCGGCATGGTTTCTATGGTTTTAGTTATTTCTGTCATAACGGAAATATAAGAAATCCTGCGTCGTAATGCAAGTTTGAATAAATACCGGTTTGACGCAGGGTGTTATGCGGTTGTTCTGATTTCACCCGTAATTTTTACCGGCTGTTAAGCCTGTCTGTAATCATTGCCTTCACCGCCAACGTTTATAAAGACCGTTCATTATGGGAAATGAACATGGGTAGATCACTTTACCTCGGGTCTGTGTGGGCGACATCGGGACGAACATACTTACGGTCAATCGCAGTTACGGCTTTGACGCTGCCTATGGTCCCGGGCGCGTATCAGGTCGCAAATGCGTCGGCCGCGGATAAACCGTTCTTTCGCGCTGCCTCTATTGTCATTGTTATTGGCGGAAGCGATTTTTCCAACAATAGCGGACAAGCGCCCGTCGCCTATGACTTTAATATTTTGGATAATGTTCCAAGCGGCACAGCGGCCAATGATATTATCGGGGCGGACGGCGTTACGATTAACTTTAATTCCGGTCAGTTTAACCCGTCCGAAAACGGCACCGGGTCCGGTTATGAGTTTGAAATTATTGATCCGACAAGCGGCGGCGCGTTTAATTCAGTCGGACCGCATCAAACTCTGGATGCCAATGACAGTTATACAGCCTTTGGCATGGATAATGATACGGATGTGCAGGTCGATACCGGTAATCGGGCGTCGCAGTTCTTAGTCGTCTCTAACAGCGCTTTTGATATCTATGCTCAAGCGACTGACCTGGTGAATACGGGCGGTTTTTCGACATTAGGGTATGCCAATATCGGGTATGGCCTTCGCGTCCGCCCGACCGGGGGCAACGGGACGCCTTGGCAGTGGGGGCAGCGCGCGCAAAACCCTTCTAATGGCGGCAGCGGTATTATCGGCGCGGTCAACGACCTTGGCGATATGAGTGCGGGCTTTACAAAAGTGTTTGACGGCGGACGCCGAACGGCCGCCACGCGCGGCAGCCTGCTGCAACAGGCAGTGTCCTTCCAATCGCGCTATCGTATCAGAGCGTCCGGCGGCGTCACAGCCGCCCTGAATAATTATGACCTGTCCATGGGACAAGGCGAATTGGGCGCAACGGTCACATACACCATTTACACGCCCTGATATTCGGGGCTGCATTACGCTTTTGGCACATATTCAGATAATGCATAATAGTCATGACAAGCGGGCAGGGCTCACATATAGTTTAGAGGCAGTCTAAACTTAGGGGCCGTCTTGCCACCATCCACAACCACATTACGGGCTACAGGACCATCTGAAAAGTCCATAAGCGCCGCAAAGCGTGATGCGATTTGGATGCAGGCGATTGCTGCTGAGCAAAATCAAAAAGCTTTGACGGATTTATTTGCGATTTATGCGCCAAAGCTCAAAGGCTGGTTGATGGCGCGGGGCGTGGGTAATGGCACGGCCGAAGATATTGTTCAGGACGTTATGATCAAATGTTGGACCCGGGCGCAGCTCTTTGATCCGGCCAAAGCCAGCTTCGCCACTTGGGTCTACCGTATGACCCGCAACCGGTGGATTGACCATCAACGTAAACACGGGCGCATGGATGTGCGTGATCCGGAATTAATGAAAGCTATCGCTGACGACGAAGTCCCGTCCGCAGAGGCAAATTTCATGGCGATGGAAGACAGCGAAGTCCTGCGCGAACACATGTCCCGCCTGACCGATGCCCAGCGCGGCGCGCTTAGAATGGCGTTTATGGAATTTAAAACCCACAAAGAAATTTCCGAAGAAACCGGATTGCCGCTGGGCACAGTCAAAACGCGGATCCGCAGCGCGATACAGGCCCTGCAAGCCAGCATGAATGTGAAACTGCC
>CALLXE010000012.1 GCA_938015875.1 uncultured Robiginitomaculum sp. | reverse complement strand
CGGGGCTTTTTCTTTAAATCTTGTTCCGCGTCTTAACCGCGGGCCTCAGTCTCTGCATCCAGCGCTTCCTGTTTGCGCGACCATTTTTTACGGTCGGTTTCGGACAGGTGCTTTTTGCGGATGCGAATGCTCTCCGGCGTGACTTCGACCAGCTCATCATCATTGATAAATTCGAGCGCGCTCTCGAGAGTCATGATCTGAGGCGTCGTCAAGGTTACCGCTTCGTCCGTGCCGGAGGCGCGCACATTAGTCAGCTGTTTGCCCTTAAGGACGTTCACAACCAGATCGTTTTCGCGGGCATTAATGCCGACAATCATGCCTTCGTAAACTTCGGTTGCATGGCCGATAAACATTTTGCCGCGATCCTGAAGATTGAACAGCGCAAAGGCCAGCGCCTTACCGGTTTCTTTGGCAATCAAAACACCTTTTTGGCGTTTGCCAATGCCGGTTTTTGCGCGCGGGGCGTAACGGTCAAAGTTATGATACATGAGGCCCGAGCCGGATGTCAGCGTCATAAATTCAGAGCGAAAACCGATCAGGCCGCGCGTCGGAATTTCGTAATCCAAACGCACGCGGCCATTGCCGTCAGGAACCATGTCCTTCATCAGACCTTTGCGCTCGCCGAGCTTTTCCATCACGCCGCCTTGGTGATCTTCTTCGACATCAATGGTCAGCGCTTCAAAGGGCTCGCAAGTAACGCCGTCGATAACTTTGTTGATAACCTGAGGACGCGACACACCCAGTTCAAAGCCTTCGCGGCGCATGTTTTCGATCAGAATAGACAAATGCAATTCGCCGCGACCGGAAACCCGAAATTTATCGGCCTCTGTTAATTGCTCTACGCGAAGCGCCACATTGGAAATCAGCTCTTTTTCAAGACGGTCATTGATATTACGCGAGGTAACAAATTTGCCTTCTTTACCGGCGAACGGGCTGTCGTTCACTTGGAACGTCATAGAAATTGTCGGCTCGTCAACGCTGAGCGCAGGCAGCATATCAATATGATCCGGGTCACAAATCATGTCGGAAATACCAAGTTTGTCGATACCTGTGAAAGCGACGATATCACCGGCGGAAACACTGTCCATTTCCAAACGCTCAAGGCCCATAAAGCCGTAAGGCTGCAAAACTTTGGCGCGGCGGGTTTTGCCGTCCGGCGACGCCACAATAACCTGTTGATTGCGTTTCAGGGAACCGCGCGTGACCCGGCCAATACCGATAACGCCGGTATAGCTGTTATAATCAAGGGCAGAGACCTGAACCTGTGTCGGGCCATCCGGGTCAACATTTGGCTCGGGGGCATGCTTTACAATAGTCTCAAACAGGGCGCCCATGTTCTCGCCGGTCAGATCTTCGCTGTTATGGCTCGCCCAACCGTTCAGAGCAGACGCAAACACTGTCGGGAAATCCAACTGGTCTTCGTCTGCGCCCAGGCGGTCAAACAAATCAAAGGTCTGATCAACAGCCCAATCCGGACGCGCGCCGTTACGATCAACCTTGTTTACAACCACAATAGGCTTAAGGCCTTGGGCCAAAGCTTTTTTGGTCACAAATGTTGTTTGCGGCATCGGGCCTTCAACGGCATCGACGAGCAAAACAACAGAGTCGACCATAGACAGTACGCGCTCAACTTCGCCGCCGAAATCCGCATGTCCCGGTGTATCAACGATATTAATACGCCAAACAACGCCGTCAGGGGCTGTCCACGAAATCGCTGTGTTTTTCGCGAGAATGGTAATGCCGCGTTCTTTTTCAATGTCATTGCTGTCCATGACACGCTCTTCGCGCTCGCCGCGCTCATCGAGGGTTCCGGACTGGCGCAGAAGCTTATCGACGAGTGTCGTTTTGCCGTGGTCAACGTGAGCAACAATCGCCACATTGCGCAACGTCTTAATATCTTGGGTCATAACGGGGTATCTTTTTATTAAAGGTCGCGCGTGACCTAACGCAAACCGGTCAAAAGTCCACCCTTTATTACGGCTTTCGGCAGTATAGCCGGCTTGATTGCTGCCTTGCTATTTAAAGCGCGCTGCGCAAATTTAGGGTCAAATAATAACAGGATTCTCATATGCGCACTGACACGGCCCCCGCCCCGACGCTTTTGGCTGATTACAAAGCCCCGGATTTCCACATAGACACGGTGGCGCTCGACTTTGCGCTGGACCCGAAGAAAACCCGCGTCACGTCTGTGCTCGCCGTGCGGCGGGCCGGCGATGCCAAGGCGGATTTGGTTTTAAACGGGGAAGACATTGCCCTGATCAGCGTCCGCGTTGACGGCAAGACACTAAAGCGCAGCGCTTACAAATTATCGCAAACACATTTAACGCTATCCGGCCTGCCGGACGCGTGCGAAATTGAAATTGTCACCACTTGCGCGCCCAAAGACAATACGCAGCTCATGGGGCTGTATGTTTCCGGCGGGCGGTTTTGCACGCAATGCGAAGCCGAGGGCTTTCGCCGTATAACCTATTTTCCGGATCGCCCGGATGTCTTGTCGACCTATACAGTGCGCATGGAAGGCGACAAGGCTGCCTATCCAACCCTTCTCTCAAACGGCAATCTGACCGATAGCGGAGATCTGGGCGGCGGGCGGCATTTTGCGATTTGGAACGATCCGTTCCGCAAGCCCTGTTACCTGTTTGCATTGGTTGCCGGGCAATTTGATAAAATTGACGACAGCTTCACGACCATGACAGGGCGCGAGATTCCTTTGGAAATTTTTGTCGACCCCGGCGACGCGCCGCGTGCGCTCTACGCGATGGACGCGCTGAAACGGTCGATGGTTTGGGACGAACAAGCCTTCGGCCGTGAATATGATTTGGACAGATTTATGATTGTCGCCGTACGCGATTTTAATTTCGGCGCAATGGAAAATAAGGGGTTGAACATTTTTAACTCGGCCCTGCTTTTGGCCGATGCAGAATCTGCCACAGATTTCAATTTTGCTCGCATCGAATCTGTCGTGGCTCACGAATATTTTCATAATTGGACAGGCAATCGCATTACCTGCCGCGACTGGTTTCAGCTTTGCCTGAAAGAAGGGTTTACGGTCTACCGCGACCAAGAATTTTCCGCGCACGCGCGCGGCGCGCCACTGCAACGCATCAAAGATGTCAAGGCTCTGCGCGCCCGACAATTTCCGGAGGATGCCGGCCCGCTCGCCCACCCCGTTCGACCTGATGCTTATTTGAAAATCGATAATTTCTACACGGCCACAATTTACGAAAAAGGCGCAGAGATCATTCGCATGCTGGCGACATTGCTGGGGCCAAAGGATTTCAGAAAAGGCAGTGATCTGTATTTCAAAACTTTGGACGGAACAGCGGCAACTGTTGAGCAGTTTATTGATTGTTTTCAAACGGCTACGGGCCGCGACTTAACGCAATTCACAAAATGGTATTCCCAAGCGGGAACGCCTGAATTGTCAATTAAAACCCATTACGACGCGAAGGCCAAAACTTTTAAAATCGACTTGACCCAAAAAACCGCGCCGACGCCGGGACAGCCGGATAAATCCCCCCTGCTCATGCCTGTAAAATTGGGTCTTATCGCCCCGGATGGCCGTAACTATGCCCGACAAATTTTTGAATTATCAATGGCCAATGACACCCTGATTATCGACAATGTTCAGGCGCGACCGGCTCTGTCTGTCCTCCAATCCTTCAGCGCGCCGGTGCGGCTTAATTACGATTGTTCGGCGCAAGATTCCGTCTTGCAAATGGCACATGACGATGACCTGTTCAGCCGCTGGGAAGCCGGGCAAAGTCTGGTCAGAAAACTGCTGGTCACGCTGGCCCGCGCCATTCAAACCGGCGATATGCCGCCCCCTGACACAGCCCTTCGCGGCTATGCTCGCGCGCTCAAGGCGACGTTAAACGATACGAAAATTGATGCAGGGTTCAAAGCCTTAGCCCTCGGATTACCGGGCACAGGCGAGATATTGCAAAGCATGGACAATGCTGATCCGGTCGCCATTCATGAAGCCATCGCTTTGGTGCGGCGTGCCATCGCCGACACATGCCAATCAGAATTGAGCCGGGCATATGACGTTACGGCCGGAGTCGGCAGCTTTAGTCCCGACGCAGAAAGCTCGGGTCGCCGCGCCCTTCGTAATGCGGCGCTCTTTACACTCTCTTCCCAAGGGCGTCATGAGACCAAAGCCCTCGCCAAAACTCAATTTGAATCCACGACCAATATGACCGAAGAGCTCTCCGCCTTGATGACGTTACTCAGCATGCGCGGCAATGAAGGTGATGCGGCTGCGCAGAGTTTTTACGAAAAATGGAAAGACAATCCGCTGGTGGTGGACAAATGGTTCTCGGTTCGCTCCGCTGACAGCCGCGCCCAAAGCCTGACGACAATTTCCGCCTTGCTCGATCACGCCGCTTATCAATCGCACAACCCCAACCGGGTTCGGGCCCTGGTCGGGGGTTTTGCCATGAGCAATCCGAAAACTTTCCACGCCGCAGACGGCAGTGGCTACCGGTTCTTTACAGACCGGGTCATGGATATGGATAGCCGTAATCCGGGCGTGGCGGCGCGCCTGCTGGGTGTTTACGAAATATGGCCGCGCCTTGATGCCGGTCGCCGCGATTTAATCAAAGCTGAGCTTAAGCGGGTGATTAAATCCAAACCGTCGAAAAACGTGCTGGAAATCGCTGCGAAAGCCCTTGGCGCGTAGGTGGTCGATCCAAAAACAGATGCGGGGTTTCGTCAACATGTCGAAGAACGGCGGTTTAATATCGCTGCGCAAGCCGTTGTAGACCTGAAAACCCGCAAAACGCTCCATGATGAATGGCTGGTGCGATTTGATTCGGATGTCGATCTGCATGGCCTGTTAAGACCGGCAGAGATCAGTGGGGCCATTGCGGCGCTGGATATTTCAATGCTGGAACACGCCGTCAAAACTTTAAACCTTGACCGCCGCAGAGACGCGATCGCAGTCAATATCTCCGGCGCGTCCGTGGATGACCCGCAGTTTGAGCATTTATTGTTTGCGACGCTCGATACGCTCAAGGCAGATCCGGCCCGCCTGATACTGGAACTCACAGAAACCTGGAATCTGCGAGAACTGGAAACCGCAACGCAGATTTTGAAAAACATACGGGCGCGCGGTCATGCAATTTGCCTTGATGATGTGGGCGCCGGTGCGGCCTCTATTCGCTATTTGCGCGCTTTTGAGACGGATTGGCTGAAACTTGACGGAGAATTCGTGCAGGCCGCGATGAAAAACCCCCGGGATTTAACGATTTTAAAGACCATTTTATCGTTGAAAGGCCCGTTGAACGTGAAAACAATCGCAGAAGGTATCGAAGATGAGGCCGCGATAGCATTTGCGACAGCTCTGGGGTTTGACGCTGCCCAAGGCTATGTTTTTGGCCAGCCGCGCACCGAACCTATACGCGGATTATCCGCGTCACAGCGTTAATCTTTGAGCAACCCTTAATTTCTCGACATTGTTAACGGTTGCAGGCTAGAATCGAAGGTGATTCGGCGGGATATTTCTATGGAAAACTCAAACGGCATTGGGGGCCAAGTGCGCAGCGGGCACCAAAATGCAACCGCAACGCCCGATCCTGCGCGAGCCCCGTCCCCGCAACAGTCCCAATTTCATGCGCAAAATACCGCCTCGCCGGCGCAACGCTTGCCGTCACCGCCGGCGATGAATGCCCCGCGAAGCGCGCCGCCGCCCATGCCGGCGCAATCTCTGCGCGCTCAAATCGCGCCGCATACTGCGCCCCAAGTTCCAAAGGGAGCGCCTGTCTCACGGCCGGCGGCAGAGCCGTTAAAGCCTGTCAGAAATCGTAGATTGTCATCCCGCGCCTCGTCCGCGGCCGGAGCTTTATCGGCAGACCATCCGAATGCAAAAGCAACGGCGCGGAAGAGTACGTGGCTGGTTGTCGCCTTTTTGGTGTTTTTTATTGTTATGTCAGCGCTTGCCATCCACCGGGTTCACCAATCGGAATCGGCAATTGCGCAAACGGTCTCAACGCGAAGCGCCGCGCAAGGAAGCCAAGTTGTTTCTGACCGTATCGGCATGTCCGTTCGGTGGATTGATACTGCAATTGCCCTTCGCGGCAGCGCCAATCAAACCGTAGCCAATGTGGCGCGCGGCCCGGGCGTCACCCAAGTAGCTATGATGGACGCTGCCGGCGGCGTAATGGCTGCGAAAAACGGAAACGGCAGCGCCTTTCGTACGGTTTCGCTAAAAAACTTTCCTCAAAGCGGTATTCGTTTGACTGCGGTTGTGAGCGATGGCGGACGGGCCAATCCTGTAATCGCGCGCGCTGTCGGAGATGCTTACGTGCTGACCATGCTCGCTCCGGGCAGTTTGATCGGCGTTGATAAAATGTCGGGCCGCACGGCGCTCGTTGATCCCGGCCGTAATGTCATTGATGGGTCAGGAACAATAGCGCGGGACGGCGTCGCCGAAGCCTTTGCAATTCCGGCCGCTCAAATCAGCGGCCTTATGAATCAAAACGGCACGGCCTATGCCAATATTGACGGCGCGGCCGTCACTGCTGCTAATGTTCCCAATACTGATTTAAAATTGATCACCGGCTCTGCAATCTCCGGCTTGAACTTGCCGGATAATCAGCAGACCTTTCTTTTGCTGTTTGTCACGACAGCACTTATCCTGCTGACTCTGCTTCGAAATGCGCTGGGGCATATCGCGAATTTGCGCGCAACGCAGCGCGAAGCCGAAGTCTCTCGCGAGCGTTTCCGCGTTGCCGTAGAGAGCGGACGGGGCGGCGTCTGGGAAATCGATCTTAAAAACAATGCAGTCTATCTCAGCAGTTCTTTCGCGCGTGTTTTGGGCCTGAAATCCGAAGACCAGTCATTGGCTGTATCTCAGTTTTTAGCGCTGTTTCATGCCGGCGATCGCGAGCGCTTGCTCAGCGCAGCGCGGCGCGCCCACATGCAGGGCGAGTTTGATATGGAAGTTCGGGTGGCGCATTTGCCGTTAGTGCTGCAATGCCGTGGCCAGACTTCCCACCGCGGTGGCGAAAACGGCGGCATGGTCATTGTCGGCGTCGCTCTGGATGTCACAGAGCAGCGCGGCGCGCAATCACGCCTCCAACTGACGGAAGCCCGCCTTTATGACGCGCTGAATTCCATGACAGATTCCTTTGTTGTATGGGATAAACTCGGACGACTGGTTCTTTGGAACGGAAAGTTTGAAGACTTTTTTGGCTTCAAACCCGGGCAACTTCAAACCGGCATGGAAAATCATATTGTAGAGCATCACGGCAACGCCGCTATTGCTGATGTCTATGACGCAACAGATGCAGAGGGCAAGATTGAAATCGCCCTGAAAGACGGCCGCTGGATTCGTTACAGCGAAGCCCCGACTGCTGATGGCGGACAGGTCAGTATCGGTACAGATATTACTGAAATCCGCGCGCGGGAAAATGATCTGCGCGAAAACGATATTGCGCTGCGAAACACCGTCGATGTTTTGAAAAAGTCACAAACCCGCATTATGGAATTGGCGGAAAACTACGAGCAAGAAAAAATCCGTGCCGAAGATGCAAGCCAGTCAAAATCTGACTTCCTCGCAAACATGTCTCATGAATTGCGCACACCGCTGAACGCGATTAACGGCTTCTCTGATATTATGAAAAAAGAGATGTTCGGTCCGCTCGGCGATCCGCGCTATAAAGAATATGTCAGTGACATCCTGTTCTCAGGGCAGCACTTATTGTCATTGATTAATGACATTTTGGATATGTCGAAAATTGAAGCCGGCAAAATGACGCTGAATACCGATCTGCTGCAAATCAATGATATGATTTCGCAAGTCGTGCGCATTGTGCGCGGCAGAGCCGAAGACGGACGGCTCAAGCTGGTCTATGACAATATCGACACCCGCGAGATTGAAGCGGACCCCCGCGCCGTCAAACAGGTTCTTTTAAACCTGATGACCAATGCGATTAAATTCACGCCTGAGGGCGGCACGGTTCGCGTTGAAGCGATTGAAAAACAATCCGGCATTATCGTTAAAGTCCACGACAGCGGCATTGGCATTTCAAAAGAAGACATTGAGCGCCTCGCCAAACCATTTGAGCAGATTGAAAGCAAGCACTCCAAGCAGCACGAAGGCACCGGTCTTGGTCTGGCCTTATCCAAATCCCTGGTTGAGCTTCATGGCGGCAATTTCATGATGGAAAGCGAACCCGGCCAAGGCACGGTTGTAACGTTTACCTTGCCTAATGTTCCACCTGTTCAAAAAGCGGAAGCAGATAAGAACGAGGTCTCTGACGAGATTACAAGACTGGCTCAGGATATTGCTGACGTTCTGGATAAGAATGATGTCACAACGTCCGTGCCGCAGCAGGTTGCGCCACCGCAAGAGAGCCAAAACACTGCGGCCTAAGTCCGGTTTTAAACAGGTCCCACAACGCTTTCAAAAACTTGACGAACGGCTTTACGGCTTTCGTGATAACGCGTCTCAAGGGCAGAAAAATCTGCAACCTTGCAAAGTTCTGATAATCGCCGCGCCACAACTTTCGGCGCTTTAACGGGATCAAAGAAACCTTCGACTGCGACCGCTAAATAGGCAGTCATCAACGCATACAGCATCAGCGCCTCTTGCAAAATTTCGTTTTGCTGTGGAGGCAGCGCGCCTGCGGACGCAGCGCTGTTTAAAGCATCCGCCGTTGAAACCTGCAAAACGGCGGCATTATCCGGCCCCGTTATCAACTGCAAATATTGCGCGATAAATTCGATATCGACCATACCGCCCGGCACACGTTTTATGTCCCACTCGCCGCGCGGTCCCTTGTCGCGCTCCAGCCGACGTCGCATGTCTAAAACATCCGCTTGGGTTACGGCAGTGTCCCGCGGAGCGGTCAGGATGGCGGTGATAACTGACGTGACTTTATCTGCGAACACTTGCGAAGAGGCCCGGGATACGCGAGCCCGGGTCAGCGCCATAAACTCCCACGTCCACGCTTGGGTTTGATAATATCCGCTCAGCGCCATCATACTGACCGTAATGGGGCCTGCACTACCGGAGGGGCGCAAAGCCATGTCGACTTCATACAGCCCGCCCTCTTGGGTCGGGGCAGACAAAGCCGAAATCAGGCGCTGCGTGACTTTGGTATAATATACATGCGCAGCGGCGGGGTCGGCGCCGGCCGGGTCGTACAAAACCATAATGTCCAGATCGGACGTGACGCTCATTTCGCTGCCGCCCATTTTGCCCATGGCCAGCACTGCCATGTCACCGCCCGGGCATGGCAAGCGCCGCTCCACATCTTTGCGGGCTGCGTATAACAGACGTTCCACCGCACTATCAGCCAGCGCAGTTAACGCTTTTGAGGCCGCCTGCGTCTGCATACGGCCGGATAAAATCCCTGCTCCGACTTTAAACTGCTGCTCGCGAACAATGCGGCGAACCGCATTCATCTCATCTTCCAAATCGTTATCGTCAACGGCACTTCCGGCGCTCTTAGTTGCGCCGACCTGCTCAAAATCCGGCTCAATCAGAACGTCTAAAATCTCAGGCTTTGCAGACAGTACTTGGGCAAGACGCGGTGCTTGCGCCATTAAATCAATCGCCTCGAACAGCAAATTCGGGCTGCGTTCAAACATCGCCAAAATCGAAACGCCGGCGCGCAGGTTTTCAAAGAACTCTGCAAAGCGAAAAAACGATGCATCCGGGAGCCCTGAGCGGCTGCATCCCTCTATAAGTGCCGGCGCAAGTCGGGTCAGGCTTTCGCGCGCGCGCTGCGTGCGGCTTGCCGGGACGCGCCCGCCAAGCCATCCCGCGACAATCGTCCAAATTTCCGGCCCGCGTTCAAAACCCAGCTTTTCAAACGTCTCCAGCGTGTCAGGTCCGGATTCGACGCCGGTAAAAGAGAGCGTCCCCGCCTCTGAAGCAAGACTGACCGCGGCCGGATATAGGTTATCATACGCCGCATTCACCCGCCCTAATACGGTTTCCAGCGCTGCATCAAACGCTGCCAAATCGTCATAACCGGCCAAACCGGCCAAGCGGATGCGCGCGGCGTTGTCTTGCGGACAAATGTGAGTTTGGGCATCTTCCATCATCTGAACCCGATGTTCCAAATCCCGCAAAAAACCATAATCTGCTATAAGTCCGGTCTGCGTTTCAGCGTCCTGAAACCCCATCTGGCCCAGCGCCATTAAGGCCTCGTCGGTGCGGGTGCAGCGCAGCGCTTTGTGACGACCACCTAAAATAAGCTGCTGAGTTTGGGCGTAAAATTCGATCTCTCTTATGCCACCGCGCCCTAATTTCAAATGATGACCGGGCGCCATGATAGTATCGTGCCCGCCGCCGGAGTTGATTTGACGCTTCATGGCCTGAATGTCTGCAATAGCGGCAAAATCCAAAGAGCGCCGCCAAATAAAGGCCCGCAAAACGTCGTTTATAAAACCCTGACCCGCGCGCATATCACCGGCGCAAACCCGCGCTTTTATCATTGCCGCGCGTTCCCAGTTTTGTCCCAAACTTTCATAGTAGCGCTCGGCAGAGCGGGTCGAGACTGCCACAGCGTTTGAGCGCGGATCGGGCCGAAGGCGCAAATCGCACCGAAACACATAACCGCCGGCGTTTATCTCATCGAGAATTTTGACGGTCTTTTGCACCAGCCGGATCAGAGCGAGCTCCGGCTTTCGCGTCTCCGGCAGGGTAATAATCTCCGGGTCATAAAACACCATAAAATCAATATCGCTGGAATAATTCAGTTCAAACGCGCCATATTTTCCGACGGCAATTGCGAACAATCCCGGCACCGGCGTATCGTCACCGGGCGGAAATTCGTGCTCCCGCGCAGCAAAGGAAAGGGCTGCTTTCAGGCAGACATCAGCAATGCGGGTGATCGCCCGTGTTGCTGCATCCCAATCCCAAATTCGGGCCAAATCATAAAGCGCAATGATCAGATGCGCGCGCCGCTTCATCCGGCGCATATCGCTCATTATGGCATCAATATCTTCCGATAACGCCAATGCGTCAATATCTTTAATCAGAGCGTCAATCAATTCATTCGGATCGCCGCACAGAACGTCAGGGGTGATGTCCGGATGCTCCGTCAGGAGCTGTGACAGATAGTTCGTATTACCGCGCGCCAAAGAAAAGGCGCGCCTGAGCGCCGGTTTTTCGCCCTGCCCCATTACTTTTTAACTCTTGGAAAAATCAGTTTTGCCTTAAGCCCGCTATCGGCGATATCGCTTTCAGACAGTTCAAAATTTGCCCTGTGTAAATCAGCAACAGCCTGAACCAGAGACAAGCCAAGCCCGGTCCCGGGCAGGCTGCGCGATTGCTCCAGGCGCACGAACCGTTCTTTCACGCGCTGCCTTTGCTCGGCGGGAATACCGGGGCCGTCATCACTGACGCTAATCTCAACCCGACCGGACTTTGCTTTGCGAAGGTTCAAATGAATTTGCCCGCCTTCAGGCGTATATTTGATCGCATTTTCGAGCAGATTAGAGACCGCTTGCGATAAAAGTCCCCGATCAGCAGCAATCATATGCCCGCCTTCAATATTGCTCTGAAAGCTTAATCCCACCTCTTCGCAGGACGGCTCATAAAGCTCGGCCAGATCATCAATCAGCTGTTTCGGATCGACATTAACCAGCAGTTCGCGGCGGTCCCCCGCCTCGAGTCTGGCAATGCGCAAAACGCTCTCAAACGTGCCAAGCAGCTCATTGGCATTATCAGCTGCGTCAAACAAAGCGTCACGGGCCTGCGGATCTTTGACCTGAGTTGCGGTTGCTTCAAGGGAGGTCCGCAGCCGGGTCAGCGGCGAGCGCAAATCATGGGCAATGCTGTCACCGGCGTAGCGCATGGCGCTCATTAACCGGTCAATATGGTCCAGCATACCGTTCAGATGCCGGGCAAGGTCATCAAGTTCGTCGCCACTGTTTGTGACCGGCGCGCGGCGTTTGAAATCGCCGCCCTGAATATCCGTGGCCAGCTTGTTAAATTTCTCAATACGGCGTGCAAACCGGCTGCTGACATAGGCCCCTGAAATTATGCCGAGCGTGCCGGCAATTAACATAGCAATCAGCAAAGCACGCTGCACACGCTCCGCAGCGGTGACGATTAACTCAACATCGCGCCCGACAAAAATGACGGTTGTCGGCGCTAAAACCTGATAGCGTCCGCGCGCGCGGTGATAGACGCCGCTGCCCAGACCGGTCTTTGAATTACGAACTTCGAAAATAAATTGAATAGTCTCATTAGGGCCGCGCGGCGTATCCGTAATCGGATCGCCCTCCAGATTCGATGTCGCGGGATTAACGCCGTTTTGAAACAAATACAGATTGGGAGAAGACGGCGATAATATCCGCGTAATGGCAATTTGATTGACGGCGTTTGCGCCGCCGGATTTAAAAATATCCTCAAATTCGCTCAGTTCAGTCTCAAGCTCGGCATCAATCGCATTTACGCGCGTTGTTACCGTAGCATAATAAATATAGCCCAGCACGACGAACGACGACGCTACAAAGAGCGCCGCCGCGATGATCGACAGACGGAAAACCGTACTGCGATAAATTCTTAAAAGTGGTTCAAGCATATCCGGTTATTGCCGGTAGTATTCAGGTTTGCAAGCGGTAACCTGCGCCGCGAACCGTATGCAAAAGTTGCGTTTCAAAACCCTTATCGATTTTGCTTCGCAATCTTGAAATGTGAACATCAATCACATTGGTTTGGGGGTCAAAGTGATAGTCCCACACTTTTTCCAGCAGCATTGTGCGCGTTACGACCCGGCCGGCATTGCGCATCAAACATTCCAGCAAACGAAACTCTCGCGGTTGAAGCAGGATATTTTCTTCGCCGCGACTGACCGTGCGGGCCAAAAGATCCATTTCCAAATCACCGACTTTGAGCTTGGTGACCGCCGCAGTCGGGTCGCTGCGCCGGCCAATAGCCTCGACGCGGGCCAGCAGTTCAGCGAAGGAATATGGCTTTGCCAGATAATCATCACCGCCGGCGCGCAGACCTTCAACGCGATGATCCACTTCGCCAAGCGCCGACAAAATCAGCACCGGCGTGGCATCGCCGTCTTCGCGCATCGCCGCAAGCATAGACAGCCCATCGCGTTTCGGCAGCATGCGGTCAAGCACAAGCGCATCGTAATCCGCCGCCTTTGCCATTTCCAAGCCCAATTCTCCGTCACCGGCCAAATCGACGACATGGCCGGCTTCCATCAAACCTTTACGGACATATTCCGCTGCAATTTCATCATCTTCGACGACTAAAATACGCATAGTGTTCCTTCTCGGCCGCGGGGCCGTTTTCAAAATTAAAGGGGCAAGCCTACAAAGTTCTCACTGCCGTTCACGGTGCGAACTTTTAAAAGCACGCTGGTTTTTCCGGCGCGTTTGGCCTTAGCGAGGAGGCTTTCAAACAGAGCCACGCTCGGCACATCTTTTTGGTCAAATTGCAACACAACCATGCCGGACTTTATACCTTTGCGCGCGGCCGGACTGCCCGGCGCAACGGTGTCGACATAAACACCGACTTGATCAGATCGCATGCCGATGGAGTTACGAAAGTTGGCTGACAAGTCGACAAGCCCAAGACCTGTGTCTGTATCCGGGGCCGTTGGGGAACTGTCCGTATTCCCGGAAGTATTCACGCCTAAAAACGCGTCAACTTGAGTTTTTTGCGGGCGGGCTCCCAAAGTCACATTGACTGTGATCGTTTCCGCATTATTGCCGCGCAGCACTTCAAACGGCACCGTTTGCCCGGCGCGCAATTTCCCGATCAGGCGCGTTGCCTCCACCGATGTCATCACGCCCGCGCCGTTAATATTCATAATAACGTCTTCGATTTGAATACCGGACATTTGCGCGGGACCGCCTGCCACAAGGCTCTCGACGGTTGCACCGCTGTTAAACGTGCCGTTATCGTTTTCCCATGTCATTTCCGCCGTGCGCAAGGACGCGCCAAAGAAGCCGCGGCGCACTTGGCCATAGGCTTTCAGTTCCTCGACGACCTCTTCGGCCATAGTGTGTGGAATGGCGTAGCCAATGCCTACGCTGGCCCCGGTCGGGGAATAAATTGCAGAATTGACGGCAATCACTTTGCCCTCAAGGTTAAAAAGCGGTCCGCCGGAATTGCCGCGATTAATCGTGGCATCGGTCTGAAGGTAATCCACATAAGGCCCGGAGCCGTCTGCGTCGCGGCCAATGGCGGACACAATGCCGACGCTGGATGATTGACCGATGCCGAACGGATTACCGATAGCCAGCGCCCAATCGCCAACCCGTACGGTCTTGCCGCGATGAAACTGAACATAGTCAAATTCGCGCGCATTTTGAATTTTCAGCAGCGCCAAATCTGTTTCTTCATCCGTGCCGATAACTTTCGCGGCAAATTCTTCGCCATTACCGAATTGTACTGTTAACTCGTCCGCGCCGCGAATAACGTGATAATTTGTAACCACACGACCATCAGCCGTAATGACAAAACCCGAGCCCTGCCCTTCGCTGTCACCTTCTGCGTCACTGCCATATTCCAGCGCAATAATATTGACCACGCCCGGCGTCACTTGCTCGATTAAATCAGCAAAGGATTTCGGCAGTCCGTTTTGACCCGGAAATCCCAAAGGCCGCGCAGCGACGCCCGCAGGCATAAGCATCAGGCAAAGCCCGGCCGCTGTGCCTGTTATAAGTTTCAACGCTGATGTTCTGCTTGCGGTCATAGCCGTCTCCAAATCACAAAGGCACTGTGACTTAGGTCACATGGCTCTAATCTTTCCAAAACATGACAAACCTGTCACATAAGCAGATTAGCCGTGCGAAAAGACCAAAATATGATTCTCCGACGGCATTTCAATCTGCCGGTCAAACGATAGCCCTGACTTGGCAAATATATGCTTAACGAAATGTGACTCGCGCACGCCCCAACGCGGATCACGCAATTTAAGGCGATCGGAAAAATCGAGATTGGACTGCGCGCTGTCTTTGCCAAACAGGAACGGGCCATACAGGATAAACTGCCCGCCACCGGGCAGGATATGCGCTGCGCCGGCCCCAAGGCCAAACAAGGCTTCGGGCGGCGCAATATGGATCATGTTGGCGCAAAACATATGGGTGTAACCGCCGGGCAAATCTTGCCACCACGCATCGGCAGTCACGTCAATATTCAGCGGAGCGGCAATGCGTTTTGGAAATTCATCATGATAGGTCGCAAGGCTCCCCCGGGACGCAGCGTCCGGGTCAGACGGTTGCCACGATGCATTGCCGGCGGCCAAGATAATCGCGCTCGCTTGCTGTCCGGTGCCATCGGCTATGCCTAAAACCCGGCTGCCGGGTGCCAAGAGCGGCGCGACAACCTCCGCAATAGGCCCGGCATTTCTCGCGGCTGTCGGCGAGATAATGCGCGCGCCGTCTTGCTCGCGGTCTTCTAAATGGATAGGCGGCCTCATGACGTCTCCGGCTTTGGCGGCAGCGCGCTCGGCAATCGCAGCGTCACGCTAAGCCCGCCCAAATCAGAGCGGCCCAGCGTTACCGCGCCCTTATAGGCGCGCACTAAATCATCAACAATAGACAGCCCAAAGCCTGTACCGGGGATCGCTTCGTCCAAGCGCTCGCCGCGCTGAAGCGCTTTACGATAGTTCTCAGGCTTTACGCCCGGTCCGTCATCTTCGACAATTAAATCCGCAAAGCCCGTCTCCCCGGTGGCGATTAAAGTAACGCGAACGCGGCCCTTGGCCCATTTACAGGCATTATCAAGCAGGTTTCCGGCAATTTCATCCAAATCCGCTTTCTCGCCGCGAAACCAAATATCCGGGCTTAAATCCGCTTCAATATCCAAATCTTTTTGCCCATATATGCGCGCCAATGTACGGCTCATAGCCTCTATTGAGGCAGAAATATCAGAGCGGGTTCCGGTCGTTTGCGCGCGAGCGGCAGCGCGGGCACGGGCCAAATGATGCTCCACCTGAGACGTCATTGTGCGGGTTTGGCGGCCGACAATATTACCCAGTTCCGTCTGATGGCGATCAGCTTCATTTGTCAAAACCGCGAGCGGCGTTTTCAGCGCGTGGGCCAGATTGGACACATGGGTGCGAGCACGCTCTACAACATCACGGTTATGCGTAATCAGGGAGTTAAGCTCTTGCGCAAGCGGCGCAATTTCACGCGGATACGCGCCCTCGACTTGGGTCGTTACGCCCTCTCGCACATCGGCAACGCGGTCTCGCAGTTCAAACAGGGGGCGAAGGCCCAAGCGCACTTGCAAAACAATCGCCGCGATCAAACCCAAAGTCAGCGCCGCCAAAACAGAAATCGCCAGCACGGCAAAGCGGTTAATCGCCCGCTTGGCCGGGCTTTGGTCCATTGCGGCAGCCATGATGATCGGCGCGTCTATATCCGGCAAAATGACGGAGCGCGCCACAAACCGCAGGCTCTCGCCGTCAGGCCCCGGACTGCTGCCGCTGATTTGTTGTCCGGGATTATCGGTCAGCCGGCTTTGCTCTTCCGGGGTCAGTTCAATTGCCCCGCCGTAAAGCGAGCGTGATGATATTTGCGCGTCCGATGAGATAATCTGCCAATAGCGGCCCGAAAGCGCGCGTTGGTAGCGTGGATCGAGCGGTTCTTTAGACAGGGCAATAATCGTCTCGCCACTGTCTTGGGGGATCGTTTCAGCGCTTGAAATCAGCGAGGTCACCGTGCTGATTAAAGGTTCGTCAAAAATTTGGTAGGTGGAGACGCGGTAAAGCCAGACCAGTGCAAAGGCTGTGACAGCCAAAAGCGGCAGCGCCCAAAGCGCCGCGCCGCGTACCAAACGCCCGACCAATGACGCCGGACGCGAAGTCGCTTTTTGCCCCAAAGTGAGGCCGGGGTTATTTACTGTGGTCTTCAATCGCTTCGACTTTGCCGGTCTTTCCGCTCGGGTCCATCAGCCGGTAACCAAGGCCGCGGACGGTTTCAATCCGGTCTGTACCGATTTTTTTCCGCAAGCGACCGACAAACACTTCGATTGTATTGGAATCGCGGTCAAAATCCTGATCATAAATATGCTCAACCAGTTCAGTGCGCGAAATGACTCGCCCGACATGAACTGCCATATAACTCAACAGGCGAAACTCATGAGAGGTCAGCTTGATCGGCATACCATCGACAAAGGCACGGGCGCTGCGGTTATCAACGGTTAACCCGCCGATTTCAATTGTGTCAGTGCTGTGACCGGCGGCGCGGCGCATAAGAGCGCGAAGTCGCGCCAGTAACTCCTCGGTATGGAAAGGCTTGGTCAGATAATCATCCGCCCCGGCGTCAAATCCGGAGACTTTTTCACTCCATTGATCGCGGGCCGTCAGAATTAATACAGGGAAAGACTTTCCGTCAGCACGCCATTTTTGTAAAATCGAAATGCCGTCAATGGTCGGTAAGCCAAGATCCAAAACAACAGCGTCATACGGTTCTGTGTCGCCGAGAAAATGGCCATCTTCACCGTCTTGCGCGGTATCCACAGCGTAACCGGAGTCGCGCAGAGCCTCGGCTAATTGCCGCGACAGGTCTTTATCATCTTCGACGACTAAAACTCTCATAATGCGCCCATCCTTAACTTTATAACTGTGGCTTATCGCCGGTTGGCCTGCGTCAGGGTCAGCCGACAATCTGTCCGGAGCGCGCATCCACTCTGACATCGAATCGCTGGCCGGCCTTCATCAGGCGAACAATGTAAGTCTTACCGCCTACAAGTTTGATATCAAGGAATTCCGCGCCGCGATTGGCCCGAAGCGCAATTGACTTGGCTTGGCTGGGAGAAACAGACACAGCCGCAATTTGCATGGGAATGAGAACCGGGCGCGCCGACGTAAAGCCCTGCGCAAGCGGCAGCGCGTAAGGGGAGGCCTGCCTGTCATGGCTGCGATCCGCGCTATGAGGGTTAGCCGACGCAAAACCCGGCGCACAAAGCGCCGCGGCGGTCAGAACTGTTACTGTGATGCGTTTTAACATGATTTTTGTATGCCCCGGCTCATCTGAACGTTTTGTGAATAGGATGTTTAGCGCAGGTTGTGAAGCGTATATGCCCCGCCTAAAGCGCCAAATTACTGCGCGGATCCCCGTCTGCACTGCCCGGATGCTCTTTTAAAAAATACTCCAGCGCCGCCATGTCATCAGGCAGAGTCACCATAAGGCGCACAAGCATGTCGCCACCCTTTATTCCTTTGCCCTTAAGACGCAGAGTTTTACCGCTGCTTGAACCATTGGGCACAGAAATTTTAACATCGCCGCCGGGTGTCGGCACAGTGATCTTCGCTCCCGAAATCGCCTCTGCCAAGGTGATCGGTAAATCGAGGCGCAATATGTCCCCGTCGCGTTTAAAATACTTATGGCTTCGCACAGTAATATCGACTTTCGCATCACCGCGCGGGCCGCCATGAGCGCCGGCGTCGCCCTTGCCGCGAAGGCGCAGGACACTGCCGTCTTCGGTTCCGGGCGGAATGGTGATTTTTAACTTGCGACCATTGCCCATCTGCACGGATTTTACCGCACCTTTTACGGCTTCGACAAAGTCAATTTTCAGAGAAAAGCGAATATCGCCGCCTTTTTGCGGGCGCAGGCGCGCGCCGCCGCGATTACCGCCGCCTTGCATGCCGAACAAAGATGAGAATATATCGCCCATATCATCAAAGCCGCCGCCCTGAAATCCGCCGGCTTGGCCGTTGGGGCCGCGTTGCCCAAAGCCCGCATTATGGAACGGGCTTTGCTGTTGCCCCTGCCCGTCAACCTGCCCGCTGTCATAACGCGCGCGCATGTCTTTATCGGACAAAAGGGAATAAGCCGCGCTGATCTTTTTGAAACGGTCTGCCGCTGCCGGGTCCGGATTGACGTCCGGATGCAGCTTCTTAGCCAGCGCGCGATAGGCTTTACGCACCTCATCATCACTCGCGCCTTTGGATATACCCAGTAATTTATACGGATCTTCTGCCACAGCCGGCTCCTTTCCTGCCTAATGTAAGACAGGAAAGCGCCCGCGCAATGGGGGTTAGGACGAAAGTTTTATTTCAGCCCGCAACGGATAACCCGGCCCTGACAGGCGGGAGATTTGGCGGATAATGACCGTAAGCCCCCCGATAGTTGGCAAATTTAAGCCCTGCAGGATTTGCGGCGTCAATGTCAGGCTTGGTTGCGTCACTTCATAGCTCCACACGACCACTTCGCCGTCCAATAAATCCACGGCGTAACGCTCTTCATCCTCCCCAAGCGGCACGTCGCGGGCGGCCCAATCATCACCGCCCAATCGGGTGCGGCGGGTCCAGCTGATATGAACGCTGCCATCGGGTAATACCCGGCTGCGGGGATGGACAGGGGCGAGCGGTATCAGGTGAACGGCGTTATAGTCCGCCGTTTCAGTTCGGCTGTCGCTGCGTGACCGCGCGCTGACGGAAATATCAAGGACGCTGCCCCGAAGGGCGCTGTCAACGGGCAAGGTATAAAGCCCCTGCCCGAGGATAATAATTGCCGCGCCGGCGCTGATCATGTCTTGCATGACCCCGTCACTGCCCGCTTGACCCCGCAAAAGACCGGACAGGCGGTATTCCCCCGGCGCAATCAGATCGGAGCTTTGAAATTGAATAATCTCCCACCCCAAATCGGTTCTCAGGGCCAGAGCATTTCGCCCGCTAAGCATGGCCGCCCGCGTAACGGATGACAGCATTGCGGCAGGGGCCGAAACATGAAGCGCGCCGCGCGCATGAAAGCGCCCCACGGGACCGGCGGGCAGATCGGACAATAATGTCCCAAATTGCGCCGGCGTATCTATTTCAGCGAAATCGCCGGCAAAAGATGCCGTTACCGGGCTCCATGGCGCGCTATAGGCCGTCACAAGCGGGCCGCGCCTGTTCTCGCCGGCCGTCAACTGCGGGACATCAAGCATGAAAAATTGCGGCGCCGGCGTCGCCCCAATCGCCGGTAAAGCCTGCGGGGTGATGCCGCTTTGGACGCTCTGACCACCGGCAAACAAAGGCTGCACCGTCACGCTGCGCACAGACAGACCGTCCAGTCCTTCAATGACATAATAGCCGGCGCCGGCGCCAATATTTTGCGGCAGACGGATGACATCACCGGGCTTTAAATCGCCCGCGCTTGGCATAATATCAAAACTCAGCCCGTGATCTGCAGTCAAGGCGCGAGCGAGTAAGGTTTCCGTCATCGATTTAGCCAAGCCCGCATCCAGCACAAGCGGCGCTTCTATGTCGGTGACATAATCGCGCGCGGCGCTTTGATCTGCTGCGGACGCCATACCGCGCTGATAATCACGACCGATATCAATATAGTGCAGCCGCACGTCTTGCGGCGCCTGCGCCGCATCTGTCCGGCGAACCGAAAGAACGGGCGCAGCGGGCGATTGCGGCGAAATTGCAATGTCATCGGCAGTTAACTCAACCGTATTGCCGGTTCCGAGCATTTGAAAGCGAAGCCCGGCAGGTGTTTCCAGACAGGTAAAGCCATAAGCTTGGGCGAGCGGCTCCAGCGCTGCGCGGGAGCTCATGGGGCGATCCAAGGCATAACCGGACACAACGCCGGTTAACCCTGTCACGTCAATATCCGCTGCCCCGCCCCGAGAAGCAATTTCGTAAACCACATCACCCAGCATAGATGTCCCGAGCCGGCCGGACAGCCAATGGCCGAGGGTCCAGTTCGGGCCGTCGCTCCACACATCGCGGCGGGCCGGGAAATCCGGATAAGGTCGGGCGTCCCAGCACCAGGCATGAATGTTATCAGGGTCCACCATCGGCCCGCCATAGACATCGCTGATTGGATTATGGCCGGCCTCCGGCTCCCAATATTCGATTAAAGCCTGAAGGTAATTGCGCTGCGCAAGGTCACTGCGCTGTCCGGAGGAAAAATAAGGCAAAAAGCTTTCACTGCTTTTCGGATCATAAAATACATTTGGTTGGTTTGCGCCTTTGTCAACGGCCGGGCATCCGACTTCGGTCAACCAAATCGGTTTTGATTGCGGCGTCCATCCCGTCGGTGTGGCTTCCTCAACTCCGGCAATGCGATTATAGTGCGGCCGGCTCCACCAGTTTCGAATATCTTTGAAGCGATAAACCCATGGTTTTTTATACGCGCCGTCAGTAATCGGCGTGCGCAATTTATTATCGCGATCACCCGGCGATTGATAATACCAATCATACCCCTCGCCGCCCTCGACGGCCGCCGTTAAAACCTCAACATCAGGCGCAGCGTCAGCGCCCGTCCCCCGCGTGTCTGATAGTGGAAAATAAGCATCGATCCCCACGGCATCAATATTCGGATCGCTCCATAGAGGATCTAAATGGAAGACCGTATTCCCACCGGCATGATGACCGAAATACTCGCTCCAATCGGCGGCGTAGGTCAGACGGGTTTGCGGCCCGACAAGCACGCGAACATCAGCGGCCAATTGCTTAAACTGCGCAACGGCAGGATAGGATAGGTTTTGCCCGCGCACTGTTGTCAAACCGCGCATTTCCGAACCAATAATAAAACTGTCCACCCCGCCGGCCGCGCTGCACAGCGCCGCGTAATGTAAAATCATCCGGCGAAAACTGTCTTCTTGCGGGCCTGAATAATTGACGCCGTCGCCGGTAATTGTAAAATCAGAAGGCACGCAGTTTCCAAAGAAACTGTCAACATTCAAAGCGGCCTGCCTAGTTTGATCATCGCCGGATAGATTCGCCGTAATGCGGCCACGCCAGGGAAAGCTCGGCTGGTCGATTACCGGGTTAATATCCATTAAAACAAAGGGATAAAACGAAACCTTAAGATCCCGTGATTTCAACTCTGCAATTAAATCAATCAAAGTTTGATCGGACGGGGTGCCGCCGTAAACAGGTTTATCATCCTGTCGGGAAATCAAAAAAGCATTCCCGCGGTCTGCGCCTCCGACGCGCCATTCCTGCGGCGCGCTTTTACGATCCCGGCTCTCTGTACCGGGCCGCAGTCGGCACTGACCGCAGCGCAGATCGTCTCCGAACCAAGACGTAACAATGCTGACAGATTTACAATTTGGCAGCGCGCTTTGCAGTTGATCGAGAGCAAGTTTTACGTCCGCTTGCCCTGATAAATTATTGATATTTATCGCACGACTTTGCCCCGGAATGGATGTGTCCTCTATGGCCTGCGTCGCGTAAACAAATTCACCGGAGCCGGGAATTAAATCAACGCCTTTTATCATATCTTCAAGGCGCGGGGCCTCACTGATGCGGTTGGGCACCCGCAGAATTTCGACGTTAATTTGTGGCAAGCGCGCGCCGTAATCATCGAGCGGAAAATCTTCAAAAACAATATACGCCGTGCCACGAAATGCAGGCGCATCCGGACCGTCAATCAAACTGATAATCGGGTCAGGGTTTTGCGTCTCACTGCCGGTATAAACGCGGTAATTAAGCCCAGAATTTTTTAAATTTTCCCCGTTCGCCCAAAGCCGTTCAACGGATGCAATTTCCCCTTCGCAAAGGCCCACAGCAAAGCTGATGGAATAGCTGTAATTTCGGGTTTTGGGGCCGCCGCCCTTTCCGCCTGCGCTGCTTGTGTTCGATGTTTCTTTAAAATTTGAAGCCCAGATAACCTGCCCTGCGAGCCGCGTTCTTCCAAAAACCCGGGGCATTGGCGCGCCGTCCCGGGACGTTTGAATATGCAAACTTTCAAGACGCGGCCCCTCGAACGTGCGGCGATCAAAAGCGTTATTAATAGCAGCGTTGGCATAGGTCAGCGCCACGCGCCCGGCCGTATTCACAATATAGGGAAGCGCTTTACGCGCGCCCTGCAAAACAAATGTGGTCATAGATCAGGCCTTTGAAAATGAAAAAGCAAAGACGCAGCGGCGCTGCCAATAAGGGATTAAAAATGTTTCGACCACGCTGCGCCCCCAATAGGCATGGATCATCCGATCAGCGCCGGATTTAATGGCGGCGTGTTTAACGCAAGCCGCCGGCGACATCCGAAACAAAAGCACGTCGCCCGGGCCGGCGTCAGTAAGGGGGATTTCGATCAGGCAAGACCGCGCCGCGCTCAGCAGCGTCTCTTTGCCCGTTTCTTCGGCCCAGTCAGGTGTGTACGGCGGCACAGCCATCGGCTCCGCGCCGTAAAGTTCGCGCCAAACGCCGCGAATAAGGCCAAGGCAATCCGTTCCCGCCCCAAGCGCGCTGCATTGGTGTTGGTATGGAGTCCCGATCCAGCGGCGAGCCGCGTTAACGGCGCGCATCCCGCTCATAAAATCTCACCGTAGCGCGAGCCACCATCCAAGGCCGGCGATCCGTCAGGCCCCGACTGCATGGCGTCATCTCCGATAAGATACGGAAAGCCGCGATAATTCAGCGTGTTTGAAAATTGGTCGCGGCAGGCGGAAAACGTACGGGGGCACTGCGTTCCCGGCGCAAAATCACCCGCGTTCAGCCCGCAGTGTTTATCTCCAAACCGCGCATCGCAAAGACGGGAGAACACGCGGCCCTGCGTGCGCAAAAGCTGCGCAGCCCGGCCGGACAGTTCTACAGTAAAAGCCTCGCCGGAGCGTTCAATGACGCCGAAATGCCCCGTCCATATGGGCGTAAATGACTGCACATCTGTCCAATCCCCGCGTGATATTTTAATCTCAGCGCCTGCGTAAAGGCCTGCATCGACATCGGCGGCAGTGACCGCGCTGTGCGTCAAAAACCCGGATACGCCGCTATTGTCGACAGCAAAGCCGGATTTTGAGTCAATATCCGCAGGGGAGAACCCGCTTGCAGCGTGATGGAGCAAACCGCTGACGGTTAAATCACGGTCATGATCGGTAAAGCCCATACGGACCCCGTCCCGGCGAGTTAAGGTCCAGCACAGGCATGTGCGCATTGCCTTACCCGTCATGAGGCAGCACCTCTGTTACAGGCAAGTTCACGGCCTGCCCTGCGCCAAATGTTTCAAGAGAGATATCAAGACGGGGGGTATCAAAGCGCACAGGCGTGTAAAATTCATACCCGGCCGAAATGACTGAACCGGCCGGCGGCGGGGCATCGAAAACAACCGTTCCGCCGGCAGCGTCAAATGTGAACGGAGCCGGCGTGCCCGCGATATTGATCAACAGCGTCTGCGGATCGGGAAAGCGAATATCCCGAACATATTGTCCTGCGCTGTCGCTATATGTTTTGGTAATTATAAATACGGTTTGCGCGCCGTCGCCCTCGCCGATGATTTGATCATCACCACTCATCTCTTTGCTTAAACTGCAAGATTTATGGTCAAGCGGATCGCGAAACAAAAATCCGTAAAGCTGCCCCATGCGGGCCTCGAAGAATGTAATAATCGTTTCCAGATCATCCGTTGATTTTACGCCGGCTCCAAGGTCATAGCGCCGACGGCTTTGGGAGAGTTTTGTGTTACGCTGCTCTCGCCCTGAAACGGCCGTTGCAATCTCTGTGACGCGCTGCGGTCCGCCGCGCGTACCGTAAGACAGGGCGAGCGGAAAAACAATGTGGTGTATATCATTCATGTAAATCGGCCTTTTAGAAAAAACGCTGACCGTCACTGACGGCGCGGGCCAAAGCGGCAGAAATCTGGCCCTGACTTTTATTAAATCCGGACGCATCAGAGACGCCCGAAACATTAAGCGTAATATTCATCGGCCCGCCTGATTGGCCGGAATTTTGAAACCCGGATTGAACCGCCGCATTGGAAATGACTGATTGCAAAGGATCCGTAATCAGCCCCTTTACCGCAAGCTTGGCCAAATCTTTTAAAATAGACTCTGCCATATCGTTGAAAGACAGTTCGCCGGTTTTCGCCGCTTTGATTAAAGTTCGCTCTATCCGCGCACCCGCAATTTCAAAGGCGCGTGCAGCGGCATCCGCAGCCTTTTGCGCGCCGGTATCGCTGAAACTGTCAAATGCACCGGGTCCTGTATTACTATTCATTCACTGTGTCCTTATCGGGAAAACGCGTCATCAATGCGCGAAGATCATCGGGGGTAATATCCGGCGACTGCGCGGCCGTCAGCGTCAACCAGTCGCGCATGCTCATGGCCCAAAACGCCTCGGGCGAAATGCGCAATACCGTGACGGACAGGCGCAGCCATTCATCAAACGGAAAAGCGCTCATAGCGGGCCTCCCGCGCTTAGCGGCGCGAAATTAATCTCAAAAATATCAGCCAAGGCCGGCATCGCTTTGCTCAAATTTATCGCAAAAAAATCAAAGTAATCTGCATGAGCCGGGCGAGATAATGCACTGAATATTATAGCTATATCCGGTTTTTTTGCCATGCGGATACGCGTAGAAAGTTCAGCGATGTTTTCAACATTTAAGCGCGCGCAAATTTCTGCCAGCGCGCCCAATGTCAGTCGTAAATAGACGGGCTTACCTTCAAAACTGAAAATATAATCGCCCTTTTGAAATCCGGTCATTACAGCACCGCGAAAATGACAATACCGGCAGATTTCAAAGCGATATCAAATGTGGCCTCGCCTGAATATGTCCCGCCATAACTCAAATCACTGATTAAAAAGTCACCGGACAGAATACCAAAATCCGGAATAACGATTTGAAACTCCGGGGCTGTACGATTGAAAAACGCCTCCCGAATATCTGTGTCCGTTGAGGCGTCCTGAAAAATTCCGGTGCCTGAAATTTCACAATTTCTGACGCCGGCACCCGGTAACAGTTCGCGCCAACCGCCCGTGCTGTCTGACGTTGTGACATCAACGGATTGTGAATTTAATTTTAAAGTTTTCGCGCGAAGCCCGGCAATTGTTTTAAAGCTGCCGGCATCCGTTTTGATTTTAATTAAAAGATCGCGACCTTTTTGTGCTGCCATTATCCGGCCTCCTCATAAGGTAAAATTGTAGGTTGGGTTTTGATCGACAGCCGCAAAACGCCGTGAAGCGTGCGCCGGTCAGAGGTTCGAAAAACATCGGTGTAAATAATATTCAAACTAGAAACCCGAACTTCGCCGGCGCTAATCTGTCCGGCTTTCAAAGCTGAACTGACAATATGCAAAAGATCAAACACCTCTGAGCGACCGCCATAACGCGACCAAATGTGCATGGTCAGAGTATGCGCAGTCATAGGCGCATCATCCGCGCTCTCATCTTCGCTGCGCCCTGCCCCGTAAGTCAAATAAGGAAACACAGGGTCTTCCGGCGGGTCATCATAGAGACGCGGCGGCGTCCCCAAAACGGCGGCCACGGCCGGACTTTGAGCCAGGGCTGCATGCAAAGCTGCGGCCAAAAGACGATCAGAATTTATAGCGCTCATTGGGCTTCCTCCTCACAGATCAGGTGCAAACGTTCACGGCGGTTATCGGGATCGGACGCCGCAATAATCCGTAAAATCCGGCTGCCCCACAGAAGGCGCGCGCGTTCAGGGAAACTATCGCGATATCGGATCACAACTTTGTAAGTTTGCAGAACGGCGGCCCGGCCGGCGTCTCCGCGCTCGGTCGAGGCGCGCGGCGTAATCGCCGCCCAAACATCGCCTGACAATTGCCATTGCGTGGTCACCCCGCCCAAATCATCAGGCTGCTCGCTCGCTACATAAAGGCCGAGTCGGATCGACAAACGCCCGATCATAACCGCATCCACCGGTAAGGCATCAGCAAGGCATCAACCATCATCGGAACAGGTCGGTCATCACTGTCACCCCGATGCTCATAACTTTGTGCCAACAGCAAAAGGACGGCCTGACGCAGCGGCATAGGGACATCCGCCGCCATGTCGGCATAACCGGCCGAATATTCGACCTGTATTTCAGATGTGCCGGACGGCAGGGAGACTTCGCTGTCGACGGTCAGGCGCGGCGGTGTGCACCGCGTGTTTACGCTATAATCGCTCGCGGGAATTTCGGTGCGCACGCGGTCTTTATCGACCGCATAAACGCCGTGTACCGTGCCGGCAGGCATCGCCTTTAAGTTTAAGGGAGCGCGCACATCCGGCGTAAATCGCTGTAGGACCCGGCGCGCGATCATCACCTGCCCGCACAGCGCTTCAACGCTGTGCCGCGCGGCGACTATTAGATCAGTAATAAGCGCGTCTTCGGCGTCGCCGTCCACCCGCAAGAATGTTTTGGCATAAGCCAAGTCCACCGGCTCTGAGGCAGACGGAACTAAAATTTCATAGGGCATGACAGCTCCGGTTTAAGACGTAAAAGATGGCCCCGCCGCGAAATATGGGGAGAACGGCGGGGCCGGGTTTGCAGTTGGCCGGAGAGGGTTAGCCTGCTGCAAATTTCAAAAGTTTGATGGCATTGAAGTCCTGAACACCGCCGCCGACGCGTTTTGTGGTGTAAAACAGCACGTAAGGCTTGGCAGAGTACGGATCACGCAGAACGCGCACGCCCTGACGGTCCACAATCAAATAACCGCGGCGAAAATCACCAAAGGCCGCCGCATATGTGCCGCTGCCAATGTCCGGCATGTCTTCAACTTCAGTCAGCGGATAACCCATCAGTGTCGATGGCTGTCCGGCCCCCGCTGCCGGTTGCCAGATGTAATTACCGTCTGCGTCTTTGAACTTACGCAGCGTGCTGACCGTGCGGCGGTTCATCATAAATGAGCTGCCGGCGCGATAACGCGGTTTTGGCGCGTAAATCAGATCAAGAAGGGCATCAATCGGCGCATCCGGGTCAAATCCGCCATCGGTTCCGGTGGCGATATAGCCCATTTCGCCCCAAGCCGCAGAGGCGTCCGGCGCAGCAGTATAGTCAAGGATACCCTTGGGTTTATTAACGCCGTTACCGGACACGAACGCCGCGCTTTCCTGCGCCGCAAACACGTCGCGAACCTCATCAGCAAGCCATTGATCGACATCGGCCACGCCATCATCCAGCAGCATTTGGGTCGCCGCCGGCATGGCATAAAGCTCTCCGGCAGGAAATTCCAAAAGCTCAAGCGCGGGGCTGTCCGTGCCTGGGCGGGCATCGGTTTCGCCCGCCCAGCCTGAGCTTGCCCCGCCGGCCGAGACGGGCTTTTTGAACAAACCTGCACCAATACTGCGCACAGAAGCAATGCCGCGAAACGGTGACGCGCTTGCTAAAGCCCGGTCAATACGCGATTCTGTTTCCGCCGGGGCAACATAGCCACCGTCACTGTCCACGGATGAAGATAAAGATTTACCCTCAAGGCCGACAAGCGCCGTGCCGTCTCCTGTGCGGATATAATCGCTCCACGCAGATTTGGCCTCAAGTGAGATGACGCTATCGCCAAGCGCGGGCCGGGAGGCGCTGATGGACAGGCGCTCAATCGTTTTGGACTGGCTGTCCAGCGCTGCATTAAGGCGCTCGACTTTGGATGTCAGCAGCGTATCGGCGGATGATTTTTGCTCAATCTCCGACAGACGTGCATCATTGGCGGCCTTAAAAGCATCGAAAGTTGAGGCAAAATCGGCCTGCGCGGCGCGCAGGTCAGAGGACGCCATTTTGGTTTCTTTTTGGTCAGATTTGCTCACGTATATCTCCTTGAGTAAGTGAGGTGGGGTGGGAGTGTTTCGGGTCGCCGATTTGGGTGATGCGAGCCTCAAGCAGCATCGGGAAGGCGACGACGGACACCTCCCAAAGGTCGAGTTCCAAAAGCGCGCGGCCGTGATTGAGAACTCCCGAGCGGACAGGGCGGTAGCCGATAGACAAGCCTGACAGCGCGCCTTCGCGCACCATTTTCGCGGCGCGGTCGGCGCGCGGATCGCCGGCAAAAATACGGCCGGACACAAACAGCCCGCTGCGATCTTCAAATAATCGGTCCCAAACGCCAATGGGCGTTTGCGTCTCATGACCGAGCAGCATGGGAATGGTGGGGACTTTACGCTTTAGAAGCGAGGCTGCGAACGCGCCGCGCCGCACAATATCCCCGCCCAAATCGCGGCAATCAAACACGCTGGCATAGCCCGATATCCGCAGGTCGCGCGGCCCAGTTAGGTTTTTCATAATATGACTTTTGCAAAGGCCCGCGCATGCAGCGGGCGGGGGTTAAGGGTGATCGGCCGGGCTGTCGAGGCGGCGCTCAATACGCGTCAGGCTTTGGCGGGCCATAAGCATTTGCTCCTCAAGCCGCGCCATACGCTCCGATATTGGCAAGGAGCGTTCCGAGCGGCGCTCAAGGGTTTCAAGGCGCGCGGCCGCCGCCCCGCCCCAAACAAGAACGCCGGCGGTTTGAACGATGACTGCCAGCAAAACGGAAAGTGTAACTGTGCGATCAAGCTTCATCGGCGCGCCCTCCACCCATCAAAGGATCCAGCCCGACCATGGCGCGTTTTTCCGCATCACTGAGAAAATCAGCGGACACGGCCCGCGCCCAAAGCTGCGTCTGCGCTTCTGCCAAGGCCGGCACGGCGTCAAGATCAACGGAGATATTTAAATCCTCGCCGAACCAAGGCCGCAACCAACCTTCCAAACTTTTCGCGGTCTTGCGGGTCAGCGGCAAAACCGTTTGGCGCCAAAATGCCTGATTGGCTTCTTTGAAATTGGAATAGGTATTATCGCCGGGAATACCGAGCAGCATAGGCGGCACGCCGAAGGCAAGCGCTATTTCGCGGGCGGCTTCATTGCGCGCCTTTGAAAAGTCCATATCTTTGGGCGTCAGGCCCATGGGTCGCCAATCCAGCCCGCCTTCGAGGACCAAAGGCCGCCCTGCCCGCCGCGCGCCGGAATGACCCGTATCAAGTTCTGATTTTAAACGCTCAAACTGCTCATCGGTCAAACGGTCTTGACCGGACGCACCTTTGTAAATCAGCGCGCCGCTGGGCCGGGCGGAATTATCTAAAAGCGATTTTGTCCAAACGCCGCCTTCATTATGAACGTCAACGGCCTGCGCCGCGGCCTCGAGCGGGGAAAAGCCATAAGCGTCATTTGTAGGATGGAACAGGCGCATATGAGTGATCGGCGCGCGGCCGGAAATGGGGTCGCGGCGATAGGTTTTCTTTAAGCCCCCGGCATCATACTCCCAGCCGGCAGGATAACCGCTCCGGTCGGTGATGACCCGAACACGGTCAGGCCGCAGGGCAAACAAAGCGGCAGGAACCTCGTCGACAAGGCCGGCCTGAAGATAGGCATTTCCGCTGACTTGCAGGTAACCGTAAAGTTGCTCAAATAATTCCGTTGCCGGCATTGAAGGATGAGGCTGATCCAGAAGCTTAGCCGCCGGATCGCCGGGTGCAGCGGTATCTCCGCGCTTTACGCAAAGCGGCGTAGAAGCTGCAGCCTCGGAAATCATGCGTATGCAGCGGTAAACAATAGCGTTGCGTTGATAGCCTTCACGGGCCAGCGCGCCATAATCACGGGGCGTCCATTGCGCCCGGCCGCCCAGGTGCAGCGTGACGAAATCACCGGCAGCAGACGGAACGGATTTAGCCTCAACCCCGGCAGGATCAGCGGTTTTGTGTTTCTTAAAAAACGGGTTCTTCATAAATCATTCGGCCATAAAAAAACCGCCTGATGAATATCAGGCGGCGGTAAGCTTGCGAGAAACGTCGCATACTTTTCAAACCATGAATGAAATATAGGGGCCGGCTGCGCGGCGGGGATTTATCTCTTTAATAAACTGTTAACCTATTGAAACGACCCGGTATTTACGCAGCACTGATCGCGGAAATACGTTTAGGTCGATGCCCCAGAAGGTTCAGAGTCAAGGCATAATTCTTCTTGGCGGCATTGCGCAAGCGTGTCTCGTCCAGCATAGAGGCCACGGTAATCGCGCCCCGGTAAGCAATTGCTGCATGTTCCAATGCGCTGATATTATTTTCAGCTTTGCCGATTTTCAGCAAAGTATCGCCCAACGCTTTTTGAATTTCACCGTGAGATACCGGGGTGGTTGTTTGCGTGTAAAGCGCGCCGGCCGTTGCCAAAGACTGCACAGCGTCGAGTAAAGGCTGCACATCACCGGTGCGGGCCGACAAATCTATCATTTTTTCTGCGAGTTCGCGGTTCAACTTTGCCAAGTCGGCATTCGTATCGCGTAGGTCTCTGCGCAGTTTCAGGCCGAAAGTCTTTTTCATAGGAATCTCTGTAGTCAACGACGGGGGCGTTTGGGCATATGATGGGACAATTAAGGTTAAAAAGGTCTTAAATAAGGCAAATATGACGGGCCTATCCGCCCATCAACTTTCGGCTGATCCGGCGTGCCGTAAGTTCAAAATCCTCTCCGGTATTGACCCGAATAAAGGCCAGACCTGCCGCCTCAAAAATGCGGTCTTTCAAATCATCACCGTTTTGCGCACTCATATCCAAATGAGAACTGCCGTCGAGTTCTATGCCCAGCAGCGGCGTCCCGTCACGGGCGCAGACCAAAAAATCGACGTGGCGCGACTTAACCCGTCCGCGCAACGCCCAGCGCAATTTATCATTACGCACATCTCGGCGCACACCGATTACATCTTCCAGGCGGGTTTTCGTCATCAGAAGGTAATCCGTCCCTAAATGCTGTGACAAAATAATGAAAAATGCGCGCTCGGCTTTGTTTACAAACAAGCTGCGCGTTTTTTCGTAAAGCTTGGCATCACCGGGGGGCAGGCGGCTCGTTTCAGGCGCGCTGAACCCACCACCGCTGCCCGTTACCATCCATGCAATCAGGGCTAAAAGCCCGACAATAAAAGCGCCAAAAACCATGACGGCTGACTAACAGATCAAAGCAATCGCGCAAAGACAAAAGAACGAAACGGCAACTTAAATTTGACGCACGGCGGGGTCACCGCGTCTTGATAAAAGTAAATCGGTTACCGCCCAAACCAATGCGTCCGCGCGATCAGGGCTTTTGCAGCCGGGGTCCGGCGCGCCCATGCGGCACAGCTCATCCTCCAGCGCAGCGAACCGCCCGGCATGTTTCACCCGGCCCTGTTCATACAGCACAGCGACCGGCTGGGCGCGGCGGGTTTTGCTGATATGGGCGCGCACATTGCGGACAGGAATGCCGGCGTCTTCGGAGGTCAAAATTGTCTGTACCATTTCGCCGCCCTGATTAACTTCGGCCAAAATGTAATCAGCGTCCCACCCTTCACAGGCCGTAATCACCGCCCTTGCCCAGCCGCGCGGAGTTTCCCCCTGAACCGTTGCGTCATGCAAGATAACGGCGCGCAGCCCGTCCGCAGTCAGGCCGGCGACGATAATCCCGCACGCATCCGCCTTAGGCCCGCTGGTGACCGGCGGATCAACAGCGACGATGATGCGCGAGAGCTCCGGGATGTGCCCGATCTGGACAGCCTCCATTTGCGCGCGATTCCACAGCGCGCCCGGCGTATCCAGCAGCAGTTCTCCGTTCAGCTCTTGGCGGCCCAAACGGCTCCCGCCATAGGCGGTTTCCATAGCGCGGATAAAGCCGGGGGCAAGATTATGGCGATTATCGGATGTGCGCGCGCGGGTCACGGCCACGCCGGGCGCGGCAATCAAATTGCGCAGGGCTTCCACAGGTTTGGGCGTGGTTGTGATCATGATTTGCGGCATCAATCCAAGGCGCAAGCACAGGCGCAAATTGGACAGCGTGTCTTCGGGATAGCTCCACGCGCAAAATTCATCCGCCCACGCACAATCAAATTGCGGCCCGCGCAAGCCGTCCGGCTCTTCAGCTGAAAATATCTGCCCGATAGCGCCGCAAGGCCATTCCAACCGCCGGCGCGAGGCGATATAGACCGGGCGCTCTTTTGGTTGTCCGATATTTAAAAGCCCGCTCTCACCTTCGAGCATAACCTCGCGCGCGTCATTATAGGTTGGGGCTACAAGGGCGATGCGGCGGGCCGCACCGTTCGCCACGCGGTTTCTGATCCATTCAGATCCTGCGCGGGTTTTCCCGCACCCCCGCCCGCCCATAAGCAGCCAGATGTCCCAGTCAATATCGTCAGGGCCGAATTGATAGGGATGTCCGCGCCGAGTCCAATCCGTAAAAATCGCAACAAGTTCATGATCCTTCAGGCGTTTCAATTTCTTGCGGGTCAACTCCGACGCGAAGGTGAGCTGTTTCGAGATTTTTAATGATGGCGTCTCGGTCGGCGGGGCGCAGGGGCGGGTAATCTTCATAGGAAATATAGCGTGTGCTTTCATCTTTTTCGCGCATGGCTTGATTGTAGGCATCCACATCTTTTAGAGCTTTGATCAGCGCGCTGATGGCTTTGGCAATTTTCTCCGGCGTTTCGGATCCTGCGGGCGGGTCTTCTGCACACAGATGCGCTTCGAGTTTTGCGTTTAAAAATGCAACGCCTCGCAAAAGCGCCTCTGTATCAACATCCGTCATAACCGGACTATGGCTGCGATTTTTACAGCGGGGATTTAAATCCTGATGTTGAGGAATATTCTCCTGCTCTGCGACAGATTAAAGACAATGCTGCGTTTATATGTCAGACTGGAAACAATAATCCGATAAAATCGGACGGGGAAACACGGAGTTTACATGCGCAATATTGAGACTTTCATTGCTCTTAATCGCTTTGGACTCGGCATGAGCGCGGCTGATATTGCCAATACGCAAGGCGCCCCGCGTGATTGGGTAAAAGCACAAGTCAGCCGCAAGTTTTTACGGCCCCACGCCCTCATAAAAATGCCAAGCGCGGCATCCGTTTTGGCAGATTACTATTATATCCGCGCCACAACTGAAAACGGTGATCCCAAACGTAAAGTCGCCTCGCGCAAAACGCGAAACGATTTCAACGCAGCCCAAACAGCGCGCATAACCCACAAAATCACGACGGCGGTGCCTGTCGTCGAACGGTTTACGCAATTTTGGGCAAACCATTTTACAATATCGCGCACGCGCGGCCTCATCGGCCCGGCGATACCGGCCTATGAAACGGAGGCTATTCGCCCACATATTTTTGATAAATTTGAAACGCTTCTTTTGGCGACCGTTACCCATCCCGGTATGCTGATTTACTTGGATAACATCGTCTCGGTCGGACCGAAATCCCGCAGAGGACGCAGGCGCGGTAAAAACTTAAATGAGAATTTGGCCCGTGAGGTTTTGGAACTTCATACGCTCGGCGCGAAGGGCGGATATAGTCAAAAGGATATTGTTGAATTTGCTAAAGTACTGACCGGCTGGACGGTTAAAAAAACGGATGATGAGTTTAATTCAAGCGCAGAAAAAAGAACCCCTGCCGGCGGAACGATATTCAATACAGGCGTCCATGAACCGGGCAGGAAAACTATTTTAGGCAAGACTTACTCCGCTGACGGCGGGAAAGAACTGGTCGCTGTGCTGCGCGATTTAGCAGTCCATCCGTCTACCGCAAAATTTATTGCCACAAAAATGGCAAAGCATTTCATTTCCGATACCCCGGCGCAGGCGGATATTGACGCGCTGGCAAAGGTGTATACCGACACAGGCGGCGATTTGACCAAAGTGACACTGGCGCTGATTGATCTGGACTCTGTATGGGCAAGCCCTTTGCCAAAACTGAAAACGCCTGAAGATTTGGTGTTGGCTGTTATGCGCGCGGATACATCTGCGGCAAACCCGCGGCGAAAGATTAAAAGAGCAGATTTGACCCAATCTTTAAAGGCTATGGGGCAAGAGCCTTTTAAACCGCCCTCCCCTGCAGGATGGCCGGAGGAAACGGACCGTTGGCTGTCTCCGGAGAGCCTCATCCACCGGATTGAGTGGGTGCGGGCCTATGCGTCTAAAATGAGCCCGACCGTTAATCCTCAAGATTTATTTGAGGTAACAATTGCGCCCGCAACTGACAATGCAACCCGCCGAATGATCAAGGGCGCGCCGTCGCGTGAAGATGCTCTCGCCCTGATTTTCGCCAGTTCAGCCTTTCAAAGGAGATAGCCATGATGAATCGCCGCCATTTCACTGCCGCAGCGACGTCGCTGCTCGGTGCGTCTCTGTTGACACGGGGGCCGGTGGCCTTTGCCAAAACGCCCACGGATAAACGTTTGATCGTTATTGTCCTGCGCGGGGCGATGGACGGACTGCATGCCCTGGCCCCCTATGCAGACAGGGACTACGCAAAGCTGCGCCCCGGCCTGGCGCTGACGCGTCCCGGCGGAAACAATCCGGTGATTGATTTGAACGGCAGCTTTGGACTGCATCCCAAACTTACCCCGCTAAAGACATTGTTTGATGCCAAGGAGTTGTCCTTTATCCCGGCGGCAAGTACGTCTTATCGCGCACGGTCCCACTTCGAAGCGCAGAATATGCTCGAGACGCTCGGCAGCGCGCCTTATGTTATGAAGACAGGCTGGCTGAACCGCACCCTTTTGGCGATGAACAGTGGCGATACCCGCATGGGTTTGGCGCTAGGCCCAAGCGTCCCTTTGATCTTATTCGGTAAGGCCGGCGTGCGCACGCATTCCGAAAGCCGGCTTCCGGAGGTCTCAGAAGATTTCATGGACCGCATCAACGCCATGTATGACAGTGACCCGATGTTCCACAAAGCCATATCCCAAGCCTTGGAAGAAAAAGAAATGGCTACGGGCGGGATGATGTCCGGCGCTGAAGCCATGTCTGATATGACGGATATGAGCGGTATGACTGATATGAGTGATATGCGTCTGCGTCCGAACAATTTAGGGGATACGACGCTCGCTGCCGCAACTCTGTTGAAAGACCCTGACGGGCCGCGCATTGCGGTCATTGAGTCCGGCGGCTGGGACACCCATTACGGGCAAGAGCGGCGGCTCTCAGCGCTATTCACAGATCTGGCGGCCGGCCTGACGACAATCAAATCTGAACTTGGCGATGTATGGAAAGACACCGCCGTCGTGGTCGTGTCGGAATTTGGCCGCACAGCGCGGGAAAACGGCAGTAACGGCACAGATCACGGCACCGGCGGATTGGCAATTGTCGCCGGCGGCGCAGTTAAAGGCGGTCAGATTTTAGGCGCTTGGCCGGGCCTGTCGGGCAAAGCGCTTTTTGAAGACAGGGACCTGATGCCGACAAGTCATGTCGAAAGCATATTTAAAACCTTACTGCGCAACCATATGGGAATATCAGAGTCTGCTATCGCAGATAAAATTTTCCCGGATCTGAAAGCAATTAAGCCGATCAGCGGGTTAATACGCTGACCGGCCTCTAAAGCCTTAAAGCCGCTGCCCCCTAAAAGCGACCGGCAGGCTTTTAATCTAAGCCAATTGGCAAATATCCATGACGGAAACATCTGTGTAATCCAAGTTTTCGCCCGCCATGCCCCAGATAAATTTATAATTGGATGTTCCTGCGCCCATGTGGATTGACCATGGCGGAGAGATAACTGCGTCCTCATTTTCCAAAACCAAATGACGAATTTTATCCGGCTCGCCCATGAAGTGAAAGACGCGAGCATCGGCTTCCAGACCGTAATAAAAATAAACCTCAGAGCGGCGATCATGCAAATGCGGCGGCATAGTGTTCCAAACGCTGCCGGGCTTCAATTCTGTCATACCCACCAGAAGTGAGCAACTCTCGCAAACGCCGGGAATGATATATTGATAAATAACCCGCTCATTAGATTCCGCCGCGCTGCCGCGTTCAACAGGATTGGCCATTTCCAACGTGATCTTTTTCATTGGAAGCGCTTTGTCCGCAGACGCGCTGATCAGGTAGAAATGAACCGGGTTTGCTTCGCTGTCACTCTCAAAAGAGACATCTGTGGTGCCCATTGGCACATAAAGCGCCTCTTTCGGACCCAAAGCGATTTTCTCGCCGTCAACAGTCACGCAGCCTGCGCTCTCGCTGACATTAAAAACACCTAATTCACGACGCACCAGTAAGGATTGACCGGCAGCAGAGGGCGGCTCTGTATGTTTTGGCAAAGATATCGCGCCTTTTACCGGGGCCGCGCCGCCAATAACCAAACGTTCATTGTGGGAATAAAACAGGCGAACCTCGCCGGCGTTAAAAAGACCGTCAACCTGATAGCGGTCTTTGAGGGTGGCATTGTCCACATCCTTCATCATATCAGGATGGGTTGCCAGGTAAGTCTTTTTATACATTTTTCAATCCTTCAGAGATGGGCATGCGGAGAAAACCGGTCAAAAACTATTGCGCTTTAAGCTCGACGTAAAAATCGCCAAGGCCCTCAAAGACGACATGACTTCGTGAGCCGTCATCGGCGCTGTGCACGCCGGAAACGGCGCCGGTCGCAATCGGCGTTCCCGGCGTAAGCGCCACGCCTTTGGCGCGCAGATGATTGATCAAGAACACCACTGCGCCATAAGGGCTTTTATCCCCGAGGCCACTTGGTTTTTTACCGGCCAATACACCGTCAATCGTGACACTGACATCGTGAGCCGGGAAATCAGTATTTTTATCAATCTGCGGCCCGATAATAATGCCGGCATTATTGCCAAAATCGCTGACGATGGCGGCCGGGCCGATATTATTGATTTCTTTCATCGGAGAGGATGCGACCTCTACACCGATATGCAGGGAGTCCACTACGGCGTCCATGTCGTCCAATGTGACGTCCCGATCCGGGAGCGTGCCGATGACGGCGACATATTCAGCCTCAACGGCCGCAAAACCGCCGGGATAAATCGGCATAACAACCGTATCACCGGTCTTGCAGCTATGGACTGTATCATCAAAGGCGGGCCCTGCCATGCGGGTCTCATTCCATGTCGACACCAAATCAGGATGCACGCCGCCAACTTTCCAGCCGGCAACCGCTTTGCCGAACAGGCCGACGGACCGCATTTGCACAGCGTAAGCTTCATCGAGAGTTTTCGGTAAATCTCCGGGGAAATCCGCCAGGGCGGTACGGGTTTTACGGGCGGTCATAAGCGCGTCAGAGATGGCTGCAATCGTTGTCATGTCGGGGTCATTATCCTTAGTTTATAATAAGGCCCCAAAGTAACGCATCAGCTCCGGACAGACAACTTTTAAGTTTTGGACTGACCGGTTTGACACGACTTAATCCTCGCTGAGCACCTTTGGCTCGCCCGGCCATTCGGTTATGTAACCGGGCAAATCGTCTTCATCTTCAATCCGGCCCTCCGGGATGACGGCGTCCTGCACGCTCATGCCGGCGCGGTGGATGGAATTTCGGTCACCGGTAATCAGGTGGTGATAATCCGGCAAATCTTTGCCTTCGGACAAAAGTCGGTACGCGCAGGTTTGCGGCATCCATTTCAGCGCCGGGATATTTTGCGGCGTCACCTGAACGCAATCAGGGACGGTCTTGCGCCGGTCTTCATAATCAACGCAGCGGCACGTCGCCGGATCAAACAGCTTGCACGAGACATTGGTAACGTAGATTTTTCCGTTATCTTCATCTTCCATGCGAATGCAGCAGCATTTCCCGCATCCGTCACAAAGCGATTCCCATTCGGCATTATCCATCTGCGCGAGTGTTTTAGTTTTCCAAAACGGAGAATTTGACATATTTTGCTCTTAATTGATGTGCTAGAGCACGTTGACGTCGCGCGGTTTTGCACAAGATATTAGCCGGGCGCAACACAGTATGATGGCGCTTGGGATTATGACAACTTATCGGGCAGACATAGAAGCGGCAAATGACAACCGTAAGAAACGCCGGCTGAAGTGGTTTTTCGGCATCATGTTAGCGCTCGCCCTGATTGCAGGCGCAGTATACGTTAAAGGCAAAGCTTATCTCTTCGAAGGCTTACCGCATTTGCCGACCAAAGAGGCGATGTGGAATTTAAATGTGCAGCCCAATGTAACTTTGCTGGATAAAGACGGCAAACGTATCGGGCACCGCGGGCCGCATTACGGAAAAATCCACCGCCTCGAAGATCTGCCGCAGCATTTACCGGATGCGTTTTTGGCCATTGAAGACGAGCGGTTCTACGACCATGCCGGCGTGGACCGCAAAGCGATTTTGCGCGCCATGTTTGAAAATGCCAAGGCCGGCACAAAGGTTCAAGGTGGCTCCACACTCACCCAGCAGCTTGTTAAAACCATGGTTCTGACCCCGGAGCAGACGTATAAACGCAAATTTCAGGAAGCTTATCTCTCTTATGAAGTCGAGCAGACTTTATCAAAAAAAGAAATTTTAGAACTTTATTTAAACCGGATTTATTTAGGCAACAGCGCCTATGGCATCGAGGCCGCCTCGCAGCGCTATTTCGGCAAATCCGCCGCTGATGTTTCAATCGCAGAAGCGGCCCTGCTCGCAGCATTGCCCAAAGCCCCCTCGCGCTTTGATCCGTCGGTAAACCCGGATGCCGCATTGGCTCGGGCAAGGTTAGTGCTGCAAAACATGGCTAATCTTGGCATGATCGGTATCGAGCAAATGTCTGAGGCCGAAGTTAATCCGGCGCAAATCATAGCCGGCGACGAAGGCGCTATTGATGACGCCGTTATCGGTTACGCGTTTGACATGATCGCAGAACAGGCAAAAGGCTTTGTCGGCGGCCGCGCCCAAGATTTGATTATTCACAGCACACTTGATCCGGCGCTGCAGACCCGGGCGCACAAATCTATCACAGATGTTATCACCAAATATGAAAAAACGCGCAAAGTCACCGAAGGCGCTTTAGTCAGTTTGGACACGGAAACAGGCGCTGTGCGCGCGCTCGTCGGCGGGCGTGATTATACGGCCAGCAAGTTTAATCGCGCGGTTCAGGCGCAGCGCCAGCCGGGGTCAGCGTTTAAGCCCTTTGTTTATGCTGCAGCGTTTGAAAACGGCTTTACCCCGGGCACGGTGCGTATTGATCAACCGATCAATATCGCAGGATGGCAGCCGGAAAATTATACAAAAACATATCGCGGCCCGATCAATATTCGCGAAGCTCTGAAGCTCTCGATTAATACTGTCGCCGCCCAAGTCGGCGCAGAGGTGGGCCCGACGAAGATTGTCGAGCTTGGAAACCGATTTGGAATACGCTCTAAGCTGGGCGCTCATTATGCCATTGCTTTGGGCGCATCCGAGGCCACCCTGATTGATATGACATCGGCCTATATGGTCTTTGCCAATGAAGGCCTGAAACGCACGCCCTATTCCATTTCCAAAATCACGGATACGTCCGGCAACGTCCTTTACACCCAATCAAGCCGCAAACCCGAACGGGTCTACGCCGTGCCCTACGCCCGGCAAATGACCTCTATGTTGCGCGACGTT
>CALLXE010000011.1 GCA_938015875.1 uncultured Robiginitomaculum sp. | reverse complement strand
CCATCACAGTTTCTTGAAACCGCCCGCTTTCGCCTTGCGCCTTAACCCCCGCGCTCTATATACCTTAGACTAATTCTAAAAAGGACCCTCCCATGGCTAAATATGACTTTGATCTTTTTGTAATCGGCGCCGGCTCCGGCGGGGTTCGCGCGGCGCGATTGGCGGCGCAGGCCGGGAAGAAAGTCGCTGTCGCCGAAGAGAGCCGCCCCGGCGGAACCTGCGTTGTGCGCGGCTGCGTGCCTAAGAAATTTCTCGTTTACGGCGCGGATTACGGCGATGCGATTAAGAAAGCGGCCGGATATGGCTGGAGCGTGGACAATATTAAATTTGATTGGCCGAAACTGCGCGACGCCATTCAATCCGAAGTGTCCCGCCTGTCCGGGATTTATTCGGGAATTATGGATAAAAACGGCGTGACCCATTTTAAGGAACGCGCCGAATTTAAAGATGCGCATACATTAGTGCTCAAAAACTCCGGCAAAGAGATTACGGCCCATACAATCCTGATTGCAGTTGGCGGTCGTCCGTGGTCGCCGGATTTGCCCGGCGTTGAACATACGATTACCTCTGATGAAGCCTTCCTGCTGGGTAAACTTCCTGAGAAAATGCTGATTGTCGGCGGCGGTTATATCGCTTCTGAATTTGCAGGTATCTTCGCCGGTTTGGGCGTGAAGGTCACGCAAAACTATCGCGGCAATGCGCTTCTGCGCGGCTTTGATGAAGATGTGCGCAGCAAGGTCGCCGAGGTTCAGGACCTGAACGGTATTACACTGAAATTCGGCTCCTCGCCTAAAGAGATTAAAAAGACCGAAGGCGGTTATATCGTCACTATGGATGATGGCACGAAAATCGGCACGGATTTGGTCATGATGGCCACCGGGCGCAAACCGCATACGGTCGGACTTGGCCTCGATAATGCCGGCGTAAAAACCGATGATAACGGCGCAGTAATCGTTGATAAATACTCCCAAAGCAGCGTTAAAAATATCTACGCCGTGGGCGATGTGACCAATCGTGTGAACCTGACTCCGGTCGCTATTCGCGAAGGCGCGGCCTTTGTTGATACATTTGTGCACGGCAATAAAACCGCCTATGATCACAGCAATATCGCGTCCGCAGTCTTCACCCGCCCGCCGGTCGGCACAGTCGGCGTCGGCGAAGGCGAAGCGCGCAAGGCCGGCCGCGATATTCACGTTTACACGACCTCATTTAATCCCATGGCCAATGCCCTGTCCGGCAGCAAGCAGCGGGTATTTATGAAAATCATAACTGAGGGCGACAACGAAAAAGTCATCGGCGTGCATATGGTCGGCGATGAGGCCGGAGAGATTATCCAAGGCATCGGCATTGCCGTCAAAGCCGGCCTGACCAAGGCGCAATTTGACGAGACCTGCGCGGTTCATCCGACGATTGCGGAAGAGCTTGTGACGATGAAAACCAAACAACCCAATAAGGTGGTGACGAAAGATTAGTCTGCGCATCGCTTCACCTAAAGACTTGCAATTGCAGTGAATTGCTGTCTTTTATGCAAGGCTTAAATTTACAGCCCGCAAAGCAAGACTTTGCGGGCCATCAGGACGGACATAATGACCAATTGGACACCCGCAAGCTGGCGCGCGAAACCGGCGAAACACATTCCGGAAGATTATCCGAGCGTTGAAAAACTGGCCGAGGTTGAGACAACCTTGTCCGGCTATCCGCCGCTGGTTTTTGCCGGCGAAGCCCGCCGCCTTAAACAGCGCCTGGGTGATGTGGCCAACGGGAAAGCCTTTCTTTTGCAGGGCGGCGATTGCGCGGAAAGCTTTGCAGAGTTTCATCCTGACAATTTGCGCGATATGTTCCGCGTCCTGATGCAAATGGCAGTCGTCATGACCTATGGCGGTGGCAAGCCGGTTGTTAAGGTCGGCCGTATTGCCGGCCAGTTCGGCAAGCCGCGGTCCAGCCCCATTGAAGAGCGCGATGGCGTGACCTTGCCGAGCTATCGCGGGGACAATATTAACGGCATGGCGTTTACGGAAAAATCCCGTACGCCGAACCCGAAACGGCTTTTGCAGGCCTATGCACAATCGGCATCGACGCTGAATTTGCTGCGCGCCTTTTCGACCGGCGGTTATGCAGACCTGCGCAATATTCATAAATGGACTTTGGGGTTTGTCGCCAATACGGCGCAGACCAAGCGCTATCAAGAACTGTGCGATAAAATATCTGACGCGATGGATTTCATGGCGGCCTGCGGCGTCAACGCGGAAACCGTGCCGCAAATGGCAAGCACAGAGCTTTACACATCCCACGAAGGTCTGCTGCTGGGCTATGAGCAAGCCATGACCCGCATCGACAGCACATCCGGCCGTTGGTACGACACATCGGCCCATATGCTCTGGATTGGCGATCGCACCCGTCAATTAGACGGCGCGCATGTCGAGTTTCTCTCCGGGATTGAAAATCCGATTGCGATGAAATGTGGCCCGACCCTGAAGCCGGACGAACTTATCCGTATTTGTGACAAACTGAACCCGAATAACGAGCCCGGCCGCCTGACCCTGATCAACCGGTTCGGTCATGACAATGTCGGCAAGCATTTGCCGGCGCTGGCGCAGGCCATTCAGCGCGAAGGTAAATCTGTTGTTTGGTCCTGTGACCCGATGCACGGCAATACGCTGAAGACTGACAGCGGCTATAAGACCCGTCCGTTTGATCGGATATTGTCCGAAGTCCGTAATTTCAACGACGTGCTGCACGCGGAAAACTGTTACCCGGGCGGTGTCCATTTTGAAATGACAGGCCAGAACGTCACGGAATGTATCGGCGGGGCCAGCGCGGTGACGGAAGGGGATTTGTCCTCGCGTTATCACACCCATTGCGATCCGCGCCTGAACGCGGATCAGGCGTTAGAGTTGGCATTTTTGATTTCCGAAGATATGCGCGGGCAGCGCGCCGCAGACACGGAGCGCAAGGCGGGGTAGGGCGCTTTAAAATATAATTATGAAAAAGGCCGAGATTTCCGCGGCCTTTTTTAGATATCCAGAGTCGCTAATTTATCGGCTTTAGACCGTTGTCCTGCCTGTAAGCATTATAACGTTCATGCCGGAAGGTTTGCGGCGATATTGAGACCCGCTTTTTGCGGTCGTCCATGCCCGCATAAATGGCTTCATCGGTTTTGGGCTCTACGTAAATACCAATAGTGGCAAAGCGTTTTTGCAATTTTTCAAACTGCGCTGCGTTGCCGTTCAAAAAGGCGTCGTAACATAATGTCTGCGCCAAGGTTTCGCCCTCGCAAATTCGGTATTGGCCTTCTGTGTCGAGCCGGAACAGCACAGGACCGGATTTAGAGCAGCCAAGCCAATAGCCTAAAACGCAGCGCCGATAGACCGCGATAAAAATAAATTTTTCGGCTGTTTCATTCATTGCAGCGACATTCCACATCGTGTCGTCATTTTCGCGGTCTTTGTCATTGAGATAGTTATGACTGATGAGCGGATGGGTTCGACCCTGCAATAAGAGCTTGGCATTCGCCGCGCTTAAAGGCCCCTCTACGGATTTCTTGCGATTGAAAAAATTGGTGTTGTCATCCTGATGTTTTGCCAAAGCCCGGAAATCGGCAGGCATTTCAAGGTTTTTAAATTTTGTTGCAAAATAGCGCTCTGATTTCACGGGCTTATCTTTCGCGTATTTTGTGGCAGCGGCGTTAATTCATATGGATGCGCAATCGGCACTACGACAGAATAGGTTTCGTCAATAAAGCCGCACTGCCCGCCAATAAAGCCGCACTGCCCGCCAATAAAGTCAAAATGCTCGCCGTCGGATTTATAGCGTCTTTCAGGCCTCCGCAGGCAAGCTATTGCGTATCCGCCGGAAAAAGCAGAGACGTGGACATACTTTGTTCGGTATACCACATGCAGATCCTCGTCGAAGTAAGCCGCTTTGCCTTTGACATAGCTGTGAAAACGGCCATTTGTCAGGGCTTGGCATTCGGCGTCGAACGGTTCCGGCGCTTGCCGTGCGCGCCCGTCTTGGCGAATGTATCCGCCACTGCTCTCGCCATTCGATAAGTTCAGGGTATGACATTGGAGCTTTTCAGAATGCCGCAGAAATTTTAGCGATGCCACGGTAAAATCAATAAGTTTCATGACGTCCGGATCAATGGTGATATGACCGTATTCGTCGGCGCTTCCACACCAATCGCGGTTTTTAAATATAGCCTCCGAGCCCCAATCATTGCGTGCGGAAATCGGCATGCAGTCAAGCGCAATATTGACGCCAACAGGTAGGGGAGGCCAATTTGGTTTGTAACCGGGCGGCGAGATTTCATCGGGTGCTTGCACCGTCATTGGTTGATTTGGCGTATCATGCGTTTCGTCTTTCGCGCTGCAAGCGGCGACCATTAAAAGGCTTATAGATATTACCGGCAGATAATTTAGGTTTCGCAGCGTTGTCATACCCTTAACGTGCCGGTTTTCGCGTAAAAGTCACCCAAAAAAAGCCGCTCAAATCACGCGGCTTTTCTGATTGTATAGCCTTTAAACCCTACCCGCCTTTTAGATAGGTTGATAGCAAGTTATGGACAGCTTACTGCGCGGGAGCAAATCCGCACTCTCTTTGTTCCCTGGTAATCTCCTTGGTCAGACGAACCGCGTTTTGCGCGTAGGCTTCGGTAACGCTTCCACTGTTCACGGCCTTACCGCTTAACCTACTCGCATTTTCACACAGGTGAAAGACGAGC
>CALLXE010000010.1 GCA_938015875.1 uncultured Robiginitomaculum sp. | reverse complement strand
AAGGGCTGGGTTACGGCGGAATATGGCATGCTGCCCCGCGCAACCCATTCGCGTAACAGCCGCGAAGCCGCGCGCGGCAAGCAAGGCGGACGCACAGTCGAGATCCAGCGCCTGATCGGCCGGTCCCTGCGGGCTGTGGTTGATTTAAAAATTCTCGGCGAACGCCAAATCATTCTTGATTGCGACGTTATGCAGGCAGACGGCGGCACACGCACGGCGTCCATTACCGGAGCCTACGTCGCCCTCGCCCAAGCGGTTCAGTACCTGATTGAAGAAGGCAAGATCGAGAAAACCCCGATTACCGACCGCATGGCCGCCGTATCGGCAGGCATTGTTGACGGAACCTGCCGCCTTGATTTGGAATATGTCGAAGACAGCGCCGCTCAAGCCGACGCTAATTTCGTGCTGACATCAACCGGCGGCATTATCGAAGTGCAAGCCAGCGCAGAGGACACGCCGTTCACCGCCGACCAAATGGCTCAGCTGACGGCGCTCGCAACCAAAGGCATAGCGGAGCTGTGCGATTTACAGGACGCCGCGCTTAAGGTTTAGCGCCTATTTCAAACTGTCTTGATGCGCTTTGATTTTTGCGGCGCTGATCGGGACCGGCTTTTGATACCATTTCGGGCCGGCCCGGTCGCGGGTGATCGGGTTAAGGTCTCGCGGCGCGCACGCCTGTCAAACCGGGGTTTTTAGTCGCTCCGATTTTAGAGCCGTCAAAATTGACACTGTTACCGGAAAAGCGAATGCCGCTGACATCGGCCTTAAGCCGGATAGCATCATCATTATCGCTGACCATGATATTGTTTGAAAATTCGGAAGTGATCGGCGGCAAAGTCAGTTCGCTGTTTGCGCCGGCGCCAAACGTAAAAGCTTTCACATCAAAAAATGAATTGTTAGAAATCTTCGCGTTTGAAACCTGAACGTAGCGATTGGCCGGTGAATCAGGGACACCGTTCATCACAGCAACAGCGCTGCGCATTCCGTCACCGGAAGTCCCTTCAAGATAATTATCCCGAACGGTTTGGTTATCATTAATGACTCGAATTCCCCCTGTGTTTTGACGCGATAGCCAAAAAAATTGCGGGCAATCAAATGATTATTATTCACATTACCGGGCGCGTCCAAACGCACAACAAGCGCCGGGCCTTCATTAGTTTTCCCGATCAGCGCGTTGTGATCAACTTTGTTGTTTTGGCCGCGCATCACAATCCAAAAGTCTTTCTCGTCATTGGGCCTGTTATAATCAACGATTACATTTTGAACGAACCGGCAGTTAAAACACGGCGCCTCGCTGTCGGCCCGAAAATCAACAACTTCGCGGGTCGGCGTATAACCGTCTTTGAACGTAAGGCCCGTAACAATTAAATACCGCCCCCCATTCTAAGGTTAGATACCCCTGTCAGGATAACTTTTCCGGCGTCCTGCGCCATAAGGGTAATCGGCGCGTCTGCCGTTCCGTTTGCCTTAAACTTCAGCTGTGCATTTTTCCATTTTCCGGTTTTTAAAACCAGCCTGTCGCCGGGTTTTAATTTTTTTACCGCCTTATCAAAACCCGCTTGGTTTTCCACCAAGTAATTTTTGGCATCGGCAGCAGGGGCAAGTGCCAAGCCGCAAGCCATAATCAATGCCGGAATGGCAGTAATGCTGAGGCGCGACATGTAAAACTCCCGTCATATTATAATTGGTCATACATGTAGCGATCCGTAACCGTCTTGTCCGGCGCTTTTCGCATCAAACACGCCGCACGAAATTTCAGCGACCTTCCGGCCTATATTTTGCAAAGTTACGCCTGAAAAGGGAATTATCCGCTCGGAGACTGCTAAATGGGACACTCAAGCCATACTTCACGAAACGAACACGCCGCCAATCAGCGTTCTTTGCTGCGTATTTTTATTGCCGCGACTCTGACGGTTACCGCTTTCTTTGCCCTCTCCGCCTTGGCCTTTGGCCAGACCGCAACCACAGGCCCTGCCAAAGCAGACGCAGTGTTTCAGCAGGCCAAGGCCTTTCATGACGGAACGAATGTTCCGAAAGATCTACGCAAAGCACGCAGCCTTTACAAACAAGCCGCCAATATGGGCAGCACATATGCCTGCATTAATTTGGGTTATATGTATTTCACCGGTGAAGGCGTTCCGAAAAACTTCGGTGTATCACGTCAATGGTACCGCGCCGCCGCCAATAACGGTAATAGCGATGCCCAGCGCATGATGAGCGTCTTTTACAAGAATGGATTGGGCGTTGCAGGCGATCCGAATGCCGCGAGCCTTTGGGCTGAACGCGCGCAAAGCGGCTGGGTGAAACCCGCTGCTCCTATGAGTATCAAAAGCAAAAAACCGGCTGATATTACGGATCCCGTTTCTTCGTCAAAGCCCGTTGCAATAACCGGTGAGATTGTGCACACAAATGTTCCAAACGCCGCTGAGGCTGCCAAAGCCCGCCGCTTAGCCGCCCTATCAAAACGCAAAGCCGAAGCCCGCGCGCTAAAAGCTGCCGCCGCATCAGCGGCCCTGAGCCAAACCCAAAATAACCGGGCCCGCGCAAAAACCGGCACCGCAGACACACCGGTCCCGGCTGTTGTCATAAAGAAATCGGCTGCCATAAAAACTGCGACCCAAGACAGCGCAAACGGAATGTGGCTGCTTGTTTTGACAGCAGGCGCTTTGGTTTTGTTTGGTGCAATTGCCGTGATCACAGAGAAGTACCGCCGGGTAAAAGAAGCCCACGATAACAGCCAATTTGTTCGCGCCTTCTATGCCCGTCACCGCGCAATCTTGCGGGCCTCCTATGCAACAGCGCAGGAAAATAAGGGCGTTATTATTTCAAACCCCCAAGACCCGTGGGTGCAATCAGCCTTAATCATGATGATAAAATTTGCTCAAAAACATGAAATTGTGACGGGAAATCCGATGCGACTGACCACCGATGTCATTCGCGCATTGCAAAAAGATGCAAAGCAGGCGCGCGTTATTTTGATGCCCCTCATGCCCCGCGTAGAAGATGTCTTAATAGACGATCTGAGCGGGACATTTATTAAAGATGCGCCCAAGGCAGCGCCGGCGCAAATCGCGCTTGCCATGCTCGGTCAATATAAAGGCGATAGGCGCGGGAGCGGCCTGTCAGCGGCGCAGTAACCCTACGGTTAACCGGCCGCTTTCAGGCGCGCCTCAATCGCATCCCAAGACAAGGCCGCCGCATCAATACCCGAGAACCGTTTGAGCTCCTGAACGCCTGTGGGCGAAGTAATATTAATTTCGGTCATTTTATCCCCAATCACGTCAATGCCGACCAAAATTTGGCCCCGTGATTTCAGCATCGGGCCAATCGCGTCACAAATTCGCATATCGTCCGCCGTCAGCTCTGTCGGGACCGCCGTGCCGCCGACATGCATATTAGACCGGGTCTCACCTTTTTGCGGAACCCGGTTAATTGCGCCAACGGCGACGCCGTCAATAATAATAACCCGCTTATCACCCTTGGACACATCTTTCAAAAAAGCCTGCGCAATAATCGGCTCGCGGGAGCGCTCAAGAAACATTTCTTTAAGCGATGAATAATTCGGATCATCAGACTTAACACGGAAGACGCCGGCGCCGCCGTTCCCGAACAATGGCTTTAAAATAATATCGTTGTGTTTTTCGCGAAACGCGTCGAGCTCAATCTCATCTCGGGTAATCAGCGTCTCCGGCATAAGATGCGGATAATCCAACGGCAAAATCTTCTCAGGACAAGACCGCACCCATTCAGGGTCATTGACGACCAAGGTTTTGCCTTTCAGGCGTTCAAGCAAATGCGCAGCGGTGATATAGGCCATATCAAAAGGCGGGTCTTGGCGCATCCAGACCACGTCAATATCGTCTTCCAAATCGAGAACCCGCGCGGGCTTAAAAACGCCCGGCGTATCTTTAACGCGCTGCACGCGGGTCGGGCGGGCGCGGGCTGTAACCCTGCCTTCATTATAAGACAGATCGGACGGGCCATATGTAAATATTTCATAGCCGCGCTCCTGCGCAATTTCGGCCAAAGCAAATGTTGTATCCCCGTCAATATTCACGGTTTCCATCGGATCCATCTGAAACGCGACTCTTAAGGGCTTTTGCGGGGATGTTTTGTGTGTTTGGGTCATAGCGCCTTTTGCCAAAGCCCCAAGCGCCCCGCAACCAAAATTTATAGTCAGTGAGTTTAGTTATTTTAAAGCCCTTCCCTGTAACGTCACGAAAACAACCATGAGAGAAAAGTTATGTTCGGACGCCGCAAACGCAAAGATGAACCACAGGCCGAACCTGTTTCAGCACCGAACATTGTGCACCCGCAATTCGGGGTCGACCGTAAATTACCGCAAATTGTTGTGCAGCAATCCGAGTTTGAGGCCGGCGGTGCAGACTTGGTTTATGGCGTCGTACGTTATGTCAATCTGATGATGGAAGACGGGAAATATCGGCCGAGTAATATGCCGGCCCATGCTATGCAAGCCTATCACAGTGATTTGTAACTGGCGCAGGTCAATAATGGCGGCCATTCCCAATTTATCGGAAACGGCGGGACATTTTTCCAAGACACGGTCAATAATGCTCTGCAAGGTCTGATGGATATGGGCGCAATTGTGCACGGCGACATCCTGATGCGAATGTGTAATTGGGTCATGGAAAATCAAACCGAGGCCGCACAGCAGACGGGGTTTAATGGCGGCCGAGCGGAATATTTAGAGGTTCTTGACAATGAATTTTACGCGCAGGAGAAGACCAAAAGCCTGTCAGATATAAACGGCGATTGGATTAAATCCTGGAGTGATTTAGAAGTCGTTCCGAATGAAAACTACAAAGATGTTATGGTCGCACTGTTTGCGCAAAACCCTCATACCGATCTTATTGAAACGGAGCGCGACATTCGCATGCTGCATCACAATCTGACTGACGGGCTCTACATGCCGATTAACACCGTCTGCTGGAATGCACCAAACCCGTGTCCGATGACAGAAATACTGCCCGGAAGCTCCCTTAATATCAATGGTGAGGACTGTCCTGCTTTTCCGGTTATCACAGAGAGCGGCACTTGCCACGCGGTCTTAACCAAGAAGGTCGTAGGTGTTTGGCATGCCGCTTCAGACGGTCTTGGAGAATTTATTATGAAAGTTGACGTTAAAGATATCGAACGGCTTCGCAAACAAGCCTTGCGTTACAGGGCGGGCGCTGCGGTTCATTTGCTTTTAAAAACAGCGGGCCTTCCAACCAATATTGATTCAATCGGTATTCGCTTGGAGGACCGGATTAAAACAAAATCGCGAATTGTTATTCATATCATGACAGGAAAACGCGTGTTTTTAGTAAGCCTTGGGAGCTTTGGTGCGAATCTGAATGATACCGGCGGACAAAAATTAGGTGAAATCACGCCTGCCCAAATTCAGGCGCACGCCGCCCTCGCAGAGCTTTAAAACACACTGATAATTTTCCGCCGCACTAACGCGTAACGCCAACCCATTGACGCCCGTCCCAAGAGACATTGATTTTCTCGCCTGTCGCAGGGTCGATTGTGTAAGGCTTTGTAATGCGGACGGACGGTCCGTCGCCGGCGCTCAAATCATTGACCGGACCGGGATCGTAAGGCGAGGCAAGCGGCGGGGCCGCAATCGGCGCGCTTTGCGCAATCTTAGCCTCAGCGCCGGGCGGAAGCGGAAGCGCGCCTTCGCCCAAGCTGCCCGGGCCCGGCGGAATATATGGCAAAGGCTTCACGCCCTCAGGCAAAATGATTTCCTCGCCGGTATAAGGGTCACGCAAAAACGGCTCACCGCTGTCTATGGCATCAGCGTCGAGCTCAGTGCTGCCCGGGCGATAAGGAAGCGGCGCTGACGGATCGATCGGCGCGCTGTAAGGCATGGCTTCGGGCAATTCTGCGGTTTGTGCGCCGCCATAAATATCCTTCGCGCCTTCAACAGGCGTTCCCCAAAACGACAAATCATCATTGCCCGTCACGCTCGGCGCAGCCGGCGCGCCATAAGGGGTCCCGGTGTAACGCGTACTGGGAATAGCCTCACCCGAATAGGCTACAGACGGCGCGGCAACCGAACCGCCGCCAAATCCGGAGCCATAGGCATTGTTAATATCACCTTTGACGGTAACGTAAGACACAACTTCTTTTACGCCCTTGGTAATCGACGCCAAACGGGCCGCTTCTTTCAACTCTGCCTCATTACGGGCCACGCCCAGTAAATAGGTGATGCCGTCACGGGTCTCGATTGTGTAATTTAAATTGCGAACATCATTGGACGAGGCCAGTTTTGTGCGGATTGCTGTGTCGATTAAATCGTCTTTGGTTTTGCGGGCAAATCCCGTGGAGCGGCCGATATAAATTTCATTGCCGACTTTCGTGACGCCGGGCGCGGACCAGGCAATACGCTCGGCTTCTTTTTTCGACTCGGCCTTCGGCGTTGCGCCGGCAAGGACAACAATTCCCTGCACCACATCGACGGAAATGTCATTAAGATCATGATCAGAGGCCCGAACCATGCGCGCTTTGATCGCGCGCGCTGCGGTGACATCCTGCAAGGATCGCTTGACGGAAACCTCTGATTTTGTGTTCAGGGCCGTTTTCGTGACGGCGCAACCGCTAAGAGCCGCAGCCGCTACTGTCACTGATAAAATTTTCAATATACGCATAATAGGCGAAATTTACGCCCGGCATGGTTAGCAAAGGGTTACCAAAGCGCCGCATAACGCATTTGTAATGCAGCCGGTTTTAAACCCGGGCCGAAAACGGATCAATGCCGCCCGGCAATTTGGCATCCGGCGGACGATGATAAAGCGGACGCGCAGGATAAAGCTCCGGATCAACCGCCATTGCCAAACGCGCTAAAACGGCCGGGTCGATATCGCCGGCGTCAAACGCGCTTCCGGTTTTAATATCGGCGTGCGCTCCCTCGCCTGCTTTATGCAAGACCGGCGTGCCCTGAGGCTGCCCGGTTACAAAACGTTGTGAGAAAAATTCACCGCGCCGGACATCAGCACTGCTGAGTACAGTTCCGCCGCTATCGGGGTCCGCCATAGCCGCCCAAACCTGCAAAGCGCTGATGCCGACAACGTCAATACTGCGCGGCAGAGCGAGCCCTTTTGCAAAAGCCAACGCCACACGAAGACCCGTAAAACTTCCGGGCCCGGTGCAGACTGCAATGCGGTTCAAATCTTTTGCGGTCAGCCCGGCATCCCTGAGTAAAGTCTGAACCTGCGGGCCGAGATATTCGGCATGGCCTCTGTGAATTACGGCCATGTTGACGGCTACGGTCAGATCACCGCGCACCAAAGCCGCGCTGCACGCAGGACCGGTCGTATCAAGTGCCAGACAGAGCATAGGATCAGATAGCTTGCTCGACGCGGTTCACTTCAGGCACATAATGCTTAAGCAGGTTTTCAATGCCTGATTTCAACGTCATGGTCGATGAGGGACAGCCCGCGCACGCCCCGCGCATTTCCAGATAAACAACGCCGTCGCCTTCTATATATCGTTTAAAGACAATATCGCCGCCGTCTTGGGCGACCGCAGGCCGGACACGCAGTTCTATAATTTCTTTGATCTGCTCAACAATCTCAGCGGTTTCACCTTCATAAGTATAATCAGGATCATCGGCGCTTTGCGCTTCGGCGGCCATACCGGACAGAACGTCACCGCCGGCAACGTAGAAATCCATAATCGCGCCAAGGACAGCAGGTTTTAAATGCTGCCACGCCTTGTCTTCCGATTTGGTCACAGAGACAAAATCCGCGCCAAAAAATACTCGGGTCAATCCCGGAATCATGAACAGCATTTCCGCAAGCGGCGCACCGGATACATCGCTGCCCTTTTCAAACTCACGGCCGGGAACACCCTCACCCAGTACATCTTTACCGGGCAAAAACTTCAGGGTCGCGGGGTTCGGCGTATCTTCGGTTTGAATAAACATGGTTTGTCCTTTGCTCGCCCTGATAAAGGCGCTTTCTGTTAGTCTGTAAATGGGGCTTTTAAGACCTGCGCGCAAGAGCCGCCATTGACGCAGATTCAAATAAGGGCAATTTAGGGCCATGCGGTATTGGATCACATTATCAGGTTTTGGGCTGGCGTCATGCGCCACCCTGTCAACAAGTTTGCCCGATATTCATCCGCCCCGGGTTGAAGCTGAGAAAATCATGCAGACGCGGGCCGCCTTTAAAATCTACATGGCCGATTATCGCCGCCTTCAGGATATCGCCCTGCCGGTGCTCGCGGCCAATACGCAATTTTGTGATAAAATAGGCGCTGATATCGGAGCCTACACGCTATCAGAAAAGACCCTGCCCAAAGCTCTGCGCGGCAAAAACGGTTTGCCGGATCTGAAGTCCCCGACCATCATGTATGTACGCGCCGGCATATTGGGCGTGCGTAAAGGCGGCGTCCTGATTAAGGATGGAAAACCGATCACAGTTGATAAGCTAGACGCCGGTGTCACATCTGTTAATATGCGAACCCGCAATGGCACGCTTGCGCAAACCGTAACAGCGACTCCTGTTTGCGGATACCCTGTGAGGCTGAAATATTCTCCGGCGATTAATGCCTATGCGGACGGCCGCAACATCACGGTCACTACCGGCATGATGGCCTTTGCCAATGATGAAGAACTGGCCCTGATTGTCGGACATGAACTGGCGCATAATACGCACAGCCACATACGTAAAATCATACAAAACACAATTGCCGGATTTGGCACAGGCACATTTGCACGGCAATTTGAAAGCGAAGCCGATTATGTCGGCCTTTATTATTCAGCCCGCGCCGGATACCCCATTGATAATGCCAAAGAATTTTGGAGAAAGTTGGCTAAAATCAGCGTCAAATCCCTCGACAAACCCAAAACCCATCCGATTACGCCGGAGCGCTATGTAAGGTTGGAAAATGCGGTCGCAGAAATACGGGCCAAGCAAGCAGCCGGCGAGGTTTTGGAGCCGAATCCGAAATGAAGAATCTCTTGATTTCTCTCGCAATAATAACGGCCGGCTGCGCCGCTTCAGACATGCCGGCGCCGGCCCCGTATCATGCGCAGACACCGGACGCCGAGTTTGAAATTTTAAAACGCAGGCTGATACGAACGGCGGCCAATCTTATGCGCGCCAATGCCGCGCTCTGCCCAAACACTCGCATGATAAGGGCCGCTGAGGGAACATTTCCTATCTGCACAAACAAAGTCGCCATTGAAGACAGCCCGGTTAAAAATGCGCAAACCAATGGCGATACGATCTTAGTGACCACGGCCATGATTGCAGCGTTAAGCGATGACGAGTTGGCGTTTTTAATCGCCCACGAACTGGCCCACAGTGTTGAAGGCGATTATTCACAAACCCAAAGCCGGCCGTTGCTTGAACTGGCTGCGGACAGAACGGGCCTCATCTTAATGGCCCGCGGCGGTTACAATATTCAGGCTGGAATATCGGCGCTGGAAAAGCTTGATATTCCAAATGCGCCGGCCAGTGACACCCATCCGCCGGGACCGCAGCGTATGGATAATTTGCGCGCCGCGATTCGCCGCGCAAATCAATTAATCCAATCAGGAAAGCCTCTTATTCCCTAAAGCCTACTCAAACCCTTTAGGCAGGCGCTTGATTAAATCTTCGAGCTGCTCGGCAGTCTTGTAATGGATGACCAGCTTGCCGTTTGGGTTTTTGTGATTGAGATCAATCTTAAGGCCTATCTGATCGGTCAAGGTTTTTTCGACCTGCCTGATATCGGCGCTTTTGGTTTCTGCGGGCGCGCGTAAAGGCTCACCTTTTTTCAGCCGGCGCATCATGGCTTCGGCCTCGCGCACGGAGAGATCTTTTTGCACAATCATTTCCGCAAGTGCGGCCGGGTCCGGTGCAGAAATCACGGCCCGGGCATGACCGGCCGACAATTTACCTTGAGCAAGCAAGTCTTGCGCCCGGGTCGGCAGCGTTAAAAGCCGCATCATATTCGCCACATGGGATCGTGACTTACCGACCGCGTTAGCGATGTCTTCCTGCCGCCGGCCAAATTCATCAGACAAGGCCTTATAGGCTTGAGCTTCTTCGATCGGGTTTAAATTGGCGCGCTGTACATTTTCGACAACGCCGATTTCCAGCACTTCTTGGTCGGAGAGCTCTTTGACCATGACAGGTATTTGATCAAGGCCTGCTTTCATCGCGGCTTGCCACCGGCGTTCACCGGCCACAATCTGGTAACCGGCCACAGCCTTTGCGCCTGACTTTATGATAGGCCGCGCCAAGATTGGCTGCAGAACGCCTTTCTCTTTGATAGATCGCGTCAGATCATCCAGTTTCGCCGGATCGAAATAACGGCGGGGCTGGGCGGGGTTACGTTCCAATTGTGCAATCGGAATATATTGCGCGGCCAAAACTGCGCCTGAAATCGGCGCTGTTTTCTCAGGCGACGCAGATTTCCCTGATTGAGCCGGCGGGGGCGTATTATTTTTTACTGCGGGGGCAACATCAGCCATCAGAGCAGACAGCCCTTTGCCAAGACCACGGGCCGGGCGGGCAGATGGTTTTTTGGCCGTCGGTTTTTTTGGTGTCTTTGCCATGTCGGCCCCCTATTTTACGCGGCTGCGTTTTTTTAAAATCTCTTCAGCCAAGGCCAAATAGGCTTTGGCCCCGGCAGAGCGCCGATCATAATGCGTAACCGGCAAACCAAAACTTGGCGCTTCGGCAATCCGGACATTCCGCGGAATAACAGTTTTAAAAACCGCGCGGCCCAAATGTTTGCGCACATCGGCCACCACTTGCCCGGACAGGCGATTGCGCGGATCATACATGGTCAGCATAACGCCCTCGACCTTCAGGTCCGGATTAATATTAGCCTTGGCCATCTCAACAGTCTTCAATAATTGCGACAGACCTTCCAGCGCGTAAAATTCGCATTGCAGCGGCACGATCACCGAATGCGCAGCTGAAAGCGCATTCACGGTCAACAAAGACAGGGAAGGAGGGCAATCCAATAAGACAAAATCAGGTTTAAATTTCAACGCATTAAGCGCATCTGTAAGCAGCGTCGTTCGACCCTGTTGCGCGCCGAGCTCCAGCTCTGCGCCGGAAAGATCCATATCGGATGGCACCAAAGTCAGGCCCGACACAGCCGTGTCGTATATCGCCTCATTAATATCCGCCCCGTCTACGATCACGTCATAACTGGTTAAATTTCGATCCGCGCGCATAATGCCCAGCCCGGTTGAAGCATTCCCCTGCGGGTCCATATCAACAAGCAAAACGGTCTTGCCGTGCTCTGTCAAAGCCGCCGCCAGATTGATCGCCGTCGTGGTTTTACCCACGCCGCCCTTTTGATTGACGATTGCCATGACGCGCATTGCTGTCCCTACTCCGTAATTCTTTTCAGGTTTTTCACTAGCACAATTGTCGCATCTGAGTCTGTTATGGATGGGTGCTTGTCCACGGTAAAATCAAACAGATTCCGGGCAGTGGCGATTTCTTCATCGGCTTTGCGGCCCTTCATAAAGATGCCGGTGGTCTGCTCACCCCAAAACGGGAGCGCATATTCCAAGAGCTTTGGCATTGGCGCAAAAGCGCGCGCCGAAATCACATCTTGCGGCGGCAGGTTTAACACTTCAACACGCTTGCTCGAGACCTGCATAGGCAGCCTCAAATCGCGTTTGACGGCTCGCAAAAACGCCGCTTTTTTGCCGACAGAATCAACCAGTGTGACACGAGCGTCCGGCGTGTCTCTGAGTGCGATCGCTAAGGAAACACCGGGAAAACCGGCGCCGCTGCCCATATCCAAAACCGTTTGCGTATGAGCAGGAAGATATTGCACAATTTGGTGGCTGTCGCGGGCATGGCGGTTCCAATAGTCTTCCAGAGCCGTACGCTGCACTAAGTTTATAGATTTATTCCATGTATTTAAGAGAGATTCCCAAACCTTGTATAAATCCAATGTTTCACGTGAAACATCAAACTCCCGGCTGAAATCTGTAGCATTGTACACGCCTAGCTCGCTTTGCGAACATATGAAAGCAATGCCGTTAAAGCCCCCGGCGTAACGCCTTCAATTCGACCTGCCTGGCCCAGCGTTGCCGGGCGGGCCGCCATAAGCTTGTCACGAACTTCATTGGAAATTCCGCCGATAGAGGCGTAATCCAGAGAGGTCGGCAAGCGTAGACCTTCATCACGGCGAAACGCCTTAATGTCTGCAGCCTGGCGCTCAATGTAACCGGCATAGAGAGCTTCGGTCTCGAGCTGTTCTGTGACATCATTTCCAAGCGCCGATAATTGCGGCCAGATCGGCGTTAAATCGTCCATCTTAATGTTGGGATAGGCCAATAAATCCATCACAGAGCGCCGCACACCGTCATTATTGACGTGAATCCCCTTCTCTGAGAGCGCGTTCGGCGTCATTAGGGACGCTTTTGCAAATTCTCGAGCCTCTGACAGAGCCTTTTGTTTCACGTGAAACACGTCTTTTCGGGCTTTTGAGACAATTCCCAACCGATCAGCGATCGGCGTCAAACGTTGATCCGCATTATCGGCCCGCAAAATCAGGCGATATTCAGCCCGGCTTGTAAACATCCGATAAGGCTCGGTCACGCCTTTGGTAATCAGATCGTCAATCATAACGCCGATATATGCTTCCGAGCGATCAAGAATAAACGGCTCGGCGCCACTTGCAGACAGAGCCGCATTCACGCCCGCCATAAGCCCTTGAGCCGCAGCCTCTTCATAACCGGTCGTCCCGTTAATTTGGCCGGCCAAATAAAGCCCCGGAATTTTATGCGTTTCCAAGGTTGCGTGAAGTTCTCTCGGGTCAACATAATCATATTCTATAGCGTAGCCGTAACGCTGCACCTCAATATTTTCCATACCTTTTATCGTGCGCAAGAATGCATCCTGCACATTTTCGGGCAGGGAACTGGAAATACCGTTCGGGTAGACCGTGTCACCGTCAGGGCCGCCGGGCAATCCTTCCGGCTCCAGAAAAATTTGATGCTTATCTTTATCAGCAAACCGAATGACTTTGTCTTCAATAGAGGGGCAGTAGCGCGGGCCTCGCCCGGATATAGAACCATTGTTAATCGCCGATTTTTCAATATCTTTGGCAATAACGGCATGGGTTTGCGCATTTGTATGCGTAATAGCGCAAGTCACTTGCGGAACCGTAATCGTGTCGGTCATAAATGAAAACGGAACAGGGTTTTCATCAGCAGCTTGCTGCTCAAGACTGTCCCAATCAATGGAGGATTTTCTAATGCGGGCAGGGGTCCCGGTCTTAAGCCGGCCCAAATTAAGCCCGGCAGAGTAAAGTCGGTCGGACAGACCAAGCGCCGGCGCTTCACCGTGACGACCCGCCGGTATGCGAATGTCGCCGATATGGATCATCCCTTTGAGAAATGTGCCCGTTGTTAAAACCGCCTTTGGAGCCTTAAACACCCGGCCATCTTCCAATATTACGCCTTCAAGCCGGCCGTCCTTAATCTGCAAATCATGGACGGCGCCCGCAATAATAGTCAGATTTTCGATCTCTGATAACAGGCCTTGCATTGCTGTTTTATATAATCCGCGGTCCGATTGCGTACGAGGTCCACGCACGGCAGGGCCTTTGGAGCGATTAAGAAGACGAAATTGTATGCCGGACGCATCGGTCGAGAGGCCCATAACGCCGCCCAGCGCATCCACTTCGCGCACCAAATGCCCTTTGCCCAAACCACCAATGGCCGGATTGCAGGACATTTCACCAATCGTCTCTACCTTATGGGTCAGCAAAAGGGTTTTAGCGCCCGTCCGCGCAGCGGCGCTCGCAGCCTCGCAGCCTGCATGTCCGCCGCCAATGACAATAACATCGTACATAATTACTCTCTTAATTGCGCGGTGTTTAGCACATCGTCCCCGCGAGTCGAGAGCCTAAGGCACAAGCAATCGACCATGTTTCACGTGAAACATTACTTGCCTATGCAAAACCGCGAAAATATCCGGTCCAGCACCGCCTCAATATCGGCCTCGCCGGCCAGCTCTTTAATGGCGTGCAAGGCAGATCGTAAATCCTCACCCGCCAGCTCAGGCGCTAAATCTAAGTTGAGGCGGGCGCGAGCAACCGAGTCCAAGCAGGATTGAACGCAAGCACGATGTCGCGCCCGTGTCAGGCCTGCATTCTCCTGTACGCGAAACCGCTCCGTCACAATTTGGGTCATGCGGCTATATAGCCGATCAACATCAACACTATTATGAGCCGACATTGGCATGACCTCAAATGCTTCACGTGAAACATCAAAGCCGGCTCCTGCTTTCAAATCAGCTTTGTTTAAGACTAAAATATCCCCCGCGCTCAGCAGAGCCTCAATCTCCTTACGCCCGGATGTATCACTCCCTTCCAGCATGCCTATTCGCAGATCAGCGTCTTTAGCCCGCATACGGGCGCGGCGCACACCTTCGGCCTCAATTTTATTATCAGTTACCCGCAGGCCCGCTGTATCAGACAAGCGAACGGGCAATCCGCCGATAACCATATTGACCTCCACGATATCCCGGGTCGTTCCGGCTTCATCGGATACAATTGCGGCTTCTTTTTTAGATAAAGCATTGATAAGCGTAGACTTTCCGGCATTAGGCGGACCGATAACAGCAATATCAAGCCCGTGCCGCACGCGCTCTCCGGCGTGACTGCACGCCAGGGATGATTTCAACGCGTCTATGAGGTCATCCAGTTCGCTGCCGGCCCGCAGAGCCAATTTATCCGGTACATCTTCTTCATCAGGAAAATCAATCTCTCCCTCAATGGCGGCCAAAGCATCCATAATAGCGTCTTGCCATTTAGAATATACATCCCGAAGTCCGCCGGACATTTGGCGTAAGGCCTGAACCCGTTGCGCTTCAGTTTCTGAATCAATTAAATCGGCAAGGCCTTCCGCCTCAGTCAAATCCATTCTTCCGTTTTCAAAAGCGCGGCGGGTAAATTCACCCGCCAAAGCTTGCCGCAATCCTGAGTTAAACAAAGCGGCACTAACGGCCTGAACCACGGCGGGACTGCCATGAACATGAAGTTCGGCCATATCTTCCCCGGTGAAACTGGCCGGCCCGACGAACCGCAGGATAAGAGCCTGATCAATGGGTTCATTATTAACCGGATTACGTAAAATACGCAGCGAGGCCAAACGCGGCGCCGGAAGCTTTCCTTTCAGGCAAGATTCCAAAATGGAATTTACAGCAGGGCCGCTTATCCGAATAATCGTGACCCCGGCCCGGCCACCGCCGCTCGCGACTGCAAAAATTGTGTCTTTATGAGCCATCGCGCATTACCCTATCCATGCGGGCGTTTACCCCGCAAACAAACATTTGTGAAGTCAAACCCACACAGAGGCCCAAAATGTTCCGCAGACTTTTACTTATTGGCATATTTACCTTTACGGGCTGTCAAAATCCGTCGCCCAGAGAGACCAAAACTTTCATTGGTGAGAACGGTTTACCGCCAATAAGCATGGCTCTTGAATGTCTCCAAAATTCCGGCCCGATTATCGCTGCTCACAGAGGGCGGGACAAATTAAAACGCCACCCTGAAAATGCGCTATCATCACTGAAATCACTCAGGTCAGCAGGGTTTGTTATCGCTGAGATTGACGTAGCCCGCCTGAAAGACGGCGCGCATATTCTGCATCATGACGGCGTGTGGGACGATACGACAACCGGCAAAGGTATCGTTGCTGCCACGCGGTGGGAAGACGCGCAAAAGTTTTTACTGAAAACACGAAAAGGCTCCCCGATGTCAGAACGCCTCGCGACGTTAGAACGTGTTCTGAACTGGGCAGATAAGGACTTTTATCTGGAGCTTGATTTCAAATCCTCTGCAAATGCCGGTGATATTATAAAGGCCATCAAAGATGCCGGCATGACGCAACATGTCATCCTCATAGCTTATTCAGATAAGCAGGCCGATTATCTGCGGGGCCTCTCTCGGCGAATAACCGGTCAGACAATGCTGATTTCGGGACCAAAGGGCAAGACACGGCTGCAATGGCTCGGCACCAAGACATACAAGCCTCCGATATCAAAAACCGGATATTTTACAGCCTACGGAATGATGTCCCCTAAATATGCAAAAAGGGCAGATTACTCTGCCCTTTCTATATTAGTGTCAGATTTCCCGTCTGAAGCAAAAACCGTATCCGGGATCAAAACCACAGACCGCAAACGTATTGCAAGCTGTAAATTTTAAGTGTTCATACTGTCGAAAAACTCTTCATTAGATTTCGTGTCTTTAAGTTTCGAAATCAGAAAATCAATCGCGTCCATTGTCCCCATAGGATTGAGAATACGGCGCAAAACATAGGTTTTCTGCAAATCAACAGGCGAGACTAAAAGCTCTTCTTTACGCGTGCCGGATTTCGTCACATCAATCGCAGGGAAAATGCGTTTATCGGCAACCTTACGATCCAAAACAATCTCGCAATTACCCGTACCTTTAAATTCTTCGAAGATAACCTCATCCATACGCGAGCCCGTATCAATCAAGGCGGTCGCGATAATCGTCAGACTTCCGCCTTCTTCGATATTACGGGCGGCACCGAAAAAGCGCTTCGGCCGTTGCAAGGCATTAGCGTCAACACCACCGGTCAGCACTTTACCGGAGCTTGGCACAACCGTGTTATAAGCCCGGCCCAGACGCGTAATAGAATCGAGTAAAATAACGACGTCTTTACCATGCTCGGTCAGGCGCTTTGCTTTCTGAATAACCATTTCGGCCACTTGTACGTGACGCGTCGCAGGTTCATCAAAAGTAGAGCTGACAACTTCGCCTTTTACGCTTCGCTGCATATCCGTCACTTCTTCGGGACGCTCATCAATAAGCAGCACCAAGACATAGACTTCCGGATGATTCATCTCAATTGAATGGGCGATATTTTGCAACAGGACCGTTTTACCCGTACGCGGCGGCGCAACAATCAAGGCCCGCTGCCCTTTACCGATCGGCGCAACAATATCGATAATTCGGCCGGAACGATCTTTAGCGGCCGGATCGTCCAGTTCCATAATCATACGCTGCTCAGGATAAAGTGGCGTCAGATTATCAAAGTGAACTTTATTTTTTGCTTGCTCAGTTGTCCCGAAATTTTGTGAGATTACACTGGTCAAGGCAAAATAATGCTCACCTTCACGCGGACTGCGAATTTCGCCGGAAATGGTATCTCCGGTTCGCATGCCAAAAGACCGAATTTGTTTCGGGCTGACGTAAATATCATCAGGGCCCGGCAGATAATTAGATTCCGGCGCCCGCAAAAAGCCAAAGCCATCCTGCAAAACTTCAAGAACGCCGCTCCCGTGTATCTTTACATCATCTTCAGCCAGGTCTTTCAAAACATCAAAATAGATGTCTTGCTTACGCATATTACCTGCATTTTCGAGGCCGACAGCTTCAGCAAACGCAATAAGCTCAGCAGGCTTTTTCGCTTTTAATTCTTCAAGACTGATAACCTCAAGAGCGTCGATAACCGCAGGATCAATAACAATAGGGGTGGGCTTTGGGTCGTTCATAAATACTCATTTTATATGAAATGCCGCACATCGCAAAAATCAAACAGACATAAAACGACAGGGCAGGGAAAGTGCAGCCAAGAACAGGCTACATCACGCTATTAAACCGATTTCAGCGAGGGTCAAGTCTCTAAAACGGTTTTACAATCGCCATAATAACAACCGCGACAATTACAAAGGGCGGAATTTCATTGAGGATACGGTATGTTTTCTCATTTCTGGGCCGTTCACCCCGCTCAAACTTTTTCCGGTCACCGGCCATAACCATATGGTAACCCATTAAGCCGAAAACCAAAATAAGCTTAATAATGAGCCATAAGCCAAGACTTCCCATCGCAACATTAATGCCGACTAAATAAAGCCCCAAGACAAATGCAACAAGCATAGCAGGGTTCATAATGATCTTTAGAAGACGCCGCTCTTGATTCAGCAAAGCAGCTTCGAGTTCACCGCCGGGTTCAGCACTGCTGTGATAAACATAAAGACGCGGCAAATATAAAAGGCCAGCCATCCAGAAGATGACAGCAATCAGATGCAGCGCTTTACCCCAACTGTAAAAATCCATTAGTTTTGCCCTCTGACAGCATTAATGACAGCATGAACACTATCAATAGAAACATCAGGCGATACGCCATGCCCCAAGTTAAATATATGGGGACCACTCTTAGCATCTGCCATAACCCGCTCAATACCTGCCATCAAAGCCTCACCGCCCATACGCAACAGCAACGGATCCAAATTTCCCTGCAGCGGCATGTCCTTTGGCAGATGAGCTCTCAGCGCGGCTATAGACGTATCAGTGCCAACCGCCATGGCTCCAATGCCTGTTTCATGAGCGTAGGTAACAGCATTAAATCCCGCCCCGCGCGGAAAACCCATTATAGGGCAGTCTATACCCGCCGCTCTGATCCGCTTAATAATTCGCTTCGTCGGCCTGATAACATAATGCTCAAACTGATACGGCGACAAACCCTCTGCCCAGCTTTCAAATATCTTCAGCACTTGCGCACCGGCCTGAGCTTGGCGAATCAAATAATCTGCGCTCGCATCAGCTAGAGTACAGAGCAAACGTCCCATTACATCAGGATTGGCATAAGCAAATCGTTTGGCCCCTTCTTTGGTCGGCGTCCCTTTACCTTCAATCATATAAGTCGCAACCGTCCACGGCCCGCCTGCAAATCCAATTAAGGTCGTATGATCAGGCAAGGCTTCGCTGACTCTGGCGACAGTTTCATATATATTTGACAATCGATCCGCGCAGCCTTCAAGGGCAAGAGCCTTAACCTCACCGGGGTCTATCGGATCTAAAATTGGGCCGACACCTTTTTCAAACTTTACATTGCGTCCAAGTCCCATTGGAATCAACAATATGTCCGCAAACAGAATAGCGCCGTCCATATTATAACGCCGTATCGGTTGCAGCGTCGCTTCTGCGGCCATGTCCGGACGCATACAAAAATCAATAAAATTTTCTGCCTTGGATCTGAGCTCTAAATATTCAGGCAGATGTCGTCCTGCTTGCCGCATCATCCAAATAGGCGGAGACTTGGTTTTTTCACCTTGCAAAGCTTTTAATAATGGCCGGGTCAAATCTTATCCTTAAGCGCAATTGGCTATGAGTGGGTTTTTCTTATTAGATATATATAGGAAGTGAAAGTAGTAGGCCCTGTGACTTTGTGCGCAACTTCTTTGCCGGGTTAACTTATCTTAAGAAAGGTTTAATTTGCCCCCTTTGCCTTATGCCCGCTGATAAGACTCCCAAATCACAGTTATGTGAATAAAATGCAGTGAGCCGATTTTTACATTCAGTTTGACTGTATAGATTTGTGGATAGATTCAGGATAAAAAATTATCCCCGTAATTTCGCTTATGCACAAAGCAAAGCGCCCTCTGTGTGTAAATAAAGGGTTAACGGTCGTTTTATATGTGTTTGACACAGAGAAGGGTCATTTCCGTGATTGCGTGTGCATGACTGTGCGGTTATTTATAAAGCCATACACTGAAAGGCTATTGTGACCGCTTCGCGTAAAGCTTCCATATATTTCCATGTTCATTTGGTCTCTGATTCAACCGGGGAGACCTTAGTCAACGTTATGAAGGCGTCTTGCGCGCAATATGCCCATGCAACTGCGCTGGAGCATTTACATGCATTGGTGCGCAGTGAAGCACAAATGGAGCGGGTTTTAGAACAAGTAGAATCCCGTCCCGGAATTGTTCTCTATACGATCGTTAATTCAGACCGTCGCCGCATGCTTGAAACGCGCTGCGCAGAGCTTAATCTTCAGGCTGTTTCTATACTTGATCCTACACTCGCAACATTGGGCCGCTATCTTGGGGCGCCCATGAGCAGTGAAGTCGGAGCACAGCGGCATTTGGACGCCGAATATTATAACCGCATTGAAGCGCTTGATTTTGCGATGGCCCATGATGACGGACAAAATGTAGACGGATTAAAAGATGCCGATATAATTCTACTCGGCGTATCGCGTACATCAAAAACGCCGACCTGTATTTATCTGGCCAATCGTGGCATTAAGGCCGGAAACATACCGCTTGTACCAAATGTTGAACTGCCCGGCGTGGTGACCGAGTATAAAAAACCAATGATTATCGGTCTTGTGGCTAAACCGGAGCGCATTGCGGAAATTCGTGAAGCGCGTCTCTCCAGTCTCAGTGCCAATAATAGCCACGCCTATGCGGATCAAGCTAATGTCGAAGCAGAAATGCTGAAATCACGCCGTTTGTTTGCCCGTCATGGCTGGCGAACCGTTGATATTACACGGCGCTCCATTGAGGAAACATCGGCGCGCATCCTTAATCTTTATCAGGAACGTAAACACTAAATGTCATACCCGATCATATTAGCCTCCGGCAGTGCAATACGCCGCCAAATACTGGATGGCGCCGGCCTTAATTACGACGTCGTTGTTAAACCTGTTGATGAGGCTGCTATCAAAGCAGGCCTCTTGGCAGACGGCGCAAAACCCCGTGACATTGCGGATGCCTTGGCGGAAGCGAAGTCCCTGCGTGTCAGCCGCTTAATGCCGGGCTTAGTGATCGGGTCAGATCAGATTATGGAAATGGATGGGCAGATTTTCGATAAACCTAAAGATATGGAGGAGGCTCGCGCCCGGCTTTGGGATATGCGGGGAAAATCACACAGCCTTATTGGCGCGGTTGTTATTTCTGAAAACGGCTCGCCGGTCTGGCGGCATGCGTCCAAGACTGTGCTTCATGTCCGCGAGTTTACAAAAGATTTTCTGGATGGATATTTGGAAGCAGAAGGGGAGGGTCTTTTGACCTCCGTAGGGGGGTACAAATTTGAAGGCCGCGGGGCGCAGCTTTTCTCCCATGTACAGGGTGATTTTTTCTCAATTCTGGGTTTATCGCTTCTTCCGGTTTTGGACTATTTGCGCCTGCGCGGAGCGATAACATCATGACCGGGCCTGTCGCCAAAATTGCCGGCGTCACCGGTTGGCCTATCCATCAATCGCTCTCGCCTATGCTGCATATGTTTTGGTTGAAAGCCGCCGGGATAAACGGCGCCTATATTCCCTTTGCAGTGCGGCCGGACGAAGCGCTTTACGCCTTTCAAAGCCTTAAGCGGACCAGCCTTGCCGGCGTTAACGTTACTGCGCCCCTTAAGCGAATTGCATGGGAAGCGGCAGATGCGCTGACGGCGGACGCTGAAAAATTGGGTGTGTCGAACTGTCTTTATGTACGCGGCGGAAAACTTATCGGGCATAATACTGATATGGAGGGTTTTGCGGCCCCGCTTTTGGCCCGCGCCCCTCATGATAAAATCAGTCGTCGCCCGGCTGTTTTAATCGGAGCAGGTGGCGCGTCCCGAGCCGTTATCGGCGCTTTAATTGCGCTGGGAATTCCGGAAATCCGGATCGTCAATCGCACGGATGAAACAGCGCAGACCCTTGTTGAATCGATTGATATTCCCAGCTTGTATGCACTGCCTTGGGCAGAGCGTAATAAAGCTCTTAAGGGCGCGGGCCTGATTATCAATGCAACTGTTGCCGGTATGGCGGGCAAGCCCGAGCTGGATATATCTCTGGCCGGGGCAGATAATGACGCCTGGGTTTACGATCTGGTTTATAATCCGATTGAGACGAAATTGTTAAAGCAGGCTGCCGCGCGGGGGCTGAGCACGATCGGCGGTCTTGATATGTTGATCGCGCAGGCCCGGCCAAGTTTTAAGGCATTCTTTGGGGTTGCGCCGCCGGCCGATGCAGACCCGGCGTCTTTGCTGATAAGACATCTGACCGGCGCATGATTATTGCCGGATTGACAGGGTCTGTGGGTATGGGGAAATCGACCACCGCCGCTATGTTCAAAGCGGCCGGCGCGGCCGTCTTTGACGCCGACGCAGCCGTTCATGCCCTTTATGCCAAAGGCGGGGCCGCCGTCCCCATCATTCAGGCCGGTTTACCGGAGGCCATTACTGACGGTGCGGTGGACCGCGCAAAGTTGTCCGTGATTGTTCGTAAGGATCCGCTCCAGCTCAAAGTTCTGGAAAGCTTTGTCCACCCTATGGTTGAGGCGTGCCGAAAGGCTGCTGTTAAAAAAGCCAAAGCAGACGGCGTAAAGGTGTTTGTTTTTGATATGCCGATATTGCTCGAAACAGGGGGCGAGGATAAAGTTGACGTGGTGATTGTTGTATCCGCTCCGGCGGATGTGCAGCGCCGCAGGGTTTTGGCCCGGCCCGGCATGAGCCCGGAGAAATTTGAATTTATCCTCTCGCGGCAAATGCCTGACGCAGAAAAGCGGGCCCGCGCGGATTTTGTGGTTAACTCAGGCTCGGGTCTGGAAACGGCGCGCGAACAGGTGCAGATAATTATGAAAGCCTTAGAGGAGCGCGCATAATGGACGGGGAAATAACGGGGCATCGCGAGATTGTTTTTGATACGGAAACCACCGGTTTTGATGCTTGGGGGGATGACCGCATCACTGAAGTCGGCGCGATTGAGCTCATTGACCTTCTGCCCACCGGCCGGAGCTTTCATACCTATTGCCATCCTGACCGCGACATCAGCGAAAAGGTGACGCAGATTACCGGGATTACGATCAAAATGCTTGAAGAGGTTGGCGCGCCGCGCTTTCCGGCTATTGCGCAAAAGTTTCTCGACTTTATCGGTGACAGCCCGCTCATTGCTCATAATGCAGACTTTGACCGTAACTTTGTTAATGCGGAAATGGAGCGGGCCGGTTTTGAGCGCCTGCCGGCTAAGCGGTTCATTGATACGTTGAAAATTGCCCGCGAAAAATTCCCCGGCTCCCCGGCGTCACTGGACGCGCTGTGTAAACGGTTTGGGATCTCGCTCGCCGGCCGGGTTAATCATGGGGCCGTCATCGATAGTGAGCTTCTTGCCGATGTATATTTGGAGCTGAAAGGCGGCCGCGCGCATAAATTGGACTTTGGCGCGGCAAAAGCGGTTGAAATTGCCGGCCGGCCGGCCGCTGCGCAGCGGCCCGCGCCTTTGGCGTCATTACTCAGCAACAGCGAAACGGCGGCCCATGCAGACTTTGTCGCAAAATTGGGTGAGGGCGCAATTTGGAATAAATACGGCTAGGGGCGCTTTATGATCATCATCGGAATATTAATCCTGATTTTCAGCGCCGCTATCCTGATTGGCCTGATCGTCGATCAGAAAAAGTCCAAAGAAAAACGTATCGCGCGCAAAGATCGGCTTCAGGCCATTGAAAAGCGCCTCGAAGAAAAAGAGCGCGAGAAAGCTGCGCAAGTGCCTGATTCAAAATCCGAAACATAAAAACAAAAAACCCCGCACCGATCTCTCGGGTGGGGTTTTTATTAACCTGAAATTTGATCGGCTTAGTTGATCGCTTGGCTGCCGCCGTTTTGTTGGCGATAAAGCGCGGCGAAATCGAGCGGCTCGAGCAGAAGCGGCGGGAAGCCGCCATCTTGGGTCATATCGGCGATAATTTTTCGCGCAAACGGGAAGAGCATACGCGGGCACTCAATTAAAATCAGCGCCTGAATTTGGTCCGCCGGGACATTGGCGAAGGCAAACAGGCCCGAATATTCCAGCTCGCAGATAAAGGCGATTTTATCATCACGCTGCGCGCGAGCAGATACCATGATTGTCACTTCTGCCGTATTGTCGTCCATCGGCGTGCCTTTGACCTCAACATTAAGTTCAATGCCGGGCGCGTCTTGCCCTGAACGCAGGCTGTCCGGTGCGTTCGGGTTTTCAAAACTGGCGTCTTTGGTGTACTGGGCCAAAATCTGCAAAAGCGGACCTTCGGACGGGGCCGGCGCAGCGCCTGCGGCTGCAGTGCCTTCTGCGTCAGGAATGTTGATGCTCTCTGCGGTTTCTTTTGCTTTCGCGTCTTTTTTCGGTTTCTTGGCCATGTTAAATCCCGTTCAAGTGTCTATATGTGTTTTGCAGCATGCTGCATAAAATTAAGCTTCGCTCGCTAACATGGGTGAGGCGGGCTTGCAATACAATGACAGGCGCGGCATTAATCGCGCAAAATCGGATTTTACCAAAGCATTCCCGCGGCGCGGCGCGTATGTAAGGTCACAATAAGGATTTAAACTATGCTTGAAGTTATTATCTATTTCGTGATGGCCGCTGTGGTTTGCGCTATGCTTTATATGGTTCTGGGTAAACAGGTCGGCGAGCCCCCGGAAACGCCGTTGGGTTTTCCTGAGCCCGGCGCGCCGAAAGAACAGGCCGAGCCGCGCAATGAGCGCCGCTCTAAACATTATGACGGCGACGCGGGAGACGGCCTCAGCGCGATTGCAAATGCGGACAACGGATTTGACCCGGACATGTTTATCGATAATGCCAAAGCGGCATATGGTATGATATTGGAAGCCTATGCGGACGGCGATAAAGAAACTTTGGAAATGCTGCTGGCCGCCGATATGAATGAGGCTTACGTCGCCGCCATTGAGGCGCGTGAAGTCCGGGGCGTCACGCAGACAACGGATCTTGCCCGCATCATCAGTGCAAATTATATCGACGCATCAGCAGACGGAAAAACCGCGAGCATTACCGTGGAGTATGACGCGGAAATTGCATCGGCTATCATAAATTCCGAGGGTGAAACGGTCGAGGGTGACCTTGACCGGCTGGCCCGCGTTTCAGAACTTTGGACCTATAATCGTAACCTTGGCAGCAAAAACCCAAACTGGTTGCTTGTAAGCGTTGAAGAGGCCGGCGAGGATACGCTCGGCTCTGCACCTGATTTCAAATCTGACAAAGACTGACCGTGATGATGCGCCGACTGCTTACCTGCGCGCTGCTCGCGGCCGGCCTTACGGGCTGCTCGACTGTGGCAGGGCAAGGGCAAAGTCCGATTATAACGCCGCCGCCGTCCGGTTCTGATACCGGCCGGCCCGAGTCGCCCGGCCCCGCCTTGCCGGCGCCTGACCCTGTGCCTGCAGAGCCGCCAAACCGTCCTTCTGATCCGACGCCCTTACCGCCTGTTCAAACTCAAACTGAGCTGAGTGCCTTTGATGCTTTAAACGGCTGGGCAACCGGAGATGTTCGCGGCGCGCTTAAGGCCATGCGGCGGGCTTGCGCTTCATGGAGTCTCAAAGATGATGACCCTGCGCTGAGCGAAGATAAACCGCATTACGGAAGAATTTCTGACTGGGGTAATGCCTGTTTTGCTGCAGACTATGCCGGTGATGACACAGTTTCAGCTCGCCGGTTTTTTGAGCAGTATTTTTTACCTGTGACCCTGAACGCGCCGGCCGGCCAAAAAACGCTGCTGACCGGCTATTACGAGCCGCAAATTTCGGTGCGCGCGCGTAAAGATGCCGTCTACAGTGAACCGATTTTAGAACAGCCAAAGTCAGAGGCCCAACAAAACCTGCCGCGCGCGCAAATTAATTCCCGCACTGCGCCCGTCATTGCATACGGAAAGCCCATTGATGTTTTCTTCATGCAGGTTCAGGGCTCCGGCCGCATAGCATTTCCGGATGGCCGCTCCATGAGGGCCGCTTACGCCGCCCATAATGACAAGCCTTATAAGTCGATCGGCGCAGTTTTGGTAAAGCGCGGCGAGATGACCTTAGAGCAAGCCTCCAAGCAATCCATCGAGGCGTGGATGAATAAGAACGGTCCGGCCGCCACGCGAGCGCTGATGAATGAAAATCCGCGCTATATCTTTTTCCAAACTGAAACCGCGCAGCCGGGCGAAGGTCCCAAAGGCGCAATGGGCGTCCCGCTTGAGCCGATGGCGACAATGGCGGTCGATAATCGCTATCACCCCTACGGAAGCCTTGTTTGGATTGAGACAACATTGCCGCAATATCCGGGTGACTATATCGGCGCGCCGGCCGCTTTACTGGTCTCGGCGCAAGATACGGGCAGCGCGATTAAAGGCCCGATACGCGGCGATCTGTTTTTCGGCACAGGGCCGACAGCAGGCAATCTGGCCGGCGTCATGAAGCATCCTGTAAAGTTTACCTTGCTGCTGCCGGCCGCTCTGGCGATGCGCTATCTTGCAACGTCGTAAACCCGGTGGCCTCTAAACACCCAAAGCCTTTAACGCCGGCGGATTTGGACGTCTGGAAACGCGTGGCCAAAACGGTCAAAGCCTATGACCCGTCCCGGCCCATGCCGCCGACTAAAGAGCCGCCGAAAAAAAGCGGAAAGACTTTCATCCCGCAATCCTCTGTTTACGCGCCGGTCACGCCCAAAACCCGCATTCCGTCAGGCCCCCCGCAAGTGACGGCAGATAAACGGACGCGGCGGGGTAAAATTGCCATTGATCGCCGGATTGATCTTCACGATATGACGCAAGACATGGCGCGCGAAGCGTTAGTTTCAGCGATTTTAACGGCGAAGGCGCGCAATCACCGGTGCATCTTAGTCATTACCGGCAAAGGCGGCCTGTCCTATAAAGGTGTCCTGCGCCGCATGTTTCCGATGTGGATTGCGCAGCCGGACATTCGTCCGCATATCGCAAGTTACGCCCAAGCGCACCAACGCCATGGCGGCAGCGGCGCGTGGTATATCTATATAAAGCGGGCCATTAAGTGAGCGCTATAAAATGAACTTACTCAGATCGACGTTTTTGGACATTTCGCTGACATGTTTCTCGACATAGGCTTTGTCGATTGTAATCGTCTCGCCGTCATTGTCAGACGCAGTAAAACTGATCTCATCAAGCAGGCGCTCTAAAACTGTGTGCAAACGCCGCGCGCCTATATTTTCAACAGAGCTGTTAACCTGCGCGGATACGGCAGCAATTTCTGCGATAGCGTCATCGGTAAAATCCAGCGTCACGCCTTCAGTCGCCATAAGCGCTTTGTATTGCTTAATCAGGCTGGCTTGCGGTTCTGTCAAAATGCGTTTGAAATCATCCTCGGTCAGGGCGCGCAGCTCTACACGTATCGGCAGACGGCCCTGAAGCTCCGGCAACAAATCACTCGGCTTGGCGATATGAAACGCGCCGGACGCAATAAATAAAATATGATCGGTTTTAACAGGGCCGTGTTTGGTCGACACCGTCGTGCCTTCTATCAGCGGCAACAGGTCGCGCTGCACGCCTTCACGCGAAACGCCCGCCCCGCCGCGATCTGACCGGTTGGTGATTTTGTCGATCTCGTCCAAAAATACGATGCCGTCATTTTCGGCGCGCTCTATGGCCTCGCGCTTAATGACGTCATCATCGAGCAGCTTGTCGGATTCTTCGGCCATTAACGGCTCATAGGCATCTTTGATTTTCATCTTTACGGTTTTAGTTTTTCCGCCTTTGCCAAACATAGCGCCCAGATCAATCATTCCCATGCCGCCCATCCCGCCGGGCTGTCCGGGGATTTCAAAGGCCGGCATTGCGCTGTCTGTCATTTTCAACTCAACTTCGGTGTCGTCCAACTCGCCTTCAATCAGGCGTTTACGAAATTTTTGCCGCGTTGCGTCAGAGGCGGTGTCGCCGACCAGAGCGTCTAATATCCGGCCTTCCGCCGCCAGTTCAGCTTTGGCGCGAACGTCCTCGCGTTTTAAATCGCGCATCATAAGGATAGAGGCCTCGACTAAGTCGCGAATAATTTGCTCCACGTCGCGGCCCACATAACCGACTTCAGTAAATTTCGTGGCTTCAATTTTAATAAACGGGGCTTGGGCCAGCTTTGCCAGCCGGCGGGATATCTCGGTTTTGCCTACGCCGGTCGGGCCGATCATCAGGATATTTTTCGGAGTGATCTCGCCGCGAAGGCTCTCATCGACACGCCGCCGCCGCCAGCGATTACGCAGCGCTATGGCGACCGCTCGCTTGGCATCGCTTTGGGCAATAATGTGCCGGTCCAGTTCGGAAACAATTTCGCGCGGAGAAAAATCAGTCATAAATAAAACCCTGTTTGCTGCCCTTTAAATAAGCGCCTTTACGCGCGCTTCAAGTGAGGGGAGCAAACAGAATTCAGCGTCGTTATTTTTTCGGCTTACCGTAAAGTTCCATACGGTGATCCACCAAGACATAGCCGAGCTTTTCTGCGATACGATGTTGCAATTCTTCAATCTCATCATCGACAAATTCGATGACTTTACCGGTCGTGACATCAATCAGATGATCATGATGGTCATCATCTGCCGGCTCGTAACGGGCGCGCCCGTCACGAAAATCATGGGTCTCAATAATTCCCGCTTCGGAAAACAGGCGAACGGTACGGTAAACCGTCGCCAGCGAGATTTTCGGATCGATCAAAGAGGCGCGAGCATACAGCTCTTCTGCATCCGGGTGATCTTTGGCATCAGACAAAACCTGCGCAATGACGCGCCGTTGGTCCGTCATGCGCATGCCGTGTTCAATACATTTATCTTCGATTGGATTACTCATAATCGTACTGTTAGAGCGTAATGCGCCCGGCGTAAAGACTAAGCGGCGCGCGGCAGACGCTTTTGAAACAGAAGCGCGCCGATGCGGGCGCCGGGTCGGCGATAATATCCGCTGCGTCGCCCATGCTGCACATACCCTGCACTGCGATACAGTCGTATGGCCGCCGCGTTATCTTCCGCAACATCAAGAAAGATAATATCTGCGCCGCGGGCAGCAATAGCGGTTTCGCCTGCGGTCAATAAAATCCGGCCCGCGCCTTTTTTGCGAAATTTCTTATCAATGCAAACTGTCAGAACATCTGATTGATCGGCCACAGTGCGCATTACCATAAGGCCGGCTAAAATATCGCCGGTATAAAGGCCAATCACGTCATCTGTTTCGCGCGACAAATAGGTGTCAAAATCTACCGCAGACCACCCCGGCGTGAAGCACCGGCCGTGCAAATCCGCCAGGTCGCCGCTGTCATCGGATAAAGAAAGTCGCCGCGTCTGCATTTATACGGTTTGTGACGGCAGCCATGCTTTATAGCGCTTGGTTAATTTGCGAAGACGCAGCCTGTCTTTAATGACGGCCATGATTGCATTTTGTCCGGCTTTTGGCGGCTTGCCCGCGCCCATAATATGCAGTTGCTCTTTGGTCAGAGACATCATTCCCAAAGAGGCGAGAGTTTTGTTTTTCCATGTGATAAGCGGCAGGCGGACTTCGCTCGCGCGGCCCGCTTTCCAATTATCAGGCAGGTTGGGCGCGTAGGCCATAGCGCGCGCAATGCCGACCATATCAACGCCTGTCTCAATGGCTGATTGCGCGGTGACTGATTTCGTGACGCCGCCGGTGACCATGATCGGCATTTTGGCCGCTTTGATTATGTCCTTGGCAAAGTCGATAAAATACATTTCGCGCGCCGCAGTTGACGTGACCCGGCCATCCGTACTGTTTCCCATCATGGCGGCAGACTCGTAACTGCCGCCGGACAGCTCTACCAAATCGACCGATTCTTTATTGAGGAATTTAACAACTTGAAGGGCATCAACGGTATCAAAGCCGCCGCGCTGAAAATCTGCTGAGTTCAGTTTGATCCCGACGCCAAAGTCAGGGCCGGTTGCGGCGCGCACGGCGCGAACAATTTCAATTAAGAACCGGGCGCGGTTGTCCAAACTGCCGCCCCAGTCATCATCACGTAAATTTGTCAGCGGTGATAAAAATTGTGCCACTAAATATCCGTGGGCGGCATGAATTTCTACGCCGTGAAAGCCGGCGGATTGGGCTGCTGCGGCCGCGTCGGCAAACCGGGTAATTTGTTCTTTTATCTCATCCGTGGTCATGGCGCGGGCCGGCGCGAACATTTTGTCAAAACCGGGCATGGACACTTTTGTTGCGGATGCTGATACCGGCTGCGTGCCTTGAGAGGCGTAAACCTGCCGGCCCGGATGGCTGAGTTGCATCCAAACTTGCCCATGCGGATTATCGGTTTTTGCGGCGCTCGCCCATTGCTCAAATGCGGCGCGGGACGCAGGCTCGCTCAGCGTGTCTTTTTGTAAAACCACACCGCCGGGACCGGTCATGGCGCGCGGATCAATCATGACATTTCCCGTTAAGATCAGGCCGGGTTTTCCCTTCGCCCAGCGCTCATAAAGATTGGCCAACGCCGGCCCCGGCAATTGTCCTGCGCCCGCCATGTTTTCTTCCATAGCGGCTTTACAGATACGGTTCGGGATTTGGCTGCCATTGGGCAGATCAAGCGGAGAAAACAAATCAGTCATATCAAATCAATCCCGGACAGGTTTGGGCGCGTTTTAGCCACATAGCCTTGCCAAACGGCGAACGCCGGGGCGCCCAATTCCAAAATATGCCGGGCAATCATCTGCGCCGGCGGTGATCCTATGGTCAAATAAGAGGCGAGTCGCCCCAAGCCGCCGATGAAAATTGCCGGAACTAAAATACGAAACAGCGTGGTATGCTTTTCGATATTGGGAATGATCCACCACAAGATCATAAACAGCGACAGATAATATCCGGATTGATAGCGCATGACATTGTCAATCGCTGCGTTCACATGTTCGGCGGGCATAATATCTTTTGGCCCTATAATCAGACCGCGCAGGCCAAAATTTAACGGAATTAAAGATAATACAGCCAAAACCCCTTGTAATGCCCGTTTCATGTCGCTCTCCCATTTTGGCTGTACTGTGCAAATTCACGGGCCCGCCCGCAAGCCACAAATTTGCCTGATTGTGCAGGCAAAAACGACGGGCGCAGGCGGCGGGATTCATAACCTTTTAACGCCTGCCGTGCATATTTAAGACTTGATTAAGCATGTTTAAGGCCGCGCCCGTATTGTGACTGACTTACCGCCATCACATCATGATTTTATCGGGCCGCGCCGTCCGGGTGATTTTGCGCGTCCGGTCGCTGCGGCCAAGCCGCGTCGGTGCTTTATGGCGGGTTTTAAAACCCGGCTTTCCGCGATCACAGTACACAAAGCGTTTAAGCCCGTTATGGCGACCGCCGGTTGTGGGGCTTACCTGATGGCTGCCGCGGTTACGGGCTGGGCGGTTTGGGCGCTTCAGGACATGCCGGATATGGCGGATTTGAACGCGCAAAAACGCCCGGCAACTGTAACCTATTTAGATCGGCACGGCCGTGAAATCGGGGTTCGGGGTTCGCGTGGCTCGCGACCTGTGTCTTTGGCCTTACTGGCAGACAGTCTGCCGGCGGCCGTGCTGGCGACAGAAGATCGCCGTTATTACAATCATCCCGGTATTGATCCGATCGGTGTAGCGCGGGCCATTTACGTTAATAAAAAGCGCGGGCGTTTGGTGCAGGGCGGCTCGTCGCTCTCGCAACAATTGGCCAAAAACGTCTTTCTGACCGGCAGCAAAACATTTCGCCGTAAAAGCCAAGAGGCGCTTCTGGCATTATGGCTGGAGCACAAATATACCAAGACTGAAATTTTAGAGCTTTATCTGGGCCGGGTTTATTTTGGCTCTTCGGCTTACGGCGTGCAGGCGGCGGCAGAGCGTTATTTTGCAAAGCCGGTATCGGATCTGACCCTTGGCGAAAGCGCCATGCTGGCCGGACTGTTAAAGGCGCCGTCCAACTATTCACCCGCAGCAAATGTCAAAGCTGCGGAGGGGCGCACGACAGTTGTGCTGAACGTCATGGTGGACGCCGGCGTTATCAACACAGCCCAAAGGGATGCGGCTTTTGCCGAGCCGATATTAATTGAACCGCCGAGCGCGCGCAGCTCTGCGGATTACTTTCTCGATTGGATTGACCCGCTAGTGATCGAAGAAATCGGAGAGCCTCAGGAAGATATTATCGTTCAAACCACCCTTGATTTGCCGGCGCAAAATGCCGGCGCGGCCGCAATTACAAAACACTTACGGCCAAAAGCCCGAGCCTCTCAGGCGGCCTTGGTTGCGATGGACGGGACCGGCGGGGTGCGCGCGATGATTGGCGGCGCAGATTATGGGCAAAGCGAATTTAACCGGGCCGCGGCCGCGTCGCGCCAACCCGGCAGCGCGTTTAAACCCTTTGTCTATTTGGCTGCTTTGCGCGCCGGCGTCAGCCCTTGGGACAGCCGTATAGACGGCCCGGTCACGATTGGCGATTGGGAGCCTGAGAATTTTACCGGCCGCTATAAAGGCCAAGTCACTGTGGCGTCTGCATTTGCAAGCTCGCTGAATACGGTCGCGGTCATGCTGTCCGAAGAGGCCGGCAGAGACGCGGTCATTCAAACCGCTGCTGATTTCGGACTGGAGGGATTAACTCCGCTTCGCTCTATCGCGCTGGGCGCGCAGGAGACAACGCCGCTTAAGCTGACCGAGGCGTATTTACCCTTTGCAAATTGGGGCTACGGCGCGCGGGCCTACGGTATTGAGTCTATTTATACACCCGGGGGACGGCGCCTTTACAGCCGTCAGGCGGCTAAGCCCTTTCGCGTGATTGAAGGTGATGATTTGCGCGATATGAATCTGATGATGCATATGGCTGTTGAGAGCGGCACCGGAACAGCGGCGCGCATTTCAGGCCGCGAAATTGCCGGGAAGACCGGCACGACCAATGATTATCGCGATGCGTGGTTTATGGGTTACGCGCCGGATTACGTGACCGGCGTTTGGGTTGGGGATGATGATAACCGCTCTATGGGCGGGATTACCGGCGGCTCGATCCCGGCGAAGATTTGGAAAGATTATATGGAGGCCGCTTTGGACGGAACGCCGGCGGCACGATTGCCAAAATCGGACCTGCCCATCCGCACGACGGACGCTGATCGGCTCAATCAGTTTTTGGGGCAAATCGAAACGAAATTGCCCTGACGGATTAAAATTGTGCACCGACCGCATGCAGTTTTGCGCCGTGATCGGACAGCCATTTTTTCGCCGGTTTTACCGTATCAACAAGCCCGTCGACCAAATCCCAAAAGTCGCGACTGTGATTGGCCTGAAGAATGTGGGCGACCTCATGGGCGCAGACATAATCAAGTACAAAAGGCGGCGCGCAAATCAGCCGCCATGAATAAGAGATAATCCCGCCCGGGGCGCAGGACCCCCACCGTGATGACGTATCCCGAACGCTGATCTTATTGACGCTGACGCCCAATTGGCCGGCGTGATATGTCGTGCACCGGGTCACGGCCTCGCGAGCCTGTTTGATTAAAAACCGGCGCACCCGTTCGTCGAGCGCGTCCGGCGGGGCCGGCACAATCAATTTTGCCGGAGCCTCATCAGTCGCCGGCTCAAATCGTGGCTGCGCCCGTCCGGGCGGCGAGACGATCAGAGCGGGCTCGCCTTGATAAAGTATATATTGTCCTTTTTCAAAAGGCTGCGCGGGGGGCAGAGCCTCCAGGTGGACGGCAATCCAGTCTGCTTTATCACGGGCAAATTTACGGGCCGCCGGCATTTGTCGATCCGACGGCGCATTGACGATCATGCGGCGGCGCGCATTGTCCATTTTCAGACTGATACGGCGCGCCCGCGGCTGCACTTTAAACTCGATACGCGGATCGGTCGGCGCATCAGCTTTTGTCTTTTGAGAGAAAAAACCCATAATTTATAATTGGAGGTGTTTGTACCAAATGTGAAGAGGCCCGCCGCCTTTAATATCAGCAGCCGGTTTTCAGATATTTTTTCAGCCGCGCTGCCATTTCAGGCGGTGTTGCGTCATGGCCCATGACGTCAACAAATTCGCCTTTCTCATCCATAAGATAAAACAGGCTGGCATGATCCATTGTGTATCCGGCCGCGCTCTGCGGATCCTCGACGCGTTTGGCAAATATGCGGTAGGTTTTGATCGCGGCATCGACCTGTGCTTGCGTACCGGTCAGGGCGACAAGGTTTTGGGGAAAGCCGGACGCTGTCAGGTAAAGCTTTAAACTTTCCGGTGTGTCGCGCTGCGGGTCGATAGAAAACAGCATAGGCTGAATGTCATTTTGCTGCTCGCCTAAAATACTCATGGCTGCGCCCATTTTTTGCAGGCTGGTCGGGCAGACATCCGGGCAATATCCAAATCCGAAATAAATCAGCTGCGGCTTGCCCAAATAAGTTTCAAACGTGACCGGCTCTGCGTCCTGATTGACCAAACTGAACGGCCCGCCAATATCGGCCTTTCCAAGGGATGAGCACGCCGCGCCTTTGACCGGCGCGTTTGGCGAGCAGGCGGCCAAACTCAGGGACAGACAAACGGTGACAGACAATAAACGCAGCATAAAACAGATCCTTAAAAATCAAACACCCGTATAGCCCGAAGTCAGGCCTTTGCCCTTACGGCAGTTGGTCGCGGGCAAGATGAGGATATGGCAATCAGGCGCCGCCGGGCTATAAGAGACTATGACAGACATACCCTTACCCCCGCAATTTAATGCCGGCGCCGATGATTTATCTGAGCGCGAGCAATTAGAGGCGAGCGCTTTTGCCCGCCATTCTGTGACGCCCTATTCGGCGGGCCGTCTGCGCCGCTCGACATTGGTGGCCTTGCGGTGGGGCGCGGTCATCGGGCAGGCCATTGCGCTGACCGTTGTGTGGCTGGGGCTTGGGTTTCAATTTCCGCTTATGCCTGCGCTTATGGCGGTGGCAGCCAGCGTTTTGCTCAATGTTGTCATTTCAATTGCCGCGCCGCTGGACCGGCGGGTCAGCGATAATGAAGCGCTTGCGCAACTGGGTTATGATGCCTTGCAGCTTGCGGTTTTATTGTGGCTGACGGGCGGGATGGAAAACCCGTTTGCGCTTTTGTTTATCGCGCCCGTCGTGACCGGCGCAACCACGCTCAGAAAGCGGGTCCTGTTCACGCTGATCGGCTTGACTGCGCTTTTGTCTTTCGCGCTTTTGTCTCAGGCCCGGCCCTTGCCTTGGTATCCCGGCGAAGCGTTTGAGCTTCCGGACGTCTTTAAAATCGGCATGTGGATAGCCCTGATGACCGGCATGGCGTTTACCTCGCTCTATGCGTGGCGGGCCTCTTTGGAATCGCGGCGCATGTCTGACGCTCTGGCGGCAACAGAGGCCGTGCTGTCTCACGAGCAAAAGCTGGCCGCTCTTGGCGGCTTGGCTGCGGCTGCGGCCCATGAGCTCGGAACGCCGCTGGCAACCATTCAGGTGACGGCCAAGGAAATGGCATTGGAGCTTGGAGCTGACACGGATCTGGGCAAAGACGCGCGGCTTATGTTGTCACAGGCGAAACGATGCCGCGATATTTTGCAGCAGCTTGCCCGGCGGGGTGATGAAGGGGATAAGATCCACGACACGATTGATTTGCAAACGCTTCTTGATGAAGTAGCTGCGCCGTTCTTTGGTTTCGGAGCCGAGATTGATATTACAGCGGACGGCCCCGGAATGTTGCCGCCTAATTTGAAACGTCAGGCGGAGCTGATGTATGGCCTGACAAATATTGTCGAAAACGCCGTTGATTTTGCTGCCGCCACCGTCAGCATTACGGGGCGATGGGATGACGATAATATTTATGTCGATATTTTAGATGACGGACCGGGGTTTGAGCCGGGCATTAAGTCTAAGCTCGGCGAACCTTACGTATCTTCGCGCACTGATAAATCCGGCGCCGGCGGGCTGGGCCTGGGCTTTTTTATCTCCAAAACACTGATTGAACGGACGGGCGGCGTTGTTGATTTTGGCAATCGCCGTAAAAACCCCGGCGCATTTGTCCGCATACGTTGGCCCCGGGCCGGCATTGAGGCCGTCTGACCGGCGTGACCCTTCGCAAAAATGCAGAGGAGTTATGCGTGATTTTTAAATCGTTTGTGTGTAAACAGGCGTAAACAGAGCAGATAAATATTATCTGTAGCCACGGCAAAAGGAGCTGACATGCCAGAAGGTCAACCCGCATACATCCTACCGGATGACAAAACACTCCTTATTTTGGACGATGACGGACCGTTTCGTAATCGCATGGCCCGCGCCCTTGAGCAGCGCGGTTTTGCCGTCACGGCCATTGAAACCGTCGAAGAAGCGAAGGTTGCGGCAAAGTCCAACCCGCCGGCCTTTGCCGTTCTGGACATGCGCCTTGAGGACGGAAACGGCCTTGATGTGGTTGAAGACCTGCACCGCGCGCGTCCGGATTGTAAAATTGTTATGCTGACAGGCTACGGTAATCTGGCCACAGCCGTTGCGGCCGTAAAAGCCGGGGCGGTGGATTATCTGGCCAAGCCGGCGGATGCTGATGATGTCTGTAAAGCGCTTTTGGCCCGTCCGGGTGACAGCCCTGCGCCACCGGAAAATCCGATGTCTGCGGATCGCGTCCGCTGGGAACACATTCAGCGCGTTTACGAGCTGTGCGGGAAAAATGTCTCCGAGACCGCCCGCCGCCTCAATATGCACCGCCGGACATTGCAGCGCATTTTGGCCAAACGCGCCCCGCGCTAAGGTTTTAAAATCGCGTCGACCCACGCAGGGACAAGGGTTCCGGCCGGGCCGAGGCGTGTTTCGTCGAAATGAAGACTTCCTGCGCTTGGCTCAAGGTTAAGCTCGAGCGTTTTTGCGCCATAGGCCTTGGCGGTCTGCACAAATCCGGCCGCCGGATAGACTGCGCCGCTCGTCCCGATGGACACAAACAAATCGCAGCTTTGCAAAGCGCGCTCAATCTTATCCATAAAATACGGCATTTCTCCGAACCAAACGATATCGGGCCTGATTGTGGCCCGGCTATCGCATCGGGTGCATCGGGTATCGATTGATGTGTCACCGGTTTGCGGGCCAACCCAATCACAGCCGAGGCATTTTGAAGATTTAAGGTCTCCATGCATGTGCAGCAAAGCCCGCGAGCCGCCCCGCTCATGCAGATCGTCAACATTTTGCGTTACGAGCAGGAAATCGTCTCCGCGGTTTTGCATGGCGGTTTCCAGTGTAGCGAGCGCGATATGCGCCGGATTGGGCGTGACCCGCGTAAGGGATTGCCGCCGCGCATTATAAAATTTATGCACCAGGGCCGGATTGGCGGCGAAGCCTTCCGGCGTGGCAACCTCTTCTATGCGGTGATTTTCCCAAAGCCCGTCGCTTGCGCGAAAAGTTTGGATGCCGCTTTCTGCGCTGATTCCCGCGCCGGTCAATATAACGATAGACTTGATGCTCATGCGTAACGGTTTAAAACAGCGCCATGACAAATCAAACATCTTCGGTATTATTTGTATGTCTCGGTAATATCTGTCGCAGCCCGACGGCGCAGGCTGTGTTTACGCATATGTCTACCGGGGCCGGATTGACCGATATAGACATTGACAGCGCCGGGACCGGCGCTTGGCATCAAGGCGAACGTCCCGATGCCCGATCACAGGCCGCCGGGACGGCGCGCGGTTACAGTTTTGACGGACAAACCGCCCGTAAAATCGAAAGCCTCGATTTTGCACGCTTTGATTATATTATCGCTATGGACCGTAAAAACCTGTCAGAACTCTCCGGGCAAAGACCCGTGAATTGGAACGGCCATCTCGGCCTGTTTATGGATTTTGCCGGGCAATCCGGCGCTGATGTTCCTGACCCGTATTACGGCGGAGCCACCGGGTTCGAAGATGTGCTCGATATGATTGAGCAGGCAAGCCGCGGCCTGATTGCGCACATTAAATCCCGAGCGCCTTAAAGCTCAGCAGACGGGCCCAAGAGGGGGTAGCTTGCTTCGACGCGGTAAAGGTTAGGCCCCTTCTTTTTCGGGTGGGATGAATAAAGATGAAATCCGTCGACCCAAAACGGCCCCGCTGAAAAACCGGCCATATTTTTTTTAAACGCAATGATCCGGTCAAGCGGCGATTCCGGCTTCATATAAGCCAGCGTCACATGGGGAGTATATTTTCGCGCTTCCATAACGATGCCGGCGGCGCGGGCCGCCCGGCGGCAATATTTATGCAGCGCCGTCAGGGGCGCGGCATCTTCCACGCCGGCCCAAATGGCGTGCACCTCCCGGCGTCCGAAATGCCCCGCGCCGGACACGGTCAATTCAAACCCCGGCAAGGGGCTTCGGGCAAGGGCGTCATCCAGCGCTTCGGCGTGATCGACGTCAACATCCCCGAAATATCCCAAAGTGATGTGAAGTTGATCTGCTGTGCGCCACCGCGCTCCGGACACGCCGCGCTGCATGCGCGCAATATCTTTTGCGATGGGACCGGGTAAATCTATGGCGGCAAACAGGATCACGGATAATCAGCAAGCCGGACTGCGATAATTACGATGGATTATATCTGCCGCCTTTTCCATATCTTTCGTCCAGATAATATCATGGGCGTCAATATTATCTTTAAGCTGCTGCAGCGTGGTCGCGCCGATAATGTTTGACGTCACGAAATCACGGGTTTCGACAAATTTCAGGGCAAATTGTGTCCCTGTCAGGCCAAGGTCTTTCGCAGCGTCAAGGCAGGCGTTTACTGCGTCAATGCCGTGCGGGCCCTCATAGCGGCCAAGGAAGTTTCCAAACAGATCTTTGCGCGAGTTTTTCGGAATGCCGTCACGATACTTCCCCGTCAGGTAGCCCTGCGCCAACGGCGAATATGCCAGCAAGCCAATATCCTCGCGGCAAGACACTTCTGCGAGTCCGTAATCATACCGGCGTGAAATCAGGCTGTAAGCATTTTGGATGGACGCCGGTCGCACCCAGCCATTGGCTTGCGCAATTTGAATGAATTTCATTGCGCCCCAAGAGGACTCGTTAGACAGGCCAAAGGCGCGAATCTTGCCGGCCTTAACATGCCGGTTCAGCGTCTCAACTATGTCCTCAAGAGCGACCATGTCATCGGTTTCGTAGTCGTGATAGCTGTGATATCCAAACCCGCTGCCGGGAAATTGACGGTCCGGCCAATGCAATTGGTAAAGGTCGATGCGGTCCGTTTGAAGGCGGGCCAAAGATTTCTCCAGCGCTTCATTGATTTGCGCCGGGCTATGGCGAATTTCATCGGCTTTGTCGCGCATATAAGTCATGCCCGAGCGGCCGGCCACTTTGGACGCTAAAACAAAGTCTTCGCGATTGCCGCGCTCTTTATGCCAATTGCCGATATATTCTTCTGTACGGCCTTGGGTCTTCGGGTCTCCGGGCACAGGATACATCTCAGCGGCGTCAATAAAGTTGATACCGCGGGACAGGGCATAGTCGAGCTGCTCAAAGGCCTCGGCCTGCGTGTTTTGATTGCCCCATGTCATCGTGCCGAGGCAAACCGAGCTGACCTTTATTCCTGTCCGTCCGAGCGGGCGCATATCCATGTAAATCTCCGTAAACTAAACTGATGTGAATTTATTGGCACAAGCGTGAACTTTCCTATATATTGGGCGTAATAACAATCCTGCGCATAAATAAATACGCGCCCGATTGGCGTTTCGATCCAAAGCTAAAGGAGCTTTTTATGAACGATTTTAATATGCAAACACGCGGCGCGGATACCGATCTGGGTCTGCGTACATTTATGATGGGGACCTATCGCTATATGACCTTGGCTATGCTCGTCACAATGGGCGTGGCATGGGCATTCGGTAACTTTGTTCTGATTAATGTTCCTTTTGAGCCAAACTCCGGCCTCTCATCGATCGGCATGATGGTGAAAAACCCGATTGCAGCGCTCGCTTTGACATTCGGCATTATGTTCGCCTTTGGCGGCGTGGGTGCCAAGCTTCACACGATGAGCACGTCCGGCGTTAAAATGTTCCTGTTCGGCTTTGCCGCCGTTATGGGCATTTGGATGTCCGCTCTGGCTGTCTTTGCCAATCCGATGATTGTCGCCAAGATTTTCTTCATGGCCGCCGTCGCTTTCGCTTCCGTCAGCCTGATCGGTTATGTGACCAAGAAAGATTTGGGCACGATTGCGAAGTTCTGCATTATGGCGTTTTTCGGCTATATCGCTTACCGCCTGCTGTCCATGTTCATCCCGAGCATCGCCGCCACCGGCCCGCTGGATCAAGTCATCAGCGTCATCGGCCTTCTGGCGATTTGCGGTATTACCGCTTGGGAAACGCAAATGCTTAAGCGCACTTACTATGCCACGGCCGGCAATCCGGCGATGGCAGAGAAAATGTCCGTGTTCGGCGCAGCCTCACTGCTGCTGTCCTTCATCAACATCTTCTCAATCCTGATGAGCCTGTTTGGCCGCGAATAACGCGCTCACGAAAAATACGGAAAAGGCCTCGCACTTTGCGGGGCCTTTTTT
>CALLXE010000009.1 GCA_938015875.1 uncultured Robiginitomaculum sp. | reverse complement strand
GCCACCGCAAACCACGATCGAATGCTCGTCATGTGACAGGAACGATTTGGAATATACATGAAGTTTAGGGGGGGGGGGATTAGATATTTGTAGGGACCGCAGCTAAAGGCTGAATCGGGGGGCAAAGGAGACGTTAGGCGTTAGCCAAAAAATCGATCCTGTGAATCCACTTTAGCCTTATAAGGCCACGGCAGTGGGAATGGGGAAATGCACATTAAAACCATAACTTGTAAATTCTAATTGCAATTAACAGAAATCAGTCTATAAACAGATTCGCATTCGGATGAATGTAGGTCAACTTCGGTTGAGCTTGGAGCTGGATAGCTCCGCAATTGAAACTGTGGAACGGTTTCGGGCATGTAAGATCAAATCGCAATTCCGCGATAGCATATCCGTTCGTTCCTTTCTGACATTAACCAGAGAGGATTTTTTTATGTCAACATTTATACTCAAGTTTGATGAGGTCTCAGTACAAGAGACCAAAAATCAAGATGCTCTTATCCAGCGGGCCGTAGGCTTTGTAGGAATAAAAGCTTTGCTACCAATACTAGATAGTAAATCTCTAGCGCCTAACCCAAGAAGCGCTAAACGCAATTCAACAATTACGGGAATCATTGGGTCTCTAGAAGATACTCCTGATATTTTCCGATATAAGTCTAAAGGACTTCTGATCTCATCTCATAAGGTAGACGTTCTTGATAGGAACAGATTTCGGATCAACTTCAAAAAGAATTTTGTCGATGGAGTCCTTGATGGAGGTCACAATCTATTTGCGATTGCTGTTTATTTACTCAGTTCTGTAATGGACGAAAAAGACGTGAAGAAAATCAAGAATTGGGATCAACTTGATTCAGCATGGTCGGAGTTTAGCCCATTGTTAGAAGATATGGAGATTGAAAACATTAAAGTCGCGGTTGAGTTGTTATTCCCACATTCTAATAGTGATGAAACATCTGACGCTTTCGACCAAGCGATCTTCGATATCTCACAAGCTAGAAATGCTAACACACCTGTACCAGATGAGTCCTTTGATAACAAATTAGGTCTCTACGACGAACTGAAAATTTCGCTGCCCGATGAATTGAGTAAGAGGGTGGAGTGGAAGCAAGGGTTCGTCGAATCTTTAGACGGCAAACCTATTAAAGTTAAAGACATTATCGCTCTCAGTTGGATTCCTTTGAACGTAGCCAGTCATGCTGGCTTACTGCCAGTTCGGGAAAACAAACTGAAATTTCACGTCAGCCCTCCAACTATTTACAATAATAAAGGTGACTGTTCTGCTCGTTTCAAAGCCCTGATGATGGATAGTGAGGTAACTAAGACCTTAGGAGGAAATGCTGGACAGGTTAGAACTGTTACTCATTCCGCAGTTAAATCTTGTCTAGAGCTTACTGGGGACCTCCCAGCGCTTGTTGACTTAGTATATGAGCATTTCCCAAAACTTTACAACGCAGGAGGCTTTCAGTTTGGCCGCAAAAAAGTTGTAAAATATTATAACCCTGAAAAGCTGAAACAGCTAAAGTCAGAAAAACAAGACATTTCTCACTACACTTCGATTAAGCCCGTGACGCCATATTTTAGACGAACCTCATCTATGATGAAGTATAAGTATCCTGAAGGATTGATAATTCCATTCATCACAGGATTGAGTGCTCTGATGGAAGTCAAAAATGGTAAGGTGGTCTGGGTGACTGATGACATAGAAAGTCTGGTTTTGGAAAAATTAGCGATAGCTGCACCATTGTTTGATGGGCAATTAGATGCCTATCAATGGGATCCGCAGCGTATTGGTAAGAGCCTTTCAAGCCATAAGCAGGCAGAGCAATACTACAAAGTACTTTAAATGAATTGGGAGTTGGTTTTGTGACCAGCTCCCATAAGAACTCAATATGACATTATGTACTAACGTCTCCTATCGGGATTTATCCTCCCCCAAGAACCTCTTTAAAAACCCCGAGTCCCCTCCCCACCCAAACAAAAAAAGCCGCCCCAAACGGAGCGGCTTTCATTCTCAAATTTCCACCGAACCTAGTGACGGCTGCTGCAATAATTGCTGCCGTGATAATGGCCTCGGCTGCGGCTGCGGGTTTTGTAGTAGCCGCGATTATGGCCATAGCGGCGGCTGCGTCCATAGCCGTAATTACTACTGCCTAAATTAATGCTGATGCTTGGGCGCGTATAATTGCTGTAACCGCGATTGCCGTAATAGGTCGGGCGGGTGTGATAGACAGTTTGCGGCTGTTGTTGGTAATAGCCGCCGTTATAATAGCCGGAATTATGATAACCGGAATTATAGACCGGTTGTTGATAGCTCTGTTGATAGCTGTGACCGTAATTTTGCCCGGAGTAATAGCTCTGCTGCGGCTGTTGATAATAGCCGTTATTATAGTAGCTACCACGATTATGATTGCCCGCAATTTGCGAGCCGATCAGCGCGCCGGCGACTGCGCCAATGGCTGTGCCTTCGTCCTGAACGCCTGTTCCTGCCAGATTAGAGCCGAGCACGCCGCCGATCACCGCGCCGGCGAGACCGCCGACGACTTGATTATTGCTGCCCTGATGCGAATGGGCGTAGCCGTTATTATGCGCGCTTGCGGTCATAGGCATTAAAAATGCGGCGGCGGCAGTGACAGATAAGGTGATGACGGTTTTCATGGATGGCTCCCGGTTAAATACTGAAAAGAAATTGCCGGAAACCCACGGCGAGCGCAAAAGGTTAACGCAGTTGAGTTTTGACATAAAAAAAAGCCCCGCAGAGCGAGGCTTTTTCATATTGATTGGTTTTGCCCTTAGTTGTGGCAGTGGCAATCTGATCCGGCGGATGATGAAGACGATCCGTTGTGATCAGAAGACGAGCTGAACGTATAGCTGCCCGATGTGCCTGAGCTATAGCTCGAGGATGTCGGGACGCTGTACGTGCTGCCGGAAGAATAGCTCGGGCTTGAATAGCCTGAGCTGTAAGTGCCGGAACTGATCGGCGCGCTGTAGCTTGACGATGATGACAGGCATGTCCCGTCAGACTGCATGGATGTCCCGCTCGGGCAAGCTGCCGTTGGCGCTGCGGTCATCACCGGCGCGCTGTATGTTGGCGCGCTGTAGCTTGAGGATGAATAGCTTGAGCTGCTGTAAGACGTCACAGATGATTGCATGCATGATCCGTCAGATTGCGCCGTTGTTCCGGCCGGGCAAGGCGCGGCAGGGGCGCTGCTGACGACAGGCGCGCTGTAAACAGGGGCCGGCGCAGTGTATGTCGGCGCAGAATATGTGCTGACAACGGGCGCGCTGTAAGATGCTGTTTGCTCAAGACAAGAGCCGTCAGACTGCGTTGTTGTGCCGGACGGGCAAGGCGCCGTTTCGACGATGGATTGGCTGTAAACCGGCGCAGAGACGACAGGCGCCGGTGCTGAGTATGTCACGGCCGGAGCGGAATAAACCGGACGGGAGACATATGTCGGTTGCGTATAGACCGGCTGCGGGGCCGGAACGCTGTAAGTCTGTGTCATAACGGGACCGCCGACATAGCCGGCAGGGGCGTAAGTCACAGGGCCTGCGCCTGCGCCGTAACGTCCGCCGCCATATGCGCCACCTCCGTAGATCGGTGCGCCATATCCGCCGCCATGTGCGTGACCACCATAAGAACCGCCGCCATAAGATGCGCCGCTGTCGCCATAGCGTGAGCTTCCGCCGCGCGTCAGGCCGTAACCGGCCAAGCCGCCAAGTGCCGCGCCGATAGCGCTGCCTTCTGTGCGCGCGCCGCTTCCTGCCAATTGGCTGCCGAGGATCGCGCCAAGGCCTGCGCCTGCGCCGGCACCGATATAAGGATTAACGCCGCCATTAGGTGCGCCGCCGAAATTGCCGCCATAGACAGGCGCGCCATAGCCGCCGCCATAACCGTTAAACCCGCCGCTGCGTTGGTTTGCGAGATAGCTCCCGGCAAGGCCGCCGACGACTGCGCCAATGGCTGTGCCTTCTTGCTGAACGCCGCTTCCCGCGAGGTTAGAACCGATAATGCCGCCAACAAGCGCGCCTGCGCCTGTCCCGACATATGAATTTGAATTGCCAAAATTGATTTGCGCGCCGGCGGTCGCAGGCAGTGCAACTGCCAATGCGGCAATAGCCGTAGAGATAAATAGTGTTTTCATGTTCGGCTCCTTGCCAATTTCCGGATGGGTCCGGGTCAGTCTTAGGCCCCCCAATAAGGCCGATAATCAAAACGGGCCAAGGTTTGGCCTGCGTTTAAGTATGCAAAAACCATACCTTCGTAAAAATTTACCAAATTTTTTGCCTGTTTCGCAGTCATTTCACCTAAAAAGGGAACTTTATAGTAAAACAGGCCCGTCAAAAGACGGGCCTGCCGGTTCAACCGCGCCGGGGGGAGACGCTGCTGAAGCGCGATTATGGCATTAATGCGTGCCGTGGCATACATATTCACCGTGATAATGTGTGCCGGTCAGGCGGACAGGGCGGGCTTGATAGTGCCGGGTCTGATGCTGCGTCCGCCCGGAATAAACCGGCGTATGGTAGCTGTTATGACGATGCGACTTGTGCCGTTTTGGCTTTTTATAGACGGGCGCCTTATAAACCGGCGTCTGATGGACGGGATAGCTTCGGCTTGACGTGTAAACCGGGCGCGGCTGTTGATAAACCGGGCTTTGGTACACGGTACGCGGCGGGGTATAGACCGGCTGCGGATTGTAAACCGGTTGCTGCTGATAACGCCCGGAGCCATAAGTAGAGGTTCCGTAAGTGTTCGTGCCATAGCTGTTGCGTTCATAATTGTTTGTACGGCGGCTGTTATAATTGCGGCCATAATTCGGATCACAATCGGTTTGTTTGTCGGCAATACCTGCGCCGGCCAGCGCGCCAATGCCCGCGCCGATAGCGCTGCCTTCTGTGCGCGCGCCGTTTCCGGAGACTTGGCTGCCAAGGACACCGCCAATAACACCGCCGATGACCGCGCCGATCAGCTTGTCTTGCTGCTCGTCCGTTTTGCAAGCCTCGTGCGGGTTATGGCTGTTATAGCCGCTGCCGTAGCTGTCGGCGAATGCGGAAGTGGGGATCAGTACAGCCGGCAAAGCCATAGCCAATGCGGCGACAGCGGTTTTGCGGGCAGTGCTTTGTAATGTGTAAGTCATAGTCAGCTCCTGTCCGGAGGCTCCGGCCTGCCCGGAATTGAGCAGAGTATCGGATCACCGTTTAGAGCTTCACCATAGGCGGGCGGTTCTGAACCCGTTGTGAGACCGGCATTTATTTTCAGTTCAGAAATATCCGCCGTACGCGCTTATGCGCGAAGCCGCAAAACGCGACTTTGCGGTGATGAAGCCGAAGTCCCAACCAAACACCGTCCCGCATCATAAATCCGCTGCCGAAAACGGATACAATAGCCCGGCTGCGCGAGATGATACCTCCGTTTCAATTGATTCGAACATCGGCATTGCGCGGATTCGGGATGTAAGCATGGGTTCCGAAGAACATATGATTCTCTTTCGCTGATCTTGACAGCGTTATGATTATTGTCCGCCGCTTACATCTTATACGCAAAGCGGGGCGTAATTATTATAGCGTCCGTGATTGCTGACGCTATTCCCCTGTGCGGTCAGTGCCCCGACAGCACGGGGGAAACTTTGCCTCTAAAATCAACGGCGTTTTTAAAGTTATTTTGAGGCGTGTCATTTACATGAACGCAAGATGAACGAACTGTTCATCGCGCTGCACCGTATAGTTTACGTTCATAAAAACTTCGGTATACGTCTCTTTGTAATCAAGCGATTGATTATTTGGATCCTGTGGCTGCCACGCGCCCCGTGCACTCACAGGATCCTGCTTTATTTCAGAGCTCTTACCGGGGGGTACGGAGTTGCTGACTTAATTCAGGCGACCCTATACGGGTCGCCTTTTCTTATGTCCGATCTTCTGACGCGTCGCCGCCGGCGCTCTGGTAATCTCATGCAAACTGATTAGGTTAGGAGCATGACCATACAAGCCCCCATAAAAACGCCGCACGATTTATCTTTGACGACAGCCAAAGATAATTCCTCACCGATGCTTGAATTTATTCAGGATAAAGCCCCTGAAAACGGCAGCGTGACGCAGATCGCGGATGGTATTTTCTGGTTGCGTATGCCGCTGCCGATGAAAGGGCTGGATCACATCAATTTATGGATACTGCGTGACGGTGACGGTTGGGCTATTATTGACACGGGTATCGGCAGCCGGGCGTCCAAAGAGATTTGGAATAACGCACTGGCAGGAATAATGAACGGGCGGCGCGTGACCAAGGTCATCGCCACCCATCTGCACCCGGACCATACCGGTCTGGCGGGCTGGCTCTGCCGTAAGTTTGATGCCCCGCTTTACATGACTCGCGGCGAGTATTTTCTGTGCCGGCTGATGGCGGCGGATACAGGTAATCCCGCGCCGCGCCATGCCCTTAAATTCTATGAGCGTGCCGGATTTACCGACCCGCAGATTGAGCTCTATAAACAACGTTTCGGTGGATTTGGTAAAGCGATTACGCCGCTTCCTGAAGGCTATACCCGTATCGAAGACGGCGGCGCAGTGATGATTGACGGAAAGCCGTGGACCGTCTTGGTCGGGGCCGGACATTCACCGGAGCATGCCTGCCTGTTTAATGAAGCCCTGAATATTTGCATGACGGGCGATCAGCTATTGCCAAATATCAGCTCTAACGTCTCCGTATGGCCGACAGAGCCGGAAGGCAATCCGATGCAGGATTGGATCGACAGCTGTTATATGCTGCGGGTTCAATTGCCCGAAGATGTTTTGGTTTGCCCGGCACACGGGATTCCGTTTCGCGGCGCGTATCGCCGTTTAGATAAGCTGATAGAGCATCACGAAAAAGCTCTCGATCGGCTTTACGATTTTTGCAAAACGCCGAAATTGTCCACCGAGGTCTATTCTTGCCTGTTTCGTCGCCCGATCAATGACGGTAACCGTATCATGGCGGTCGGTGAGTCGATCGCCCATTTAGCGTGTCTGATTGCGCGCGGGAAAATGTCCAGGCGCATTAATGACGCCGGACAGTTTACCTATAAAAGTGTGGCACCGGAAAAAGTCAAAACTTCAGCGCTTGCCTAAATTGTCGGGATTGCAAAATGCCCGTATTCGCCGGCGGCATAAAGCAAGGGCAAGGCGTCTGATGTCGTTACGTCCGTAATCAGGCCGATAAATACATTATGGGTGAAACCCGGCAGGGCGTCCATCAGGCGGCAATCAAAACTCGCCGCCGCGCCTACTAATCTGGGCGCGCCGGACGGGGCCGCTTCCCATGTTCCATGTGCAAAACGGTCTTTCACATCGCCTGATGCAAAGGCATTAGAGATGCCGGATTGGGTTTTGCACAATATGTTGATGCAAAACACGCCTGATTTTTTGATATAGGGCGCAGCCGTGGCCTCTTCATTAACGCAGGCCAAAAGGCTTGGCGGGGTGGCCGATAACGAGGTCACGGCGCTGGCCGTCAGGCCATACCGCACGCCCTCATGCACGGTCGTTACAACTGTCACGCTTGCGGCGAGTTTACGCATTCCGGCGGCAAAATCTTGGGAAGACACAGTCATAAAGGCGCTTTCAAAGCGAAAGGCCTCAGCCTTTCAGAAAGTATTGATACGCAACATTGCCCGTTTCAGACGCCATGGGGAACCCTGTTTTTTGCAATGCCGTTTCCAGCGCGGTCAAATCATCATTTGGCAGTTGAAATCCGCACAGAACCTGCCCGGCCGCGCTGCCGTGATTGCGATAGTGAAACAGGGATATATTCCAGCGGCTGTCCAGCGCGGTCAAAAAATCGCTGAGCGCACCCGGACGCTCCGGGAACTCAAATTGATAGATGACTTCTTTGATGCCGCTGCCGGCCCGTCCGCCAACCATGTGGCGCAAATGCCGTTTGGCCAGACTGTCATATGACAGGTCGGTGATGGAAATGCCTTGCCCGCTCATGGATGTGATGACGTCGTCACGGTCCTCTGCGGCGCGCAGTTTTATCCCGACTAAGACATGGGCTTCGCTGCGTTTACAATAGCGATAGTTAAACTCCGTTACCGGCCGCGCGCCAAGGGCGTTGATGAAATCAATAAAGGCGCCGGGTTTTTCGGGGATTGTCGCCGCAAACAGCATTTCGCCGCCCGCGCCCAGTTCGGCGCGTTCGACAATATTGCCGATGCGGTCAAAGTTGACATTGGCCCCGGATATGGTCACGACAATGTCGCCCTGCGGCGCTGTGCCTTCGCGCACTTGCTTTTGCAATCCCGCCAAGGCCAGGGCGCCGGCCGGCTCTACCACGGTGCGTGTGGCTTCGAATATATCTTTTACCGCTGCGCTGATCTCGTCATTGGTCACAAGCACGCAATCGTCGACGACCTGTTTGGCAATCTCAAGCGTGTTGGTGCCGATTAGCTTGACCGCCACACCGTCGGCGAATCCGTCAACAGAATTGAGCGGCGTCGGAACGCCGGTATCCAGCGAGGTTTTAAGCGTCGCCGCACCTTCCGGCTCGACGGAAATAATTTTGGTCTGAGGCGATACGGCTTTGACATATGTGCCAACGCCGGAAACCAAGCCGCCGCCGCCGACGCAGCAATAAACTGCCGCAGGAAGACTTGGCATTTGTGCCATGATTTCTTTGCCGACCGTGCCTTGGCCGGCAATCACGTCAAGTTCGTCAAAGGGATGAACAAAGACTGCGCCTGTATTGGCCGCATAGGCAAGGGCCGCCGCGCAAGCTTCGTCATAATTTTCTCCGACGAGTTGCGTGCTCGCGCCGAGTGATTGCACGGCCGCCACTTTAATATTGGGCGTTGTAATCGGCATGAAAATTACGGCTTTGGTTTTGTAATGGGCCGCCGCCGCTGCCATGCCTTGGGCGTGATTACCGGCGCTGGCGGCGCAGACGCCGGCCTTACGCTGCACGTCCGTCAGGCTTGCAATACGGTTGGTTGCGCCGCGAATTTTAAAGCTGAAGACATCTTGCAAGTCTTCGCGTTTCATCCAAACATTACGGCCAAGCTCTGCCGATAATTTTACCGCAAGCTCGAGCGGTGTTTCTTTGGCAAGCGCGTAGACATCCGCCGCGTCGATGCGGGCCTTAAGCGCCTTCAAGTCGATGACGGGGGCGCTAACCATTATCTTTCACATAGGCTGCGACCCAATCGCCGACTTGAGATGTGGAGAGTTTTCCGCCTAAATCGCCGGTCGTGTGGCCGCCATGCAGGGCCGCGTCTACGGCGGCCTCTATGGCGCTTGCCTCAAGGTCCATATCAAAGGACAGGCGCAACATCCAAGCGGCAGATAATATCATCGCTATCGGATTGGCCTTGCCCTGTCCGGCAATGTCGGGCGCGCTGCCGTGAATAGGTTCATACATGCCCACATTGCCGTCCGACAATGAGGCCGACGGGATAACGCCCATAGAGCCGCAAAGCACGCTGGCTTCGTCCGTAATAATATCGCCGAACATATTTTCCGTCAGGATAACGTCATAATCCTGTCCGCGCGTCAGCATGTGCATGGTCATGGCATCTACCAATAGGTGCTCAAGCTCGACTTCCGGATAAGATTTGGCGACGCGGATAACCGTTTCGCGCCACAATCGCGACGTTTCCAGCACGTTGGATTTATCCACGGAGGTGACTTTCTTGCGACGCGTCATGGCCAGATCAAACGCTTTAATCGCGATGCGCTCAACTTCCATTTCAGAGTAGCGGCACATGTCAAAGGCGCCCTGTTCGTCGCGGCCTTTATCGCCGAAATAAATCCCGCCGGTCAGCTCGCGCATGACGACAAAGTCCACGCCCTCAAGACGTTCGCGTTTCAACGGCGCGTGATCAATCAGGGCAGCGTGCGGCTTACACGGGCGGATATTGGTATAAAGGTTCAGGTTCTTACGCAGCGGCAGCAGCGATCCCAGCTCGGGCCGGTCCGCGCCTTTTAAATGATCCCATTTCGGTCCGCCAACTGCACCAAGAAGAATCGCGCCGGTCTTTTCGCAAGAGGCATAGGTATCTGCGGGCAGGGGGCTGCCGAGCGCGTCAATCGCAGCGCCGCCAACGAGGTGATGCTCTGCGTCAAGGGTATGTCCGAAGCGCTCCGTCGTGGCGGTCAAAACAGCCATCGCCGCCGCGCCGACTTCCGGCCCGATGCCGTCACCGGGCAGGTATGTGAAATTGATAGTGGTCATGTTCTATAATTACCTTTTGTGTTTGGGGCAGCCCCCTCCGTCTCGCAATGCTCGACACCTCACCCTTTTCGCGTTTTCAAAACAAAACGCTTAGGGAGAGGTACTCCGAAGGAGCGGAGGTGTCAGCCCTAATCGATTATCTCGCCGCCTCAAACTCAGCAATAGCGTCATCCTGCGCCGCCAGATAGCCCATTTCATCCGTGCCGTTCATCAGGCACAGGCGCGAAAAGGCATCGACGTCAAAGCTATATGTGCCACCATTTTTCGGCAGCCGCACTTCGCATTTGTTTAAGTCAACGGTCACGTCTTCGCCCGGGTGATCGAGCAGCCATTGATGGGCGCCTTTTTCAATCACAATCGGCAGCAATCCGTTTTTCAGCGAGTTGGTGCGGAAAATATCGGCAATCTCGCTGCTGATGACGACGCGGAAGCCATAATCGGTCAGGCCCCACGGCGCATGTTCACGCGAGCTGCCGCAGCCAAAATTATGCCCGGCGACCAGAATTTCGCATGCCTTGCCGGCGTCTGTGTTTAATTCATGATCCGTCAGATTACCCTGCGCGTCATAGCGCAAATTTGCAAAGACATGCTCTCCCAGGCCGGCTTTTGTCGTCATAGACAAAAACTTCGCCGGCATAATTTGGTCCGTATCAATATTGCTCGGCGTTAAGACAAGGGTGCGCGAGGTGACCGTATTTAAAGGCTCGAAACTCATGCCGCACTCTCCATAGTTCTCGGGTCGGTAATGACGCCGGCGACGGCGCTGGCGGCGGCGGTTTCCGGGGAGGCGAGCACAGTGCGCACGCCGGGTCCTTGGCGGCCCATAAAGTTGCGGTTGGACGTGGACACGACCAAATCGCCCGGCGCGCCAATGTCGCCATTCATGCCCAGGCACATAGAGCAGCCGGCTTCACGCCACTGCGCGCCGGCGGCGATAAAGATTTTATCAAGGCCTTCTTCCTCAGCCAGCGCCTTAATTAAAACGCTGCCCGGAACGACAATCGCGGTCACATTATCGGCGACTTTCTTGCCTTTGAAAATACCGGCCGCTGCGCGCAAATCTTCCATACGCGAGTTGGTACAAGAGCCGATAAAGACCTTATTGACGTGGGTGCCGGCGATTTTTTCACCTGACGAGAGCTGCATATAATCGAGCGCGTCCTGCTCTGCATTATCGGCAGCGCCCGGAATAATTGCGTCAATGGCGATGCCCATGCCCGGATGGGTTCCGTAAGTCACCATAGGTTTGATGTCTTCGGCGCGCAGGCTGACCTCTTTGTCAAAGACTGCGCCTTTATCTGTGGCCAGAGACGCCCAGTCTTCGCAGGCCGCGTCAAAATCTTCGGGCACAAATTTACGGCCGTTCAGGAAATCAAATGTGATCTGATCCGGAGCCACCATGCCGCAGCGCGCGCCGGCCTCGATGGACATGTTACAAACCGTCATGCGGCCTTCCATGCTCATGTCTTCAAACACATTGCCGCGATATTCCAGCGCATAACCTGTACCGCCGCCCACACCGATTTCGGCGATGATGTGCAAGATCACGTCTTTGGGCGTCACGCCCTTGGGAAGCTTGCCGTTCACATTGATTGCCATGGTCTTTGGCTTGGGCATGAGGATACATTGCGTGGCCAGAACATGACCGACCTGCGTTGTCCCAATCCCAAAGGCGATGGCCCCAAATGCGCCATGCGTGCTGGTATGGCTATCGCCGCAAACGATAGTCATGCCGGGTTGTGTTGCGCCTAACTCTGGCCCCATCACATGGACGATGCCGCGATTGTCACTCTCCCAGCCATGTGTTTCAATGCCGTGAGCTTTTGTATTCGCCAGCAAGGTTTCAACCTGTGTTTCGGCCTGAGGCGTGACATAGGGACGAGAGCCATCGGCATTCACCCGCGTCGGCGTGGAATGATCAATCGTCGCGAGCGTGCGGTCTGGACGACGGACTTTCAGGCCGCGATTATTTAATTCCGTAAAAGCTTGCGGGGACGTGACCTCATGGATGAGATGCAGGTCGATATATATCGTCGCCGGATTGGCAGCGGCCTCAGGGACAACAATGTGCCGCTCCCAGACTTTGTCGAAAAGTGTTTTAGTCATTGGATTTTATCCGCTTCTGGCTCTCGAACTGTTATGCGATGATAGACATATATAGCGACGAGAACGATTGATATTTGTCTCAGTATGTAGGCAGCCATACCTATCTCGAAATAAGAATAATCAAATGAGTGAACGATTTCGCGGAAGAAGTAATAACCACCAATCATCGCAATCACACCTACGACAATGCAAACTGCACGTAAGAGATGATATGCCTTGGGCTTTGTCACAATCTCGATCTCTGATATCAAAATTGCAATCGGTATTAATGCTACGATTAAATCGTCAAAGCCAAACACAAAGGTGGAACTCTTTGCGAATGGCCCATTCTGGCTTATGTAATAAGCTTCGATCGTGATGTTGTAGAAAAACTTCCCAAAATAGAAACATACCACACATGTCGCAATGAAGTAGCGCAGAAGCCTGAGCCTGCGGTTGTCGAAGAACGTTGTCCCGTATAATTCCATCAATGCTGCGCGGCGATGGCGCGCTCCCCTTTTTGGGCGCGGGCTTGGCGGCGCTCAATGCGATTGATGACGTCGAGATAGGCGAGCGCCGAGGCCAGCACAGTATCGGTATCTGTACCTCGGCCTTGATAGGTTTCAAATTTCGTCGCCACGCGAACAGTGGCTTCGGCCATCGCGTCTTCTCCGCTGGAGACAGATGATACGGCGTAATGCTCCAAATGCATCGGGATTTTCGCGATTTCGCTGATGGCGGCAAAGACCGCATTCATCGGACCCTTCGCGCGGCTGACATGTGTCTCTGCTCTACCGTCTACATGGGATAGACGGACAATCGCTTCGGGTTCGCGGTTATCGTCTGACCCCGCCGAGACATAAAGCGAGTCAATGGACCACGGCCCCTGAACGCCCACGGCTTCGCCCAAGACAAGGGCTTCAATATCAGAATCAAAGACTTCCTTTTTATCATCTGCCAATGTTTTGAACGCCGCAAAAACCGAGGCGAGTTGATTGTCGGCGAGCGTAAAGCCCAGTTTCGCGGCGCGGGCTTTCAAGGCGGCGCGGCCCGAATGTTTGCCAAGAACAAGGTTATCCGTGGACACACCCACATCTTCGGGTTTCATGATTTCATAGGTTTCGCGGTTTGCCAAAACGCCGTGCTGGTGGATGCCGCTCTCATGGGCGAACGCATTTTTCCCGACGATGGCTTTATTACGCGGGACGGGATTACCCGTAATCGTCGCCAGCAGTTTTGACGCCGCGTAAATGCCCTGCGTTTCAATGCCCGTTGTCACGTCAAAGAAATCTTTGCGCGTGCGTAAGGCCATGACGACTTCTTCGAGTGCGCAATTGCCTGCGCGTTCACCAATGCCGTTTAGGGCCACTTCGACTTGCCGCGCGCCGCCGCGAATGGCAGCGAGAGAATTGGCAACCGCCAGCCCCAAATCATTGTGACAATGAGCCGAGAATATGACGTCGTCGGCGCCTTCAACTTCGGACGTCAAAAATTCGAACAAGTCCTGAATTTCTTCGGGCGTCGTATAACCAACGGTGTCGGGCATGTTGATGGTCGTTGCGCCCGCTTTGATGACGGCTTCGCAGACTTGCTTCATATAATCACGTTCTGTGCGGATCGCGTCTTCACAGGAAAATTCCACGTCATCCGTATATTGGCGTGCGAGTTCTACACCCGCTACGGCGCGGCGCAGAATTTCTTCTTTGGACATTTTGAGTTTAAACTCGCGGTGCAACGGGCTTGTCGCGATGAACGTATGGATGCGTCCGCGCGCAGCGGGTTTAATGGCTTCGCCGCTGGCGCGGATGTCGCCATCATTACAGCGCGCGAGAGAACAGACGACGCTATCTTTGACTTCGGACGCGATGGTTTTGATCGCTTGAAAGTCACCTTCGGAGGCGGCTGCAAAGCCAGCCTCCATCACGTCAACCTTGAGGGCCTCCAGAGCTTTGGCCAAGCGGAGTTTCTGTCCGCCTGTCATGGAAAATCCAGGCGCTTGCTCGCCGTCGCGTAATGTCGTGTCGAAAATTTTTATATGGTTGGTCATGATACTCTCAGTCTCATTTCAAAGGTAAGGAAATGAGAGGGCGCGCCGCTAGGCCCGTTCCGCTCTTTTACGTCGTCCCACCTTCTCGGCTGAGACGACGTTGTAAAGTCGTTCGAGTTGCAGGCAGAGCGTATCGAGATCATTCGGCCCGCCTGTGTCTTCAACATGAACCAGTAAATCAAAATCACCGTCCACGCGCTGCGTACAATGCACATCACGGTAATCATAACCGCGTCGTTCAATCGTGCCCAGCGCCCTAATAAGCGTGCCGGACACATCGTGAAGCACGACCTTTAGTTTGCCGGATACGCCAGACGGTTCAAAAGTTTTATCGCGTTGAAGTTCGGTCATGAGAAAGTTTCCGCCAATGTTGGGTCTTGTATTTTTTCCCCAGCTAATTGTTGTTTCAATTGGAATCTGGCAAATAATAAAACGAAGATGTTCGCAAGGCCGTAGATCACAAATTGCCCTATATAGGCTAGATCGCCGAACCCGAAAATCACCTCTTCATCGAAGACTGAATATTGTAAGACTGTCTCCATAATACTTAACACCACACATATAATAGATGCCAGAATTCCGACGAAGCAAAATCTAGATACTGTCGATCTGGATGCAAAAGAAAGAGGGCCAAGATTATGTGCAGCCCAGAGGCAGATCGCAGAAAAAGTTATTCCACCCATGAATCCCTGCAACGCCATCAACATGAATAGGGAAAGTTGGTTTGAGACATCTATCGTAGACCCAATCCAAGGACCGTACCCCAACAGCCACCAAACCACGCCTGAAGTGAAGGGTAAGCCCCACGCTGCTAAAATTAATGATGTGCGGAGTGTTTGACGCCGCACACTACCGCTCCATCATGTCAGCATTGCTGCGTCCCGGAGGAACGAGCGGCCAGACATTTTCATTGGGATCAATTTTGACATGCATCAAGACAGGACCGTCTGTTGATAGCAAGCGCTCAATGCCTGCGTCCATTTCATCGGCTGTGTTGACGGTGAATGCGTCGATTTGGAACGCTTTCGCGACGAGGGCGAAATCTGGATTATCGTCCAAATTTGTCTCCGAATAATTTTTGTCAAAGAAGACTTCCTGCCACTGGCGCACCATGCCCAGCACGGAATTATCTAGCAGCACAATTTTCAGCGGAATGCCGTATCGATGGAGCGTCGCCAACTCTTGAATGTTCATCATGATCGAGCCGTCGCCCGACACCGTAATGACGGTACGATCTGGCGCGCCAAGCTTTGCGCCGAGACCAGCTGGCAGGCCAAAGCCCATTGTGCCTAACCCGCCCGATGTGATGTGATCTTTCGGCTCGTCGAAATAACAATGCTGCGCGACCCACATTTGATGTTGCCCAACGTCGCAGGTGAAAATAGCCGCAGATTCGTCTTTGAACATGGCGTCTGCACGGCGCGAGAGATCATGCAGCAG